>CAJXTR010000016.1 GCA_913060465.1 uncultured Cryomorphaceae bacterium | reverse complement strand
CCCTGAAAAAACAACGCCCGGAGCAGAAGGTTCTGTCCGGGCGTGATATTTATGAGTACAATCTTATTTCTGGAAGGCTGAGATGCCGCGGTCCATCCATTCGATATAGGCTTCGATATCGAGATCTGCGCCTCTTGTTTCTATCAATGGCTTGAGGTCTTCATGGCCAAGGAAAACGTACAAGGGCTGGCTCACTGCGCCGAAGTTGACTTCTTCAAACTCACTCCACTTGTTGCCGATATTCTTGATTTTACGTCCTGTCACCTCACTTACGTATTGCTCTTCTTTTGGAAATTCAGTGCGTTCATCAACGTATAGGGAAATGAGGACTACCTCGTCTCTCAAACGTTTGTGGACGCGCTCGTCTACCCAAACGTTTTCTTCCATCTTACGACAGTTCTGACATCCCCAGCCAGTAAAGTCAATCATAATAGGTTTGCCAACTTCCTTCGCATAGGCCAAGCCCGCGTCAAAATCATTGAAACATGGTAAGCCATTAGGACAATGATCACCATGCTCTACCTCAACAACTGCAGACTCACCCGAAACAACCGTGTTGATCACCGGTTGCGCGTAGGCGCCACTTTTACTTTCAGCATAATGCTCTGGCGGCGGGAATCCTGAGATGAGCTTCACAGGAGCACCGAAGATGCCTGGCAACATGTAGAAGCCTAAAATCATAAAGACAATCGCGAAGCTAAGTCGTGGTACTGAAATAGTGGTTACCGGACTATCTAGCGGCATGCGGAAGGCACCCAATAGATAGAAGGCAGTGATAAAGGCGATGGCTACCCAAATGGCGAGGAAAAGTTCACGCTCTAACCAATGCGCTTGCCATACCAAATCTGCCGTAGACAAGAATTTCAATGCGAACGCTAATTCCAAGAACCCGAGGGTCACTTTCACGGTGTTCAACCAACCGCCTGATGAAGGCAAAGAATTCAACCATCCAGGGAAAGCAGCAAAAAGGGTAAATGGAATGGCCAAGGCCAATGAAAATCCAAACATTCCTACAGCGGGTCCCAGTAGCGAGCCTTTAGATCCTGCTTCTACAAGCAGTGTTCCAATAATTGGACCCGTACAAGAAAAACTTACCAAGCTCAAGGTAAATGCCATGAAGAAGATGCCGAGCATCCCGCCTTTGTTCGACGCATCATCTGCTTTGTTTACCCAGCTCGACGGTAGGGTGATTTCAAAGGCGCCAAAGAAGCTGGCCGCGAAAACAACAAAGAGGGCAAAGAATGCTAAGTTGAACCACGGATTCGTGGCCATTTGGTTCAGGGCATCAGATCCAAAAATGATACTTACAGCAAGGCCCAAGGCAACGTAAATCACGATAATTCCTAGACCATAAATGGAGGCTTTGAAGATGCCTTCTGCTTTTGATTTAGATTGCTTGGTAAAGAAGCTCACCGTCAATGGAATCATTGGGAAAATACAAGGCATGATCAGCGCGGCAAAACCGCCCAAAAATCCCAGCCAAAAAGTAGTGCCCAATCCTTTCCAAATGGAAGGGACAGGTGCGTTAGTTACGCGAACAGAAAAATCTTCGTAGGTCGGCGGCAAACACATTTCGTCATTACAGACCATGAACTCAAGTTCGCCTTTAACGGTAAATTCCTTTTCTGTCGGAAGGAGTTTGATAGTAAAATCCGCGGCATCACTAAAGAAAGCCAAATCCATATCGAAGTTTGGATCAAACTCTACATGAGGCTCTCCTTCCGCCCAACCCCCTACTGTAGTAAAGGAAGAATCATCTTCGAGAACAAACGAGGTCGGAATAGGTCCGCCTTCATCAAGGTTTTGGCTGTATAAATGCCAGCCTTCAGCAATTTCTGCGTGAACAGTAACGATGGTATGCTCATCGGTGTTCTCGTAAGAGGTCGACCAAGTAACTGCTTGTGGCTGTGCCCAAGCTAAGGTGGTCATTAAAAAAATAAAGGCGGTAAAAAATCGCTTCATGTGATTAGAATTTGCAGGTTGCAAGATAGGCCATGTCATCGCCTTCGGCAACTTTTACGTGTGCCGCGATACGATATCCGAGGACCCAAAATATTTCATCGCCATTCAAGGCAACATAGATGTGCTTTTTACGGTGGCGCGGGACACGCAGGTCGTTGAGAAAATCGGCTACTTTCTTCTTTCCATTCATTCCCAAAGGCAAGAAGGTATCACCCGGTTTCCATAGGCGAATAGTCCAAGGAAATGGGGCTGCAGGCGGACTTATCCACTCGTGATTTTCGTCAAAAACTATGTCCTTCACAGGAGTTGGGGTCAAGGTCAATTCGAAGGGCAATTTGGCGAAATCTTCAGGCCCCTGGATGTTATAAATGTTGGTGTCCAATTCTTTTTTCGGGGCCACGATGAATCGGTCCCGGTCCTTGACTAAAATCATCGATCGCCCAGGCGTCAGCTGGCCAGAAGGACCGTTTAATACATGCCCACATTCCTCATAAGCAAATCCTAAATCAACACGGAGCAAATACCTGTACAATAAGGTTTGTGCATAGGGCTCCTCCGTCCATTTTGCGAATGCAATATGGATCTCGTTGTCTTCAAAGCTCACGTGTTGAGTGACGAAGGTATCCAGTAGCCCTTCAAGCAATTCTCGATCGCGCACCAGGTTGTCTAAGGTCTTTTTAATGCCCCCACGCCAACGCGGTTCGACCTCATCGAAGACTGCTGGCAGCAGGTTACGCACCTTGTTTCGGGTATACTTCAACGTATGGTTCGAGGCATCTTCTCGCCAACTCAGTTCATTTTGCTGTGCAAAATCAATAATCTCGGCTTTACTCATCTGCGCGAGCGGACGAAGCAACTTCGTATTCGACATACCTGTTAGCCCGGTAAGCCCGGCACCCCGAAGGGCGTTCATGAAAAAAGTCTCTTGGCGATCATCGAGGTGGTGGGCGGTGAAAATGTATTCCGCCCCAAGGGCCTCGGCACGTTCCGCAAACCATTGATATCGCAGCTCACGCGCCCAATTTTGAATGTTTTTTCCCTTGCGTTTAGCTGGATCTGCATGAAGCACTTCAATTTCAAATCTGTGCTCTTCCGCAAACCAAAGACACCATTTTTCATCTTCCTGAGCTTCCTCACGAAGACCATAATTTACATGTAAAAGGAAGGGACGAATATTGTAACGCTGAAGCAACCAATGGCTAAGCACTACGGAATCTACTCCGCCGCTAAACCCCAAAATGGCCTTGGAACCAGGAACAATATTCATGTTGGATTACTTTCCTTCAAAACTACAACCAAATTAGCGAGCGCTATCGAACATGCTCTCCGCCTTAAGCAAACACTCTTCGTACTCCTGCTTCGGATCGCTTAAGATGGTAATGGCACCGCCCACGTGCGTAGTCGCTACTCCAGTCTTGCGGTTGATGGCCACACTTCGGATGACCACATTAAAATCAAAATCTCCTGATGGCGTAGTGTAACCGACAGTGCCTGAATATACCTCTCGAGCGGTTTTTTCGTAGCGCTCGGCCAATTGCATCGCACTGACTTTCGGTGCTCCGGTCATAGAACCCATGGGAAATGTCGCTTTGAAAATATCCCAATGTGAGGTACCAGGCTTACACTCCGCGGTGACCGTACTTATTAATTGGTTGACATTTTTAAAGGCGTAAGCACCATACAACTCGCTCACCTGAACGCTCCCTTTGGTAGCCACTCGACTGAGGTCGTTGCGGACGAGGTCCACAATCATCACATTTTCCGCGCGTTCCTTCTCACTCGAACGGAGTTCTTCTATGGCTTGCTCGTTGGCTAGGGCTAATCGACGGTTGGTCCCTTTAATGGGTTGGCTGATGAGGGTCGCCCCCTCTTTTTTAATGTAGCGCTCAGGCGAGGTACACAATAATTCGTGCTGGTCCAACTTAAGGTAGGCTGAGAACGGCGCATCAGTACGTTCCGCCATTTTTTGGAAAAGGGCGGCTGCATCTAAGCTTTCAAAATTCGCCTTGAAAGCCGTACAATAATTCACCTCATAGATATCGCCGCGTTGGATGTGGTCTTTGAGGCTTTGGACAGCTTGAAGGTATTGTTCCTGAGTCTCGACAGGCTCAAAATCTAAGGTGGTCGAACCTGGGGAAGGTTGCGCCAATTGCAAGAGCTCCATCAGCGTATTCTCCGCATTGGTGCTAATATAATTGGTCACCTCAAGCGTTCCATCCCAACTCAACGTACCTACTACTTCGGGCTCGAAGAATAGTGCTTCTGGCCAATCTCCCAATGCAGGATTCCCACGGTCCAATGATTCAAAGCGATGGCGCACTTCATAGCCCGCAAAACCAAAACGCCATCCGCCTTCTAAGGCACCGGCAGCCAGGTCGTCTGCAGAGAATATACGCCTGGCGCCCCACGCAAAAAGCAAGGCATGCTCGGTGTGTGCACTTTTATATCCGCGAGAAGTATATAGTGCAAAAAAAGATCGGCCATTGGAATACTCCAACAGCCGATGCTCTAGTTGTATCGGATCGACATTATGTGCCGACGCAATGGTCATTAACTGTGTAATGCTCTATTGTCCGTCGCAGCTAATGCCGCTTCTTTAATGGCTTCAGTGTATGTTGGGTGACCGTGACAGATGCGCGCGATATCCTCAGCTGATGCACGGAATTCCATCGCGGTAACCGCTTCCATGATCATATCTGCCGCACGAGCCGCTACCATATGTACGCCTAGTACTTCATCCGTAGTCGCATCAGCCAACACCTTCACTACCCCGTCGATATCACCGCTGGCACGTGAACGTCCTAGGGCACGCATAGGGAAGCTACCAGATTTATAAGCAACTCCTGCTGCTTTCAATTCTTCTTCAGTCTTTCCTACAGCAGCTACCTCTGGCCAAGTATATACAATCCCAGGGATCAAATCGTGGTTAATATGTGGTTTTTGACCAGCCAAAGTTTCAGCGACAAACACGCCTTCCTCTTCAGCCTTGTGGGCCAACATGGCACCTTTTACTACATCACCGATCGCATAGATGTTAGAAACTGAGGTTTGCAAATGTGCATTCGTTTCGATGCGTCCGCGGTCGTCCGTAGCAATACCTACGTTTTCCAGCCCGAGGTTATCCGTGTAGGCACGACGACCTACAGCAACCAAACAGTAATCACCTTCGAAGGTCACTTCGTTGCCTTTCTTATCGGTTCCTTTCACCGTAACCACATCACCGTCACGGCTTACTTCGCTCACTTTCGTGCTCAAGCTGAACTTCATGCCCAACTTTTTCAAGCTGCGCTGCAGCTCTTTGCCCAAGGCGCCATCCATGGTTGGGATGATGCTTGGCGCATATTCCACTACGGTTACCTCAGCGCCTAGACGCTTGTATACAGAACCTAGTTCCAATCCAATAACGCCACCACCGATCACGATCATGTGTTTTGGAATTTCCTTAAGGCTCAATGCTTCAGTTGAACTGATGATACGCTCTTTATCAAACTTTGCAAACGGCAACTCAATAGGTTTTGAACCTGTAGCGAGGATGATATTTTTTGCGCTTACTTCCGTTGTACTCTCACCGGCCACCTTCACAGTGTTGGCATCCACTAGAGAACCGAATCCGCGAAGTACATCGATGTTGTTCTTTTTCATCAAGTAATCGATACCGTCGCACGTGGTGCTCACTACTCCGGCTTTACGCTCCATCATCTTACCAAAATCAATGGTCGGTGGATTTACCACAATACCGTGATCTTCGAATGAATGGGCTGCCATGTGGTAGTGCTCCGAAGAGTCCAACAAGGCTTTTGATGGAATACATCCAACGTTTAGACAGGTACCGCCCAAAGTAGCGTATTTCTCTACCAAGGCTGTTTTCATTCCTAGCTGCGCACAACGAATGGCGCTAACATAACCACCAGGACCTGAACCAATGACAACGACGTCGTAAGAACTCATAAAATGATGTTTAATTCTAAGCAAAGGTAAACACGAGGCGTTGCTTACCTCGGCTTTAATCGGAAAAATCTACTAAATAGAAGTACACCGAAATTGAGGGCAAAAAGTAGGACCATTAATTGGCCGATCCAGTCTCCCGTCTTGCTGTACAGTGTTTGGCCTTCAAGCAATGGAACCTCCATTACAATGACGCCTTCCTCTTCCCAACCCAGAGACTCGTGTACACGGCCTTTTTGGTCGATCACACAGCTAATGCCCGTATTGGCGCTACGTACAATCCACTTGCCGTTTTCTATGGCACGCAATCCAGAGAAGCGCATGTGCTGCACGTGGCCTTGAGTATTGCCCCACCAGCCGTCATTAGTGATGACTGCGAGCAGGTTCGCACCCTGTTTTGTGTAGTCCGTGGTATAATCGGAGAATTCGTTTTCCCAGCAAATAATTGGGCCCAATTTCAACCCGTTGCCATTGTCAAAAACAGTGCGTTCTTGGGAAATCCCTAGCGTTCCGGAAGTACCCCCAAGCTCTATGGCCCAGTCGCCCAAATACGGCTTCAGTAGCTGTACAAAAGGCATGGTTTCCCCACCTACTACGAGTTTTCCTTTGTGGTACATAGCTGCATTGGGCATGCCGAGAGTGCGGAATAGCGCCGTATTATACAACGTGTAGTATCGATTGCCCATCGGCCTATTGTATACATTTGGTGCATCTTGAAAATCATAGGTCGTCGCGCCAAAAATGGCTGCGTCGCCATAGGCATCCAATGTTTCATGAAGCAATTTATCCATGGCTCCAAGGCCGTAACTCCCCTCCTGACGCGCCTTCGGCAAGAACGTTTCTGGGAGGACGATGAGGTCAACTTGGCTGTCGCCGAGGTGGGTTTCGAGTAATCGGCGGACTTTTTCGATTTGCTCCCCTTCAGGCAGTTCCCATTTCTCAGTGTAAGCGTTGATATTTGGTTGCACTACGGCCACTTTAATCCAAGCACTTGGCTTCGATGAATGCGGTAAGGACCAAAGGGTAATGCTGGTCAGCAGGGGCACTAAGAACAGCAGTAGTGGACGGTCTATTCTCCATCTGCCACGCTGCCATTCAAAAATGGCCATAGCAACCACAAGAACCCAAAGCGTTCCACCGGTGGCACCCAGCCATTTGTACCATTGGACGAAAATAGGTGTGCCATTAAACGTGTTGCCCAGATTTAGCCAAGGAAAGGCCAATCCCCAATGGTCGTGCAGCTTTTCAAAGGCAATCCAGCTGGCAAAAATTGGCAAATAAGCTAATGCGCTCCAACGTTCCACTCTTGGAAATCTGCGAATCATTGTCGAGGACCTAGCACCCAACCAAAGTGCCGCGGCCATCAAGGCACCATTGATAAATACTGTCGCAATAACTCCTAAAGGGTGTGCATTGGCAATCCAATATGTCGTGGCTGCATTCCAAAGTGCGGTGACCAAGTAGAGTTTTAAAAATGCCCTGCCAGGGCGAAAAGCCAACTCGAGGAGCAAGACAAAAGCAGGAATTATTAAAAGACCCAACACAGGGAGGTTCCATGCAGCGACTAATAAAACAGTCGCGGCCAACATGATTTTCCAATCCGTCAAAGGGCGCAGTAGAGACATAGTGCCAAAATAATGCATCTTTGCACTGCATGAAACACATTCCAAATCTTTTAACACTCGCGAACGCGATTTGCGGGATGATGGCCATTTACTTCATCGTCAACGCGAGCAATACAGGCCTTGCCATAAGCCTCATTGCAGCTGCAACTTTCGATATGTTCGACGGTTGGGCAGCACGCAAGATTGGCACCTCATCCGAACTGGGTAAACAGTTAGATTCTCTAGCCGATGCCATCTCTTTCGGGGCAACCTCAGGCTTTTTGTGGTCAAGTATTTTGGCCGATTACGGACATATGCCACAGCCATGGGCAATGCTCATAGGTGCACTGGTGACCGCATCAAGCGTTTATCGGCTTGGGGTATTCAATACGCTTGAAGGCGGTTCTAAAGATTTTATCGGCATGCCCACGCCGGCCAATGCTCTGTTTGCATTGGGCTTGTGGTCTTGGATGGGACGATGGGATAATTGGGAATGGATCATGAATCTTGAAGGCACACCCTTGCTGATATGGCACCTAGGGCTAGCACTTCTCGCATTCTATACCGTGTACTGGCAAAATGCTTCGTTTAAAGTCATGAGTCTCAAAGGTGGAGGCTCGAAGGGGCGCAAATGGGGGCAATATGCCCTGTTTGGAATTTTCGCAATAATGATTCCTTTTTTTGGTGCGCTGAGCATTTCAATTGTCGTATTTTTGCTGCCAATAATTAGCGCCATAGCCCTTCGCGGCGAAGCGCAACACCATTAAAAACACAAACATGAAATTCACTGCTGAAATCAATGTGATGCCACTTAAGGCGCTTTTGGATCCTCAAGGAAAAACCGTTGGTGCGAACCTGAAAAACATCGGGTTGGACGCTTTAACTAATGTTCGCATTGGTAAGCACATCACCTTGGAAGTTGAGGCTGATTCGAAAGAACAAGCAGAAGCAATGGTGAAAGAAGCGAGCGAAAAGCTTTTGATCAACCCAGTAATGGAGTCGTTTGACTTTACAGTGGTTGAAGCGTAAGCAAAGGTCGCTTTGAATTTTCTAGCGCATTTACATTTAAGCCCGAACCTCGCAGAGGTTCGGGTTTTTAATTTTACGGCCGATGGGTTTAAAGGGCGGGCGTGGCGTGAACGTTCTTCTGCCGCACAACGCTTAGGCGTGGACCTGCACCGTCATATTGATGATTTTGCCGATGCCCACGAGCTCAGTAAAAGCGCAAAGCAGTTATTGCATCCTCATGTCGGCAAATACGCCGGTGTCGCCTTGGACCTACTTGGGGATTATTTTCTCCATAAGCATTGGGCTTGGGCTCAAGCTCTAAAAGGTTCAGATAGCCCGACAGCAGCTGATTTTATAGGACAATGTTTGGACGATATAGGTCGTAACCAGCACCTGTTGAAAGGCCGCGCTTCCAGAATGGCACCTTTCTTACTTAGAGAAAATTGGCTGATGTCATATAAGACTTTGGACGGGTTGCGCGCAGCAGCATCCGGTATTTCCCACCGCCATCCCGGGGGTGATGGGCTGGCAAGCTACTTTGCGAAAGGACTGGAAGCAGATTTGGATCAGTTTGAGCCGTGGTTTTTAGCGATGTATGAGGAGTTGGTAAAATCGGCCACCAAATTCTGGGAGGAACATCCAGATTGGGAGCAACTTCAGTCGGGGAATGGCGAATGAGAACATCACCCATCGTATCTTTGCCTAAACTTTTCCTAGCATGATTTACATCAAGCGTAAAGAACACTTCTGTGCAGCGCACAAATTGTGGAATGACAAATGGGACGCCGCGACCAATAAGAAGGTCTTTGGCAAATGTTCGAACGAGAACTACCACGGCCACAACTTCGAGTTAGAAGTTACCGTGCGCGGGGAAATCGACCCTGAAACAGGGTTCGTGATGAACCTCTTCGACCTCAAACAAATCATTCGCGAGCACATCATCGATGTGGTCGACCACAAAAACTTGAATTTAGATATCGACTTCATGGCGGGCAAGCAGCCTACTGCGGAGATTATCGCCTGTGAATTTTGGAAAATCCTTGCGCCGAAAGTTGCTGAACACGGGGCGGAGTTGCACAAAATCCAATTGGCAGAAACACATAATAACATCATAGAATACTACGGAGAATGAGCAAAGCCTATGTATTTCCGGGCCAAGGCGCCCAGTACCCAGGAATGGGGAAAGACTTGTACGACAACCACAAAGAAGCGCGCGAACTGTTCGACACGGCCGACCGTGTGCTAGGTTTCGAATTGAGCAAAATCATGTTCGAAGGAACTCAGGAAGAACTCAAGCAAACCAAAGTAACCCAACCGGCCATCTTTACCATGAGTGTAATTATGGCAAAACTGTTGGGCAATGAATTCCAACCAGATATGGTAGCCGGACACAGCCTAGGTGAATTTTCAGCCCTTTGTGCTGCTGGCGCATTGAGCTTTACGGACGCCTTAACCTTGGTGAGCAAGCGTGCCATGGCGATGCAAAAAGCCTGTGAGCAGAATCCTTCAACCATGGCGGCCGTTCTTGGACTCGAAGATGCAGTCGTAGAGCAAATCTGTGCCGATATCGACGGAGTCGTAGTTGCAGCGAACTATAACTGTCCTGGGCAGTTAGTTATTTCAGGAACGATCAGTGCAGTGGAGGCAGCTTGTACAAAAGCAACCGAAGCAGGTGCGCGTCGTGCCTTGGTACTTCCAGTGGGTGGAGCATTCCACAGTCCACTGATGGAACCTGCCAGAGCAGAATTAGCCGCTGCTATTGAAGCGACGGATATCGAAACTCCGGTATGTCCTGTGTACCAGAACAGTGTTGCGAAAGCAGTGCAAAACCCAGCTGAGATTAAAAAGAATTTGATCGACCAATTAACTGCTCCAGTAAAATGGACCCAAAGCGTTCAAGAGATGATGGCCGATGGCGCCACGCATTTCGTAGAATGTGGTCCAGGAAAAACCTTGCAGGGGTTGATTAAGAAAATTGACCGCGCTAATGAAGTAAGCGGCGTGAGCTTCGAATAATGAAAGAAGTTACCTGGAAAAGTCCTTCAAACATTGCCCTGGTTAAATATTGGGGCAAATACCCGGTCCAAATTCCGGCCAATCCTTCTATTAGCTTCACCTTAAGTGCAGCAGCCACAACTACGACGTTGAAGTACGCACCAGGATCTGGCCAAATAGAAGTATTTCTTGAAGGTGTTTCCACCCCTAGTTTCCTACCTAAAATCAAGACGTTCCTCGAACGTACCGCTGAGCAATTTCCCTTTGCCGGCACGCTTGATATGGAAATTCATACTTCAAACAGCTTCCCTCACAGCTCAGGTATCGCCTCTTCTGCCTCTGGAATGAGTGCATTAGCCCTGTGTTTGATGAGCGTAAAGCAAGAGCTCGGTTTACCCGTCGAAAATTTCTTTGAAGAAGCAAGCGAAGCCGCAAGACTAGGCTCAGGTTCCGGTTCGAGAAGCGTCTATGGGCCATTAGCAGCTTGGGGAACACACAAGAATATCGAAGGCAGTTCAGATCGATGGGCAGTTGCCTACGATGATGTAGATGAGGTCTTTAAAAGCTTTCAGGACACCATTCTTCTAGTAGATAAAGGAGAGAAAGTCGTGAGCTCCACTGTGGGTCATGGACTTATGGAGGGACATACCTATGCCGAAGCTCGATTCGCTCAAGCCCACACCAACCAGGCAGAGCTTTTGAATTGCATGCGCAATGGAGATATAGCTGGTTTTGGCGCCATCGTGGAAAGTGAAGCATTGACACTGCACGCCATGATGATGAGCTCTCGTCCATATTTTATCCTGATGAAGCCAAATACCCTCAAGGTCATCGAAGCGATTTGGGCATTCCGTGAGCAAACGGGCAATCCATTGTATTTCACCTTGGATGCAGGTGCAAATGTGCATTTATTGTACCCGAAATCACATAAAGACGTAATTTTGCAGTTCATAGACAGTGACTTACGAACTTTTTGCAAAGACGGGAGTTACCTATGTGACGAAGTTGGTCAAGGACCTAAACAGCTATAAATGGAAAAGAATCCGCTTTTTTACGGTAAAGTGCTTCTCTTTGGAGAGTATGGAATCATCAAGGACAGTATGGGCCTATCGATTCCACACACCTATTATAAAGGCGCATTCCAATTCACTGAAGCGCACAATGCTACGCAACTCAAGAGCAGTGAAAATCTCAAAAAATACATTGCTTATTTAAAATCGGACGAAGCACCTTGTGCGTTTGATTTTGCTGCTTTCGAAGCGGATCTTCAAGATGGATTATATTTTGACTCTTCCATTCCGCAAGGATTTGGCGTGGGATCTTCTGGTGCTTTGGTAGCGGCTATTTACGATCGCTACTGTACAGATAAGATTTCAGCTAACCCAGAAAAGGCGAATGACATCAAAGCACTGAAGCGCATCTTCAGTTGGATGGAAAGCTATTTCCACGGCAAGAGCAGCGGTATCGATCCAACCATTTGTTACCTCGGCCTTCCTTTGTTGATTAAGAGCAAGGACAACCTTGGCACTGTTAAACTCCCTGCCTCTATAGAAGCTGGAGCAGGCGCAGTATTCCTTTTGAATAGTGGCGCACCTGGCGAAACCCAGCCAATGGTGGAGATTTTCATGGAAAAACTGAAAGAAGAGGGCTTCCGCAATATGCTGAAGAACCAATTCATCAAATACAACGACGCATGTATCCAAGCATTCGTCAAAGGTGATCGCACACCGCTTTTCAACAACTTGAAAAAGTTAAGTGCTCTTGTGCTCGATAACTTCGACCCAATGATTCCTCAAGGTTTCCATGATTTGTGGCGCGAAGGTTTAGAGAGCGAGGACTATTACCTCAAGCTTTGTGGCTCCGGTGGTGGTGGTTTTGTCATGGGTTTTACCCGTGATTACGATAAGGTCAAGTCAAAGTTTGAAGGGTTCTCCCCTGAAGTGGTATACAGGTTTTGACAACTATCAACCGCCGCCGATACACCCTCTTAAAAATCCTCGCCCTACTCAGCCAAATTCGCTGGTATAACGTCTTATTGCTAGTACTTGGACAGTATTTGGCCTCACTCTTTGTTTTCGAAGAGCGATTTGACCGATTAGATACTGCCAAAGATCTCGGAACACACTTAACCATTTGGGCTTCAGCACTGGTTTTAATTTTTGGCTTTTTGATCAATAGCTTTTATGATTTAGAAAGCGACACCATTAACCGACCCAAGCAGACCGCCTTTGAGCGACTCGTGCGCCAAAGCACTTCGCTTCGTATCGCGATTATTTCGTTATTGATTGGACTAGGACTTGCCTACACGGTGAGCTACAAAGCACTTCTGTTTTACGGGATCTACGCGGCCTCGCTCTGGTTTTACAGTCATAAACTCAGAAAAATTCCTATGCTAGGCCACGTCAGCGCATCCTTTATTGGGTTGATGCCTTTTTTCGGCATAAGTGTCTATCATCAATACTTTAGCTGGCATACTATTGCATTCGGCGGATTGGTCGGCCTCGCCTTGTTCGCAAGAGAACTATTGAAGGATCTACTCATGGTTACCGGAGATACCATTATTGGTAAAACCACTATGGCAAGTGAATTCGGTGAAGATCAAACTCGACTTGCCCTGATCATTACCAGTGGTATTGCATGGATTCCAGCCTTCTTTACACAGGCCTGGTTTAGCACCTATGCCCAAGTAGGAATGTTGAGTATGCTGGTACTTTTAAGTGTCGCAAACACCCTAACCTTGGGCGCAAAGGGAAAGCGCACGCTTCGTTGGGCACATTTATGCTACAAAGTGGTATTGGTGATCGGAGTATTGACCATCCCCTTTCTCTAAGCTTAACGGATGATGTTGAGAATCCCCTCCTTCATGGCGATCTCGTCGAATGGGAGTCGAACTAAAAGCTTCCAAGAATAGGATCCCATCGGTAGCGGTTTTCCATTCACCGTTCCGTCCCAGCAATCGTTTTCATCAGTTGAGGAATACACGGGATTTCCCCAACGGTTGAACACCTGAAAATCAATGGATTCGAAACCTACTCCCTTAATCTCGTAACAATCGTTTACACCATCGTTGTTTGGCGAGAAGGCCGTAGGTATGTATAAGTAAAAGTCAGTTTCAACCGCTACAATGAGGGTAATGCTGTCGATACATCCAAAATCGCTGGTCACCACCTGGGTTACCTCATAATCACCTGGGCGTGAGAAATCGTATTCAAAACTTTCACCAGTAATCACAGTTGAGTCTAAATACCATGTCCAGCTGACCTCATTTTGCGCCTTTTCGTCAAACGCAACGCGCAATGGCACGTACGGATCATTTAAATATTGAAAACCCGCAGTGGGCTTAGGCATGTTAATCGCCATAGCACTATCTAAAAGCAGAACCTGGCAACCATCAGTTACACTAAATGGCACGAAAGTGCTGTCTTGCCAAGGGAGAATGGCACGAGGATTATTTTGAGTAAGGTTATCTAACCAGTAGAAGGTCAAGGGATCCTGACCACCGTAATACACCGGACTTAAATATGCGGAGTCGCCAGGACAAACACGTACGGTATCGTGCTCATAAACCATCGGTGTGTATGGTTTGAGGAACAGGTCCTGAGTGAAAATGATGGTATCCCCACACTCGTCGAACATCACATAGGTAAAGGTGGTGTCGAAATCAACTTGGACCCAGCGTGAAGGGACAAAAGCACTGTCGTTCAACCAGAAACCATCATAGGTCCCTTCATAGGAGATATTCGTCGTTATTAATTCTACGCTATCCCCAGGACAGTTGACTGTATCGGATGGTGCGTTCAATGTTAATGTTCCGTTTAACGTATCCTTATCACGGATGTAGTATTCAAAACGGTGTACCGGGTAATTGTAACAATCCGTGTAGACATAATCTTGAACGATCACCAAGGCTTCATTCGCCTCAGCAATATTGTCATCATAGACCCAAAACTCGAGCGTATCCGCAGTTTCGTAAGGGTCCAGCGTAATAGTATCCGGCAGTACAGAGAAATCAACACCCTCAACGGCTGTACTCAGGTTGGTATCCACATATATCGGGATCTTCATCTCAATGCCCAAGTTCGCCGAACGCGAGAAGATGATTTCGTTCTTATTACATCCCTCAACCAATAAAGAATCTGTAAACGAATTTCCAACGTTTGTGTTTTGTGTGAAGGCAATCTCTGGTCCTTTGAGTGATTTCTCCTCTAGGAATACAGCGGAGCTCAATGCTGCGTCACTTACATTGGCGAGCTTGAGTCGAATGGTATACCACCCGCCACATTGAACCTCAGCCTGTGCAGTGAATTTATCGGTATATCCGTCCAAGGTCACAATGGAACCGTTCGAACTGTTGTAGTAAGCACTATGCGCCACAAAGTTTGGGTTAGCTGATGAACAGTTCGAAGCCGGATAACTTCCCGAAGGGCTTCCCGAGTTGATGGTATTCACCGCAATGGGAACGGTAGTTCCAGGTATGGTTGCAATATTTTTAACGATAGATCCGTTCGTTGGCGCCGTTACACCGTCGATGTAAGGCCCCTCTAAAAAGAATCCGAACACGTCATTGAAACTACTGCAGGTATAGCCGTCGTATTCGTGGGAGCCGAAACAGTAGTTGAATTTGATGGAATCCGATTGCGCAATGAAACTGAATTCAATACTAACCATATCCTTAATTGCGTATCCTGAGCTTCCCAAAGTGCTTAGTACACTCGCTAACTCACTGTCGGTAAACGTGGTGTTATTACCCGTCCCCGGGCTACTAGCAATGACATCCGAACTCTGTTGCGCCGCGACCATGACGATGCCCGATTGCACGGGGAACGAGGTGTCGTTTGCCTCAAAGTACCCTATCTGCGTAGTATTCGGCTGCGTTAAATTGAACCCGTTTTGCCCCATGTTGTATACACTCAAATTCGAGTCAACTAGAATATTCGATGCCATCCAATACGGATTTTTGTATGTTCCGTTCGTACTGACGGTCATACTAGGCTGAGCATAAACAAAGGCTGAAAGAATCAACCCAAAGGCGAGTAGGGTTTTGCGCATGCCCGAATATAGAAAATTAATAGATTTCATCGACCTACAATTCCTAGGTCTTACCTTTGGTTGAAACCCATAATAATCAACATAATGAACCCAAAATCTTACATTGATTCTCATAAGCAGCGCATGCTCGACGAATTGTTTGAACTATTGCGCATTCCTTCAATTTCTGCAGACCCAGCATACAATGATGCCGTGGCCCAATGTGCAGATCATATCGCAACGCACATGAAGGACTTGGGAATTCAAAATGTAAACATATACCCCACCAAAGGACATCCCATTGTCTATGGAGAGTTCCTTGTTGATGCAAACCTCCCAACCGTCCTTGTATATGGACACTACGATGTACAACCGGCAGACCCTATTGAATTATGGGATAATGACCCTTTCGACCCAGTTATAAAAACCACAGAAATACACCCAGATGGGGCCATTTTTGCTCGCGGCGCTTGTGACGATAAAGGTCAAATGTTCATGCACCTTAAGGCATTTGAAATTCTTCAAGCTGAAGGCGGTGTGCCTTGTAATGTGAAATTCATGATTGAGGGAGAAGAAGAAGTGGGGTCTTCGAACCTAGGCCCATTCTTGAAAGAACATAAAGAGATGCTCGCTTGTGATACCATCCTTATTTCTGATACAGGGATGATTGCCAATGACACTCCAAGCATTACCACAGGGCTTCGCGGACTCAGCTATGTTGAAGTTGAGGTAACAGGTCCTAACCGTGACTTGCACAGTGGACTCTATGGTGGTGCCGTGGCGAACCCAATCAACATCCTGACTCAAATGGTAGCCAGTCTGCATAACGAGAAAGGCGAAATCACCGTTGAAGGGTTTTACGATGGTGTAGAGATTGTATCCACCGAAGAACGCGCCTTGATGGCAAAAGCACCATTCAGCCAAGAAGCATTCAAGAAATCTATCGGCATTTCTGATGTTTGGGGTGAAGAAGGCTATTCCACACCTGAACGCACGAGTATCCGTCCAACCTTGGACGTCAATGGAATTTGGGGCGGCTACATTGGTGAAGGCGCAAAGACTGTTATTCCATCGAAGGCCTATGCGAAAATCTCAATGCGTTTAGTACCAGGTCAGGATCCGGATGCCATTACCGAGAAGTTTACGCAGCATTTCTTAAATATTGCCCCAAGCAGTGTTAGTGTGAAAGTAACGCCACACCATGGAGGTCTTCCCTATGTAACACACAGCTCGGATCCAGCTTACCAAAGCGCCTCTGCCGCTTATGAGACTACTTTTGGTAAACCTGCGCTGCCAGTAAGAAGCGGGGGCTCAATCCCTATAGTTGCACTGTTCGAGCAAATTCTTGGCGCAAAAAGCATCCTTATGGGCTTTGGTCTAGATAGCGATGCAATTCACAGCCCTAATGAGCATTACGGTGTATTTAACTACTTCAAAGGCATAGAAACCATTCCTCACTTCTACCACAATTACACCAAGCAAATGAAGTAATGAGTAACGACCTTCATCGCAGCAAAAGCCTGTATCTACAGCAGCACGCGGGCAATCCTGTGCATTGGAAGATGTGGGATCATGCTGTACTGGAGGAGGCACAAGCCAAGAATCAACTGCTGGTTATTTCAATTGGCTACTCAAGCTGTCACTGGTGCCATGTCATGGAGCATGAAAGCTTTGAGGACATGGAGGTAGCAGAATTAATGAATGCTCATTATACGGCAATCAAAGTTGATCGCGAAGAACGTCCCGATATCGACGCTCGCTACATGGCTGCGGTGCAACTGATGACTGGTCAGGGTGGTTGGCCCCTAAACTGTATTGCCCTACCCGACGGAACGCCCGTATGGGGTGGAACGTATTTTTCGAAGTCCGATTGGATGGCGGCACTCGAGCAAATTGCCACCATGTATTCCGATGATCCAAAAACGGTTATTGAATACGGGGATAAGATGAAAAGCGGCCTCGCAGAGATGGTCGAGCTCAATAAAAATGTTGACGGACATACATTCTCCGCTAGTGACCTCGAAGATGTGCTAGTACCATGGATGCGAAGTTGGGATCCACAGTGGGGAGGGATGAATCGAGCTCCGAAATTCCCTATGCCCAGCAACTATCATTATTTGTTGCGCTACGGCGTGCTTTCAAATCATGTGGACGTGCAAGATTTTGTCCACTTGAGCATCGAGCGCATGTCCTATGGTGGATTGTATGACTTTGTGCACGGCGGTTTTACACGTTACGCTACGGACCGATTCTGGAAAGTCCCCCACTTCGAAAAAATGCTTTACGACAACGCCCAAATTCTCGGTCTAGTCGCTAGCGCTCAACGCCACCGCACTACGAAGCACTACGAACAGGTACTGTTACAAACCAAGGCATTCCTCGAACAGTGGATGCAATTGGAAAATGGCCTTTTCGGAGCAGCTTTGGATGCGGACTCTCCCACCCCGGAATCCAAGAGAGAGGAAGGCGGATTTTACACTTGGACCCAAGAAGAACTCGAATCCATAGGTCTATGGGAAGACCATTTATTCAAAACATATTTTGATTTAGGACCCAATGCAAAATGGGAAGGTAAATACATCCTACATCGCGAAAAATCCGATGAAGAGTTTGCCAATTCTAATGGCCTATCCCTTCTTGAGCTCCAAGAGCATGTATGTGGCTGGAGAACGAAACTTCATAAAGCTAGTTCCCTGCGCCTTAACTCCCACCCTAAACCAGCCCTTGATCCGAAAGCCATACTTTGCTGGAATGCCCTGCTCGCTCAAGGATTTGCACAAAGTCATTGGGCCTTGCCCGATGCTGGTTTTGACCGCGCAGCACTAGAATTAATCGAAAACCTTTGGGAGCTCGCCGTAGTTCAGGATCAATTACACCACCAAATCATCGATGGCCAGCCGCAAGGCGATGCCTTTTTAGACGACTATAGCGCATTTGGATTGGCTTTAGTCGAGGGTTACAGCCTGCAGCCTGAGCAAAAGTTTTTAGACCGAGCTCAAAAATTGGCCCGCACCATTGTCCAAAAGTTTCCATCGACGGCCGACCTCATTTTCCGCCCCTACAGCTCGGAAGAACAAGCAACATGGCAGACCCACATCGAAGTGGAAGACAATGTTATCCCTAGTGCTAACGCTATGTGTGCGCATTTCTTTCATCGTTTGGGCGAGCTGATTGGCAATGCCGAATATTCGAATTGGGCAACGGAGGCACTTCACGCCATCCACCCAAAGGTGTTCCGTTTCGGACCCAACTATTCTGAATGGCTAAGCCTTGCTTTGGTTGAGGTTTATGGCAGCAAAGAAATGGTCGTTTGTGGACCAGATGCAAAAATTGCTGCAGAAGGACTTACCAAAACGAGCTATGCGCCTACGACTCCTCTCTATTGGAGCGATGGAAACTCGGATCATGCCTTATTTATGGGCCGATTTTCCCCTGAACAAACACGATTCTTTTTGTGCCAAAACCGAGCATGCGGCCTTCCGGTTTCTAACACTCTTGAAGCAAGCGTATTATGGACGAGCCGATAATACGTTGTGGATGGTGTGAGGGAATTCGTCTGTACGAAGATTACCATGACCAAGAGTGGGGACGCCCGGTACTGGACGAAACCAAAATGTTCGAATTCCTACTCCTCGAAACTTTTCAGGCGGGCTTGAGCTGGATTACCGTATTAAAAAAACGCGAAGCCTTTCGCGCCGTATTCCATGAATTCGATATTCAAAAGGTGGCGTCAATGACCCCAGCGGAATTGGATACAGCGATGGAAAACCCCGGAATTATTCGCAATAGAGCTAAAATTCTTGCTGCCGTAAATAACGCCAAATGTGTCGAGGACATGCATGCAAACGGGACGACCTTGGTTGATTTTTTCTGGAGCTACGTGAATGGGAAACCCATTATTAACCAATGGGAAACTCTCGCTGAAATTCCGGCAATGACCCCGCTGGCCGAGCAGATTTCGAAAGACTTAAAAAAACTAGGCTTCAAGTTCGTAGGACCTACTATTATCTACGCACACATGCAAGCAACTGGGATGGTGAACGACCATCTAGTAAGCTGTTCGTTTCGAAACGGTTAGAACCACTTCTTTTTAGATTTTTCCGCGACAAAATCCTTCAGGTAGAAAGGCTCAAAATAAGCCACATCCACTTCGCGATGCTTTTCTAGGGCGATGGATGCTGCCATATTTTTTGCCGAAGGAAAGGCAGTGGGCTTCACATTCCAATGCACTCCAATCTGCGTGAGCAGTTCGGTCATTTTCTCACCGCAATCCCCTAGCACGGTAACGCCGGTATCCCCTTGCAACGTGGGCCAAGCCTGTTCATCAACGATTACTGCTTCAACGGGTCCTTGCGGCTGAAATTCTGAGCCGGAATTATGCCAAACTTGGGCAAAAACCTCATCTCTACGCGCATCCAAAACAGTTACGACGGTCGAATCAGTTACACTGGTAAAATCAAAACATCCAAGTGTCGGAAGCGCGTATAGTTTTATACCCAACGCGTAAGCAAGTCCTTTGGCCGTGCTCACGCCAATGCGCAATCCTGTGTAAGAACCTGGCCCCTCGCCTACAACGATACCGCTGAGGTCTTGCAAAGTCTTTCCTTTGGAATGAATTAATTCCTGTATCAACGTATGGAGGCGTTCGCCGTGAATGAATCGGTCACCGAACTCATCTGCATGACCTATCAACAAGCCATCCTCGACAAGGGCGATGCTACAATTCTTGGTTGAAGTCTCTATACACAGGAGCATTGGAACTTACTTTTCCTTAATGGTTGCGCCCTTGAGTAAGTTTCTGCTTACGGCACTATAAGGACCTGTAATGATTTTGGTCGAATCTTCCAGTCCACTAACCATGATGAATTCATCGTCCTGAATGCCGCTTTTCACCACTTTCAAATCCGCTTTTGTCCCATTTGGCAAGAAGACCACCTCGAACTTCTCACTGGCATCGGCCATAGCCTCATCAACGACTCGTGCCTTATCCGTGGTATCCTTTCTTACGCCTACCGCTACGATTGGCACAACAAGGGCCTCTTTTACTTTGTTTGTAATGATATCCACCGTAGCTGTCATTCCTGGACGGAACGGATGTGCACCATATTCCTCCTGGAGTTTCGCATAGCTCTCGTTCAAGACTCGAATCTTAACCTCAAAGTTTGTGACCTGATCCGCAGAGGCACCCATTGCTAATTTTGCACTGTTGGCAATCTCACTAACCACTCCTTTGAATTCCTCACCCAAGAATGCGTCGATTTCAATAATGGTGGTGTCGCCCATGGCCACTTTTACGATGTCGTTTTCGTTCACTTCAACCAAAACTTCCATCGCATTCAAATCTGCAATGCGTAGCATTTCGGTCCCAGTCATTGTTGCTGTACCTACCACACGTTCACCCAATTCTACATCGAGCTGACTCACTGTCCCATCAATAGGTGCAATGATCGTAGTACGCTTAAGGTTTTTATACGCTTCGTCAAGATTAGCTTCTGCACTTTGGAGTTGGTATCTAGATGCTTCCTCTTGTAATTCCGAGATAGAAATGGCACGCTGGGCGGCATCGTATTCTTGCTCTGAAATAGCACCTTTTTCGAAAAGCACCTGATTGCGTTTCCACAATTTTTCAGCTTCAACTAATGCTGCACGACTTTGGGCCAAGCCAGATTTCGCACTATTCACCGCGGCACGAGCTCTTGTTATGGCACTTTCATATATATCTGGGTTGATACGTACCAACACATCGCCTTCAGACACTTGCTGACCTTCAACAACATTTACCTCGATGATCTCACCGCTCACCTCCGGGCTCATTTTCACCTCTACTTCAGGTTGAATTTTACCACTTGCTGTTACGGTTTCTATGACCGTTCGCTTGTGCGCATAACCGATCTCCACTTCGACAGCATCGCCATTACCGCCGATCCAACCTTGCTTTTTAGCCGCAATCAATCCTATGATGGCAACCACTGCAACGGTACCTACTATTTTATAATTCACTTTCATGGGGCTATGGGTTAAAGGGTGATCTGATTGAATAGATAAAATTCAAGCACCTTCACCTTGAATAAGTAATCGTATTTTGTTTGAATGGCGCGGCTTTCCGCTGCGATGTATTGGTTTTGACTTAAGCTAAAGTCGAAGGCACTAATGGTACCCAATTCAAAATTCGTTCTCGCATTGTCCAAGGCTTCTTTTGAGGCTGCTGCTGCACTTTGCGAGGCATCATAAATTGCCAAAGCGCCCACTGCATCGAGGTAGGCACGCTCAATGGTTTGACGCACGTTCAGTTCAGATTGGCGCAGGTCTAGTTGGGCATTGTGCTCTTGAATCTTGGCACGCTGTACGGCACTGTGTACTTGTCCAGAGTTAAAAATGGGCACCTGTATACCGATTCCTACAAATTGGTTCCAATTATCCATGAGTTGGTTGCCCACGGTGTAATTAATCATACTATTCGGGTCTGGAACGTTAATTTCTTGAGGGACTTGGTCAATAGAACCCGTGATCGGGTTTTCAACCAAAGTATAGGTCGTCAACGTGTAATAGTCAGTGAAGTATGGCAATCCTTGTACATAGTTCGAATTCAGCTGTGCCGAGAATGCAATAGAGGGATAACGCCCCCCTTCTGCGAGCTTAGCCGCATACTGAGCTGCATTTATATTCGCATTGGCCAATTTCACGCTTGGCTGCTTCTCTACTGCTGAAGACATGAGCTCTTCATCATTGTATCCACGCATTGCACCGGCAGTCAAATCTACCTTTGGGGCCACTACATCAAAATCTTCAAAATCCTCCTCCAATTGGAGCATCTGATATAACATAAGTTTGCTAAGGACCAGGGCGTTTCGGGCACTTATGGATGCACCTTCATCAGACTTCACCTGTGCCATTGCCTGCAAGTAGTTATCTTTCGAAATGGCTCCGTTCTCATACAAAATTTGCGTCCGCTTGAAGCTTTGCTCAGACGCGGTCAGTTGCCCTTCTGCTACCTCGAGCAGTTGCTTATTCACTAAAATCTGTAAGTATGAGGAGGCAATATTAAGAGAAACGTTGTTGCTGAGTTCTTGAAGTTGGTACATCGCCGCAACCTCATTCATTTTCGCTTGTTGCAACTGATAGTAATTCCTTCCGCCTCCAAATAGTGTCCAATTTGTCGAGGCTGTTGTTCCCAAAGTCTGCCGAGATCCCGGTTGACGCGTGTTTGTTATTGGATCAATAGTCAAACCAAAGTTCCAATAATATCCACCATTTAGATTGACTGAAGGGAGAAAGGCCAATTGGCTCTGAAGTGTATTAACCTCAGCCAGCTCTAATGCGTTTTGACCGCGCTGGATATCAATATTGTGAGTAGCAGCATACTCAATACAAGCATTCAGGGTCCATGCCTCTTGCGCTTGGACTTTAATACCCAGAAAGCTTTGACTAATAACAACGAAAAAAAGTAGGTGCTGGCGCATATCAATAGGGGTTAGCGGTATACCCGAAGATACGACTATTTAGCTGCTTTCTTCGCTCTGTACATGCGGTAAGCGATGCCACTAATAATCAAATACGGAAATATCATCAGATACAAAATCCCGTAGTTCAATCCAGCCCCAAAGCCACCCTCATTGGCGCTTTCAGCCACTGCTTTACACATACTGCATTGAGCGGAGCCAATAATTGGCAATAGAAAAGCAAGTAAGGGAAGTAACTTCTTCATCAATAGTAAGGTTGCATGAATAGGTATACCAATACGCCTGTGAGCGCAACGTACAACCATACAGGGTATGCGAATTTGACGATTTTCTTGTGGCGCTGAATATCATTCGTCCAGCCACGATAGATGCTGAGTAGCGCCAATGGAATAACCGGTACACTCAGTATGATATGTGATATTAGAATGAAGAAATACACCATTCTGATGCTCCCTTCACCCCCAAACTTCGCACTTGGATGTGTCAAATGGTAAATCACGTAGGAGATCAAAAACACACTACTCAATACGAAAGCACTGATCATAAAGGTTCTGTGCATGGTAATGTTCTTGCTCTTAATGGCAATGCCCGCACAAACCAAAAGGACAAACGTACTTCCATTCAATACGGCATGAAATACGGGTAAGTTGCTAACGGCGCTGTTCTCCTCAATACCTAAGCTCGCCTTCCAGCTCGCTGGCATTATCATGAGCAGTGCTACTGCCACTGGTATCAAGACGCTCACTATGGCAATAGTGCGCATGATTAATTTTTCTGATGCTGTATTACTCATCTCTTTGATTGTGTTTATCGCGTTCGTATTCAGCGATTAATACTTTGATATCGTCCTCCAAGTCATTCAACTGGGTTACATCTAAAACATCATAAGACCCTACAATGTTTCCTAAATCATCCTTTCTACTGCGGATGTGCCCATCCCAATCTATGATAATCGCACTGGTACTGTGCAAAAAGCCGCCTTCAGCAGTTTGGTCCTCGAAAGCGTTTAAGTATACCGCTTTGGCAAGCTCGTAAATGGCTGCTTGATCTCCTGTTAGGAAGGTCCACTTTGCAGGATCATAGTTACGCTCTTTCTGATAAGCTTTCAACGCGGACGGACTATCCTTTTCGGGATCGACGGTAATGCTAACCAGCTTAAACTGGTCATACCCTTTGAAGCGCTTTTGAATTTCGTTCAAGTGGAAGTTCATCGCCGGGCAAATAGTAGGACAGGTAGCAAAGAAGAAACTCAACACATAAATGGTTGAATCCATTTCCGTTCTCGTCACCACTGCGCTATCCGTGTTGTAAAACTCAAAATCTGGAATGGTATAGTGAACGGTATCAAAACCTCCGTCATTTGCTACAACTTCGTCAGGCCCTACATAATCCAAAGTCTGGAAGAACACCTCACTTTGACCGTAAACAAAAAAGAGATAAAGCAACGCGGGCAGCACTAATACACTGATTAGTACTGCCC
>CAJXTR010000015.1 GCA_913060465.1 uncultured Cryomorphaceae bacterium | reverse complement strand
GGCAAGGTCTCCTACTGCGCCACTGAATCCTGCCGGTGTTGGCGAGGGGAGGGGTTTGATGGTTACCGCTGGAATTTTCGCCGTGGCCACTTGTGGAACAAAAGTTACTTCGGGCATACCCCAGAAATCAGCGCGGCCGGTGCGTACCTGTACTTGGGCACTCATTTTAAGTTCTTGGCCACCGAGCGTACCCGGCTGGGTTGGGGTGAGCAGTTTTTTGTCAAAATCAAGGACGGTGACATTTTTGCCGTCAATAACCTCTCGACGTTCACGTTGTTGCACGTCCAGCTGATTTTGAAGGACGCCCTCGAAGTTTGGTGATTGAATAATGTTGAGTCCGCGGAGTGGCTTCGACCAGTAAGCGCGCAACAGCAGTACTAAGGGTTCACCTACATAGACACTTTTTTTACTTGTGAGGATCTCCACTTGGAATCCATCTTTTGCGCGCTCCGCAATAGGGTCTTCTCGCACTGCACCTGTTTTGACTACGATTTCAAGGGTGTTACTCTTAAGGGTCGCGTTCCTGCTTTTAAGCGTGGCGGGAGGGATGGTAAAAGTGCCTTCTTTCTTAGGCATGAGCTGGTAGGTAAGTTCACGCTGAAAGCTTACGGAGCCATTAATGATTTGTGTTTGCTGCGATGAAAAGGGACCGCCAACAATGAGGAAGTTTTCCATTGAAGGAGGTTGAATTTCCCCACCGCGCTCGGTTGTACTGAAGGTGATTCTGAACTGCTCGTTCAGCCCAACGGTCGTTCTAGAACTGCGCGCAGTGAGCGAGCCGTCTTGACCAAAGGCTAGGGCTGTCCATAAAAACAGCACTCCCAAAATCAGATGTTTACCAATCCTTTTCACCACTCTTCTTTTTTCCTTTTGCCTTCTTGGCGTTCATTTTTTCTGCGGTCTTCTCTTCGGCACGCTGAATGGCCTCTAACAATCCTTTAATCTCTTCCGGTGTCATTTTAGCCTTGCTCTCACCGCCTTCTTTCGGCTGATTCTGTTCGCCAGGTTCCCCGTCTTGATCTTGCTGTTGTTCTTGATCAGGCTCGTTTTCCCCCTCATCACCTTGACCGTCTTGGTCTTGGTCTTTTTTACTGTTTTCGTCGTCCTGATTCTCCTCTTGAGGATCCTCCTGTTGGTTGTCCGATTGTTCTTTCTCCTCTTCTTTGTCTTGGTCCTCGTTCTGGTCCTGGTCCTGGTCTTGGTCCTGCTCCTGCTCCTGTTGCTTTTGCTGCTCGAGTGCGCGGTTGAGGTTGTAAATGGCATCCTTGCGATTTGGCTGACGTTTCAAGCTTTCGATATAGGCACCGGCAGCTTCTTGGTATTGTTGTCCCGCCATCAAGAGGTTACCTAGGTTGTACAAAGCGTCGCTTTGCTCAGCGGCATCGTCGGTGCTTTGAACGGCATCCAAGAGCGCTTGGGCTGCACCTTCCATATCTCCCGATTGCAAGCGGGCAGTACCCTGGTTGTATTTTGGCAAAAAGGCGTCCGGTTGCTCAGCGGCTGCGGCATCATAGCGTTCTAGGGCACCTTCGAGGTTGCCTTCAGAAAGGGCCTTGTTGCCTTCGCGGACGGCTTTGCCGTATTCGTGAAGGTTTTGGCCTTGCGCTGCGGAAGTGCTGAGGAGGAAGGCGACGAGTCCGATTGTTTTAAGTGGAACGCGGTTGGGCAGCAGGAGGTAGAGCAGCAAAAGGGCAAGGCCCGGCATGAGGAACCACATGAATTGGGAGTCGTAGTTCATGGCGATTTCTTCTTGAATGTCCGATTTTTCTCCGTTCTCAATGAAATCTTGTATGGCGGCGAGGGCACTTTCGGTATTGTTGCCGTCGACGAAGATGGCTTGTAGTTTCTGGGCGATGGCGCCTAGAACTTCTTCGTCACGTCGGGTGATAACTACTTCGCCGTTTTGGTCTTTTTTGTAGGAGGTTCCACCTCGGCCTTTTTCCATAGGGATGGGGCCGCCCGTGGGGGTTCCCACCCCGACGAGCATAACGTTTACGGGCAGGTCGGCGTTCATCGCGAGGTCGTTGTATTCGTGGTCTTCACCGTCGGTGAGTACGATGATGAATCGGCCGGCGGGAGAGGCGGGGTTGAAGTATTCCTGCGCGTATTCCAAGGCTGCGGCAAGGTTGGTTCCTTGAGAAGGCACTTGGTCGGGGTCGGCGCTTTGAAGGGCCATTTTTGCTGCGGCGTAGTCGGTAGTGATTGGGAGTGCGGGGTAGGCGCTACCGGCGTAAGCGACAATGCCTACTCGGTCACCACCAAGCGCGTCGATGGATCTCGACATCAGTAGCTTTGCCTTTTGCAATCTGTTTGGAGCGATATCTTCTGCCCACATGGAGCGGCTTACATCAAGTGCAAAAACGACATCGGCCCCTTGGCGTTGTACTTTTTGAGTTTGGCCACCCATTTGTAGGTTAGCGAGGCTAAGGCCTATGAATGCTAGGGCGAGGGCAAGGAGGGTATGCCGAGTGAAGAATCGGAGCACTCCTTTCTTACCGGTAGTTAAGTTTCCATCTTCGCTGAGGTCCAATTCGCGCCAGACCTTCATTCTCCAACGGTGAAACAACCACGATGCAAGCATGGTAGCGACCAGCAGTGCGGGTCCTATCCAAAGCCATTCCGGATGTTGCCATTTAAATGCCATTAGAATGCGGTTTTAACCAAAACGAAGTTCAACAATAGTTCCAAGCCAAGAAGAAGTAGTCCCAACCAAACCCAACGGTAGAAGTGCTCGCTGTAACGGTAAAATTGGTAGCCTTCAATCTCACTTTTTTCGAGGGTATCAATGATGCCGTAAATCTCTGCCAAGCTCGCATTATCCGTAGCTCGGAAGTATTGACCGCCCGTAGTGCTGGCAATGCGTTTTAGTAAGTCTTCGTCGATGCTTACCGGGCGCTGTTCGTAGATGAGGCGTCCTGTTCGGGGGTCTTTGGCAACTGGGGTTTGAGCGACGCCGTTGGTGCCAAGTCCGATCGTGTAGACCTTGATGCCTAGGCTCGCCGCTAGGTCGGCGGCTTGAGTAGGATCTACGAGTCCACCGTTGTTCTCCCCATCGGTGAGCAGGATGATGACTTTGCTTTTTGCTTCGCTTTCCACGAGTCTGTTCACCGCCGTGCTAAGTCCCATTCCAATGGCGGTTCCCCCTTCGAGCAGGTCATAGCGCAGCGCCTGTATCTGGCCATTGAGAAGCGTGTGGTCTGTGGTGAGCGGCACGGGGCTGTAGGCTTCGCCGGCGTAGATGACAAGGCCTAATCTATCCATGGCGCGTGCATTGACAAAATCTTGTGCTACTACTTTGAGTGCTTCGAGGCGGTTCGGTTGTAGGTCGCGGGAAAGCATGGAGGCACTGATGTCGAGCGCCATGATCATATCGACCCCAAGGTTTTGGGCAGGCTGCTGTATCACCTCAGAGCTTTGCGGTCGTGCGAGGGCTACGAAAAACGCACCGACAGCGAGCCAGCTAAATACGCTGCTATTCGCTCGCAGCAACCCAAGAGGACTGCTGGGAAGTTGGTCCAATTGGGAGAATTTATAACGGTTAAATACGGATTTACGACGCCAAATCTTTACCCCTAAAGCCAGCGGCAAAAGGGCAAGTCCAAAGAGCCAAAGCGGCTGTGCAAATTCCCAATTACTCCCCATCGCGCTCCGGTTTAAAGGCTTCAACCATCGCTTCTGCCTTGTCCAAACAACTCAAATGGGCCTCAACATCTAGGGTGCCCTTCGCAAACTTAACCACATCGGCACGTCCCATTATAAAGGCATAATCTTCCCGCTGTGCGGCAGTCCATTTATTCTTGACCAAGGCCAAAGCCTCGTCCGTTGTCTTTTCGGCCAAAGGAAGTCCACTTTGTATTCCGAGGTAGGTCCGCACTAGGTCGCCCAAAGCAACATAGTAGGATTTGATGTCGTCCTCCCATGGCTTTTGAGAGCGCATTTGGGCCAATTGGTCCCGCGCCTCCGCATATGGGTCCACTTCTGGCGCTACCGCTACCGGCACCTCCGTAACTTCACGTGCACTCCATCGACGCCACATCCACCAAGCCGCAAGGCCAGCCAATACGGCCCCGAGCAGCCACCATTTGTAGGCAAGGACCCACCACCATAAGGAAAATGGCACGTCCATAGGACCGCGCGCTTCCGCTGTCTCAACCCCTTCCATAGCGGGAAGGAAGTTTAGTTGCACAGAGGGAATTATCACCGTTCCAGCCACCTCGCCAGCTTCATTAATCAACGCCAAATCTTCCGTGTCTACAACACCTGTATCCACCGCCAAAGCCGTCCAATGGTAAATGACTGATGCTTCTTGAGTATCTCGCGTTGCTCCTATCCACAGCAAGGCATTGGAGCTATCCATGGGAGTGATGAGAAGGTTTGAGGGGACCTCATAGGTCAAGGACAGCGTGCCGCCAACGACTTGTGCCGTCGTGTCCCAGCGCGCCTGAATAGATTGCGCCTGAGTGCTGAGCGTCGCGACAATAATGGTCCACAAAATCAACACACGTTTCATCGTCCTTTAGATTTTAAGAATTGAAGTAACGGTGGTACAAAATCATCTTGATCTGCCAGGGTGATGCACCCCGCACCAGCCCTTTTCGAAAGGTCACGAACCGCGTTGAGGTGTTGGGTGTGACGTGTTTTCAAAGCATTTTGAAACGACTTGCTGCGGCTGTTTAGCCATTGCATAGCCCCGGTTTCAGCATCCATTACAGGAAGTAAACCGACCTTAGGTAAGGCCGCTTCCCCTTGATTGTAGGCGTGAATGGTACAGAGATCAAATCGCTTTGCTGCGATTTTTAAAGCGCGCTCCGGAAGTTCTCCCATGAAGTCACTCATGACGAAGACAATGCTATGCCGCTTTTGGATGCGCAATAGGTGTTCCAAGGCTAAATCCACACGGGTTCCCTCATGCTGCGGCTCATGCTCCAATATGGTTTTAATGATGCGCATGACGTGGGACTTTCCTTTTTTCGGTGGTATGACCTTTTCCACCTGACCGGCAAATAGGATCAAGCCTATTTTATCATTATTTCCCATCGCGCTGAATGCGAGGGTTGCCGCAATTTCAGTGAGCAGGTCAGCTTTTGATCGTTTGGAACTTCCATATCGCGTACTCTTACTGATGTCAATGACCAAAAAGAGCGTGAGTTCACGTTCTTCTTCGAATACTTTGATATATGGACTGCGCTTGCGAGCAGTTACATTCCAATCAATGCTGCGCACATCGTCCCCGTTTTGGTAGGGGCGTACTTCGGCGAAACTCATCCCCCGGCCCTTAAAGGAGCTTTGGTATTCCCCGGAGAAGAGTTGATCGCTGAGTCGGCGCGTTTTTATTTCGATGCGCCGTACTTTTTGAAGTAACTCGAGTGCGTCCACCTATTATGGTACCATTAATGTGTTCAAGATTTCAGTGACGATGCTTTCGGTGGTGAGCTCCTCAGCTTCTGCTTCGTAGGTCAAGCCAATTCTATGACGCAATACCGCAGGTGCAACCGCACGTACATCTTCTGGTGTTACAAATCCACGGTGGCGTAAGAAGGCATGACAGCGCGCGGCTTTAGCCAAGGCGATCGATCCGCGCGGCGAGGCGCCAAAGCTGATCTTATTCTTCAAGCCAATCATCTGGTATTCATGGGGTGCGCGCGTGGCGAAGACGATGTCCAATATGTAGGATTCGATCTTTTCGTCCATGTAGATCTTATCGATGAATTTGCGTGCATTCAGGATCTGATCTAAGCTAACCACCGCTTGTAGGGTGGCCATTCCCTCTGACATTTGGCGACGCATAATTTCTCGCTCTTCTTCTTTTTTCGGGTAGCCGAGGAGGACTTTCAAAAGGAATCGGTCCATTTGGGCTTCTGGAAGTGGGTAGGTTCCCTCTTGTTCAACCGGGTTTTGGGTGGCCATAACCAAGAATGGTTTTGGCAAGGCAAAGCTTTCCTCGCCAATGGTTACTTGGCGCTCTTGCATGGCTTCAAGCAATGCGCTTTGCACCTTCGCTGGCGCACGGTTGATCTCATCAGCTAAGACGAAGTTGCTGAATATAGGACCTTGCTTTGTTTCAAAAGCGTGGTCTTTCATGTTGTAGATCTGGGTTCCAATCACATCTGAAGGCAACAAATCCGGTGTGAACTGCACACGGGAAAAGGTTCCGCCAAGTGTTTTGCTAAGGCTATTGATAGCCAAGGTTTTTGCCAGCCCAGGCACCCCTTCAAGGAGGATGTGGCCGTTCGCTAATAGTCCGATAAGCAAGCCCTCGACCATGCCGTCTTGGCCTACGATGACCTTGCCCAATTCAGATTTTAACAAGTCTACAAATGCACTCTCGTTTTTAATTTCTTCGTTCAATGCAATAATATCTGGAGCACCTTCCATACCTGAAATTTTTTGTGTGGGTCAAAAGAAAAAAAACCGCGGCTTTTAAGCCGTTAAAAGAGGGTTAAAAAAGCCGTAAAACCTGCCCTTCTGCGATTCCGAAGTACTGTCCTTCTTCTTGGAGGGCATGCGCTCCGGTAAAGGGACCAAAAGCGGGCAGCACGCCTATGCCATCACTAAAGTAGAAGGCCTTCATTCGCACGCGCCCGCGCCCCTTACCGCGTAGTAATGCTCCCGGATGGAGGTGGCCACAGAGCAAATGCTTGTTTGGATGGCGTTCAGCTATTAGTTCACGGTCGAAAGCGATGTTCGCACTGAAATTTGATCCTGGTGGTTCATGAAGACAAACGAGTCCATCGAGTTCTAATTTGCTGTGGATTTCAAGTTCCTGCCAATCCGGCAAGTCAATGTCATGATTGCCCACAACGAGGTGGAATTCTGAATCCGAATAGGTGCTAATTAATTCATGGAGATCCTCGGTTTCCTTGTTTTGGAGGTTGTGGAAGAGGTCGCCCAAGAATACTATTTGTGCTTTGGCGTGGCGACTGATAGCGGTATGCAGTGAGGTCATGGCGTGCTCGTGGATGCCTCTTGGCGTTGGAATTCCAAAGGCCCGAAAATGAGCACTCTTGCCCAAGTGTACATCGGCGATAAAAAGTGAATTCAGAGCAGGAGCGAAAGCCGTTCCGTCCGGATAGAGAAGAAATTCAATTCCTCCGAAGGTATGGGGGATGGCCCCCAACATTATTTAAATACGCTGCGTTGAAACAGAAACAACAAGCCTACACCGGTAGAAATAGCGGTATCAGCTATGTTGAAAATGGGGCGGAAAAAGGTGAAATACTCACCGCCCCAAATGGGCAGCCAGCTTGGCAATTCTCCTGAAAAAAGTGGGAAGTAAAGCATGTCGACCACCTTGCCCTGAAGGAAGGGAGCATAGCCGCCAGCTTCCGGCATAAAGGTCGCAACTTTCCCAAGTGAATCGCTAAAGACCATGCCGTAGAATAGCCCGTCAATAACGTTTCCTATGGCGCCGGCAAGGATGAGGCTAATCCCCCAGATGCCTGCATTTCCAATGCCTTTTTTAAGGCTTTGACGCAACCAATAGATGATTCCTCCAATGGCGGCGATACGAAAGAGTGTAAGAGCGATTTTACCAGCCACTCCTCCAAATGAAATACCCCAGGCCATGCCCGGGTTTTCTGTGAAATGAATGTAAAACCATGAAGTGATTTCATGGCTCTGACCTAAGTACATAGTGGTCTTTACCCAGAGCTTTACAACTTGGTCAATGAGTAAGGTGCCTAGGACAATGTAGAGTGCTTTTCTCAACGCTGCTTAAGTTTCGCCTCCATGCTCATGGTCGCATGTGGAACCAACTTTAAGCGCTCTGATTCAATGAGCTTACCCGTTACACGGCAAATGCCGTATGTTTTATTTTCAATGCGCACCAAGGCATTTTTTAAATCACGAATGAACTTCTCTTGACGTGAAGCCAGTTGTGAATTGCTCTCCTTGCTCATTACAGAAGAACCTTCTTCAAATGATTTGAATTGAGGTGAGGTATCGTCGGTACCATTGTTCTTGTCGTTAGCGAATTGCTCGCGCAACAAATCAAGGTCATTTTCGGCCTTTTCAATCTTCTTCAAGATGATGTCTTTGAACTCTTGGAGTTCAGCATCTGAGTATCTGGTTTTTTCCGTCTCTGCCATAATATCTTAATGTTAGTCAGAATCTTTTTTCAGGCGAGGTAAGCTCCGAAAATAAATTTATTTCTTGATAATTGAAACACTTATTTCGTGTCCTTCCACTTCCATCGCATTTTCTGCCGAAGCAACGTATGAAATAGAATCCGCTAGCACTTCCTCGTTTACATAAGAAACGAAGTCCTTAAGTGCATTTTGGAAGGCATCGTCTGCCACAATCTCTATGGCAATACGGTCAATCACTTCGAGGCCTGAAGACTTTCTGAGGTTTTGAACACGGTTCACAAGCTCTCGTGCTAGCCCCTCGTTTTTCAATTCCTCCGTGAGTGTCGCGTCCAGCGCTACTGTTAATCCGTCGCCGGTAGCTACAAGCATTCCAGGAATGTCTTCCGTCATGACCTCACAGTCTGCCAGCTCGATGGTAACAGGCATGCCCTGGTCTTCAAAGGTTACCGAACCCGATGCTTCAAAAGCATCAATGGCAGCGGAGTCCATGCCTTCAACAAAAGATTTAACAGCTTTCATGTGGCGTCCAACTTTCGGGCCTAGGGCCTTGAAGTTAGGCTTGACCTTTTTCACAAAGACCCCAGCATCTGGAGAAATCACCTCGAGTGCCTTGATGTTTACCTCAGCGAGAAGGATGTCATTAATGCTTTCTAAAAGTGCTGCGTCCGCGGTATTCATCGCCGGAACGAGAACGCGAGAAAGTGGCTGACGCACCTTCAAGTTCTCTTTTTTACGGATGGACAGTACTAAAGAAGTTAGTTTGCGGGCCGTATTAATTTTCTTTTCGAGTTCTGGATTAATGAGCGCGCCATTAACTTCAGGGAAGCTACTTAGGTGTACACTATTCAATCCCTCTTTTGAAATGCCTGCGTAGAGATCTTGATATAATTGGTCTGCATAGAATGGAGCCAAAGGAGCCATCAAACGGCTCAACGTTTCAAGACAGGTCCACAAGGTCTGGTAGGCGCTGATTTTATCTTGGCCATATTCGCCCTTCCAGAAGCGACGGCGGCCTAGACGTACGTACCAATTTGATAATTTCTCAGTAGTGAATTCCTGGACCGGACGGAAGGCGCGTGTGGGTTCGAAGGCTTCCATGCCATCTTCTACTTGCGCAATCAAGCTGTTAAGTTCACTAAGGATCCATTGGTCCATTTCAGGACGCTCATTTACAGGGATCTCAGCTTCATCAAACTTAAAGCCGTCAACATTCGCGTACAGTGCAAAGAATGCATAGGTGTTGTGTAAGGTTCCAAAGAATTTGCGACGAACCTCTTCTAACCCGTCCATATCGAAACGGAGGTTGTCCCAAGGCGAGGCATTGGTCAACATGTACCAGCGCAGTGCATCGGCACCGTACTGGTCCATTGTGGTAAATGGATCTACAGCATTGCCCAATCGCTTGGACATCTTCATGCCGTTTTTATCCAAAACCAAACCGTTTGAGATTACCGTTTTAAAAGCGACGCTATCAAAAACCATGGAAGCAATGGCGTGTAGGGTGAAGAACCAACCACGAGTTTGATCCACACCTTCTGCTATGAAGTGAGCAGGGTAGGCACCGTTGTTCTCAATTTTCTCCTTGTTTTCAAAAGGGTAGTGCCATTGGGCATATGGCATAGAGCCACTATCAAACCACACATCAATGAGGTCGCTTTCGCGGTGCATTGCCTTGCCTGTCGGGCTGGTCAAAACTACAGTGTCCATGATGTGACGGTGCAGGTCAATTTTACCGTAATTCTCGGCACTCATGTCGCCCACTTTGAAACTACCCAATGGATTTTCAGTCATGTGACCGGCGGCGATTGACTTTTCAATTTCTTCGTGGAGCTGAGCGACGCTTCCGATACAGATGCGTTCCTCACCCTCCTCAGTACTCCAAATAGGAAGTGGAATACCCCAGAATCTAGAACGGCTAAGGTTCCAGTCGTTCAAATTCTCTAGCCAATTGCCAAAGCGTCCAGTTCCAGTCGAAGCAGGCTTCCATTGGATGGTCTTGTTCAAGGCAATCATGCGGTCCTTTTTGGCAGTGCTCTTGATGAACCAGCTGTCCAATGGGTAATACAATACAGGCTTATCTGTTCTCCAACAATGTGGGTAGCTGTGCTCGTACTTCTCAATCTTAAAGGCCTTGTTCTCAATCTTGAGCTTTAAGGCAATGCGCTCATCTACGCTGAGGTATTCTTTAAGCTCAGGGATGATCGGCTTCAAGCGCTCTTTTTGGAGCTCGTATTCAGTGGCTTTCTCCTCTTCGCTCAGGTATTCGGCCTTGATATATTCACCACCTAATCCGAAGGTAGAATCGGCCAATTCTTTGCGGAATTTTCCTTGTAGGTCTACTAGAGGAACAAGGTTTCCTGCCTCATCATGAATTAAAAGTGGTGGTACGCCAGCATCTGCGGCAACCTTGGCATCATCGGCACCAAAAGTAGGAGCAGTGTGTACGATTCCTGTACCATCTTCGGTAGTAACGAAGTCTCCCGGAATTACACGGAAGGCTTGGTCAGCATCTTCAGCAGGTAATGCATAAGGGAGCAGCTGCTCGTAGTGCAAGCCTACCAAATCTGTTCCGACTACTGTGCGAACAATCTCGTAAGGGATTTTTTTATCTCCTGCGTTGTAACCGTTCAGGTCGCCTTCAACAAACTTCTTACCAAAAAGCTTCCCTAATAATGGGGTAGCAGCAATAATGCTAACCGGCTCGTGGGTGTATTGGTTAAATGTCCTTACGAGTGAGTAATCAATTTTAGGACCAACGGTAAGTGCGGTGTTCGAAGGCAAGGTCCAAGGGGTAGTGGTCCAAGCCAAGAAGTGAACATCTTCGTTTCCGAATAGATTTTGACTTTGCTCACTTTTTACCATTTTGAACTGTGCGACCACGGTATTGTCCTTAACATCGCGGTAACAGCCCGGTTGATTAAGCTCGTGTGAGCTCAAACCGGTACCTGCTTTAGGCGAATACGGTTGGATGGTGTACCCCTTGTAAATCAACCCTTGGTTGTAAAGCTCTGATAATAGCCACCATACACTCTCCATGTATTTAGGATCATAGGTCACATACGGGTCATCCATATCCACCCAATAGCCCATCTGGTCGGTCAAATCTTTCCAGATTCCGGTATAGCGCATAACAGCGTTACGACAAGCATCATTGTATTCTTCGATGCTCAAGCTTTTGCCGATATCTTCTTTAGTGATGCCCAATTCTTTTTCGACCCCCAACTCCACAGGAAGACCGTGCGTATCCCAGCCGGCTTTGCGGTCAACCAAGAATCCTTTTTGGGTTTTGTAACGGCAGAATACATCCTTTAAAGAACGTCCCATCACGTGGTGAATACCTGGAAGACCATTAGCGCTAGGTGGACCTTCAAAGAAGATCCAAGGATCAGCGTCTTTTCTTGCTTTTAACGTTTGTTCAAAGACCTGCTGGTCTTTCCAACGCTGCAATACCGCTTTGTGAACACCTGCAAGGTCGAGGTGTGAATATTCTGGAAATGTGCTCATGTGCTTATTCTACAGTAGCGATACATTTTAGTTCGATCGCGATAGGGGTGGGTAAACTGTTGATTTCACAAGTCGTACGACAAGGTTGGTTGTCCTTGAAGTACTCCGCGTAAATGCGGTTAAATGTGTGGAAATCACGCTTCATATCTACGAGGAAAACCGTTACATCAACCAATTGTTCCCAGCTCGAACCACTGGCTTCCAAGATGCTTTTGACATTTTGGAATACGCTGTGTACCTGAGCCTCAAAATCAAAAGCTTTAAAATTTCCGTTGTGGTCCAATTCCAATCCAGGAACGCCGCTATCATTGGCGTCGCTGCCTGCTGTGCGCGGTCCAACGCCACTTAGAAAAAGTAGGTTGCCTACCTTTCTCGCATGAGGGTATAGCCCCACCGGTTTTGGTGCGCTTGAAGTCGAAATTTTTGATGTATCAGCCATAACTCGAAGGATATAAGGCTGCAAAAATAGGGAAAGCCGACCGGAAGGGCGTAATGAATTGAAACCAAGGTGAAAGAAAAGTTAGTGTTATTTGTACACTTAGTCGAAATTGTTATATATTTGCCCTGTATGTGAAGATTGGTGGTTCTTTCTTTTCATGCTTCTGTGATAGGTTCTAGGGGCTATTTGGCAGAATTTTCAAGGTGTTACTGAGCCGATTTTTAACATCTGAGAATGCTTCCAAATTCCCCTTTTTTTATTCCCAAAACTTTCCTCTCTCCAAAATTTTGCATGACAAAAGCGGTGCAATTGCGTCATTATGGCCAATTTTCACCCTTTCTGTAAGAATTGGCTCTTTTTTAGCACACAGAAAAGCCGTGCCTAGGCATACTCTATTATTTTTGTGAACTATTTATAAGAATACTCCAGCCCAATGCTGAACTTAATATCCAAAATCATCGGTTCGAAGAGTGATCGCGACTTGAAAAAACTTCAACCGTATGTCGATGCTGTAAACGTACATGCTGCGGAACTTGCCTCAATGAGCAACGACGGGTTGCGAAATGAGACTGCTACATTCAAAGCTAAAATTCAAGAGGCTACTGCTTCAGTAGAATCGGAAATTGCAGCACTACGCAAGCAGATCCAACAAACTGAAGATTACGATGCTCGCGAGCCATTGTACGAGAAAATCGAGGCATTAGATAAGCAAGTTCTAGAGACCATCGAAAATGTATTGGAGGAGATTCACCCTCGTGCCTTTGCCTTAGTAAGAGAGACTGCTAAACGCTTTACTGCTGGAGCCATTACTGCGACGGCAACGGAATTGGACCGCACACTTGCAGAGAAGCATTACCACATCACGGTAGATGGAGATCAAGTAACCTACGCCAACAGTTGGAAAGCTGCAGGTGGAGATATCACTTGGAACATGGTGCACTACGACGTGCAGCTCATTGGGGGTACGGTATTGCACCAAGGAAAAATTGCAGAGATGGCTACCGGGGAAGGAAAAACCTTGGTCGCTACTTTACCGGTATACCTAAACGCACTCGCTGGTCGCGGGGTCCACGTGGTTACCGTGAACAACTACCTCGCACAGCGTGATAGTGAATGGATGGCTCCTGTGTTCAACTTCCATGGATTGACCATCGACTGTATTGATAAACACCAGGCCAACTCTGAGGCTCGCCGCGCAGCATATTTTTGTGATATCACGTACGGAACGAACAATGAGTTCGGTTTTGATTACCTGCGCGATAACATGGCGCGTCGCGATGAAGATCGTGTACAGCTACGCGGACACCACTTCGCCATTGTGGATGAGGTGGATAGCGTATTGATTGACGACGCACGTACGCCATTGATTATTTCCGGTCCAACTCCAAAAGGAGATCAGCAGCAGTTTACAGAGCTTAAGGGTTATGTAGAAGCACTGATGAGTGCGCAGAAAGTTTTGGTTCAAAAAGAGCTGAACGAAGCAAAGCAACTCATCGCAGCAGGTGATGCCGACGAAGGTGGTGTGAAACTACTTCGCGCTTACCGCGGTCTTCCAAAGTCGAAGCCGCTGATCAAATTCCTTTCTCAAGATGGAATGAAATCGCTGCTCCAAAAAACGGAAGGTGTGTACTTGCAAGAGCAAGGCAAGAAAATGAAACTCATCGATGAAGACCTGTTCTTTACGATTGAAGAGAAAAACAATCAGGTTGAGCTTACCGGAAAGGGTATCGACCTGATTTCGAAAAACACGGCGAAGGACTTCTTCGTGATGCCGGACATCACAGCGGAACTGAGCGCGCTCGAGCAGGGTGAACTTCCTGCAGAGGAAAAAGCCCAGCAAAAAGACGCGATCCTTCGCGACTATAGTGTTAAGAGTGAGCGCATTCACACCGTGAATCAATTGCTCAAGGCATATGCCATTTTCGAAAAGGATACGGAATACGTCATCATGGACAACAAAGTCAAGATTGTCGATGAGCAAACCGGTCGTATCATGGAAGGACGTCGTTACTCCGATGGTCTTCACCAAGCTATCGAAGCGAAAGAGAACGTAAAAATCGAGGCTGCTACTCAAACGTACGCCACGATCACCCTACAGAACTACTTCCGCATGTACCACAAACTCAGTGGTATGACCGGTACGGCAGAAACGGAAGCAGGCGAGTTCTGGGAAATCTACGAACTTGAAGTCGTGGTCATTCCTACCAACAGACCGATCGCTCGTGACGACCGCGAAGATTATGTGTACAAAACAGCACGTGAGAAGTTCAACGCGGTTATCGAAGAAGTAGTGGCCATGCGTGAGGCGGGACGACCCGTTTTGGTGGGTACGACCTCAGTGGATATTTCTGAATTATTGAGCCGTGCCTTGTCAATGCGCAAGATTCCGCACCAGGTATTGAACGCGAAGCGCCACCAAGCTGAAGCGGAGATTGTTTCAGAGGCCGGTAAGCCCGGAACGGTAACCATCGCTACTAACATGGCGGGTCGTGGTACGGATATTAAGTTGACGGATGAAAGTAAAGCCGCTGGTGGTTTGGCCATTATCGGTACTGAGCGTCACGATAGCCGACGCGTGGATCGCCAGTTGCGCGGTCGTGCAGGTCGTCAAGGTGATGTGGGTTCATCGCAGTTCTTCGTCTCTTTGGAAGATAAACTCATGCGTCTATTCAACTCTGAACGTATTTCTGGGTTGATGGACCGATTAGGCCTTGAGGAAGGTGAAGTAATCCAACACAGCTTGGTGAGCAAATCCATTGAACGTGCACAGAAAAAGGTTGAGGAAAACAACTTTGGTACACGTAAGCGTTTGCTCGAATACGATGATGTAATGAACAGCCAGCGTACGGTGATTTACAAGCGCCGTGGCAATGCCTTAAGTGGTGACCGCATCAAAGTGGACATCATAAATATGGTGTACGATACGTTGGCCGATTTAGTCGAAGCTTACCAGTCGGCGAAAGATTGGGACGGATTCAAATTAGACTTCTACCGCACCTTCGCTTTCGAGCCAACTATGGATGAAGCAACCTTTGCCGGTGGTAGATTTGATGAGGTGTGCAATACCTTATTCCACCAAGCAACAGAATTCTACAAGCAGAAAAGCCACCGCATCGCAGAGGCTGCACTCCCAGTATTTAAACAAGTACACGAGGATAAGAACAACAAGTTTGACAAGATCCTTGTGCCAATCACAGACGGTATTAAGACCCTTCAAGTGACTTCAGTGCTTCAGGAGGTGATTGAAACCGGTGGCCAGTCGCTGATCACGGATATCGAAAAAGGCATTTCAATCGCTATCATCGATGACGAATGGAAGGAGCACCTCCGTGCCATGGATGATTTGCGCCAGAGTGTGCAAGGTGCCGTTTACGAGCAGAAAGACCCGCTACTTATTTACAAGTTTGAGTCTTTTGAACTCTTTAAAACGTTGGTGGCAAGAATCAACCAAGAGATTGTTGGATTCTTGTTCCGAGGAGGTTTACCTGCTTCGGATCCAAGCCAAATGCGTCAAGCACCAGCGGCTCCTGTAAAACAGCCAAAGCTTCAAGAAAGTCATCCTAGTTTGGATGCGCCGGTTGAAGCAGAGCGTGTTCAGGGAGGCCGTCCTCAACCGGCGCCACGCGCTGTGAAGACTGCTCCGGTGGTTAAAGATGGTAAGACCTATGGTCGTAATGACGCTGTAACGGTTCGCAACATGTCTACCGGTGAGGTACAGAACATCAAATACAAGAAAGCTTTGCCTTTGTTAGCGCAAGGTTGGGTTATTGAAGACTAGGTCCATGTTTTGGAATATGCTCACACGAATCTTACTGCGGAACAGACTGGCTTGGCTGGTCACCGTGGCATTGGTTACGGCTTTTATGGCCTACCAGGGTTCATCTGTGGAAATGGAGTACGGCTTTGCCAAGCTGATGCCCGACACGGATTCTGTGTCCATCGAATACCAGCAACTGGTTGATGAGTTTGGGCAGGTGAGCAACACCATCGTGGTTGCGATGGAGGATGCGGACTTCTTCAAACGTGAGCATTTAGAGGAATGGACGGAACTCATGGGCGACCTGAGAAGGGTTGACGGCGTTGAGTTTGTTCAAAGTTTGACCGAGGCCTACGGACTGGTTGTGGACAGCGCGACCGAAAAATTGGCCCCTGATACACTCTTTAATGCATTGCCAAAGAACGGTGAGGAGGAGATTGCCCTTGAGGCTAAGGTGAAGAGCTGGCCTTTCTACAAAGGCGGCTTGTACCAAGGAGATACCTACATGGCCATCTTGCGCATTGATGAGGCGCGGTTGTACAATAAGAATATCCGTCCCATCGTAGAGTCGGTTCGAGATATCTTGTTCGCTTGGGAGGAAAAGACCGGACGTGATTTGCATATGTCTGGTTTGCCTTGGTTGCGTATCGCAAACTCAAGTGCCCTAGAGAAAGAGATTTACAGAACGGTTGCCCTGACTTTGTTGGTGGTGATGATCATTTTCTATTTGTTCCTTAAGAGTGTCCGAGCCACGGTAATTAGCTTGCTGATTGTAGCACTGGGAGCGGTTTGGGGCTTCGGAATCATGGGCGTCTTTGGTTTCGGTTTGACATTACTGTCGTCATTGGTGCCGCCGTTGATTATCGTTATTGGGGTGCCCAATTGCATCTACCTGATCAACAAATACCATCAAGAGTATAAGAAACACGGCAAACAAATCAAGGCCATTCAGCGCACCGTAAGTAAGGTGGGATACATTGCGATGATTACCAACGTGACAACGGCGTTGGGCTTTGCTGCATTCATCTTAACCAGCAGTGAAAACTTGGTGCACTTTGGCGTGGTGAGCTCATTGAGTATCATTTCTGTCTTTGTGCTATCGATCATCTTGGTGCCTATCATTTACAGTTATGTAAGTCCGCCGAAGGACAAGCACATGAACCACTTTGATGTGGGCTGGCTGGTTGAGTTTTTGGCCTTTTTGGACCGAGTGGTTGAGCACCAGCGCAAGAAAGTGTATGTAGTGACCATCCTCGCCTCGGCGGCTGCTTTCTACGGCATGTCGTTGATTAAAACTGCAGGTAACCTCACGGCAGATTTCAACAAGCACAATCAGATTTACCAAGACGTCAAATATTTTGAGCGCAAGTTCGGCGGTGTCGTGCCCATGGACATCGTTATTGATACCAAACGCGAGGGAGGAATTGAGCGTCTGACCAACCTCCGCCGCATGGAGGAACTGCAGGACAGCCTTGCGGCGCTTCCTCAACTTAGTCGTCCAGTTAGTATCGTGGACTTCGTGAAATTTGCGAAGCAAGGGGTGCTTTTCGGCAATCCAGATATGTATTCGTTGCCGTCGCGTTCCGAGCAACAGTGGCTCTTGACCTATTTGCCGCGAGGCATGAAGGATGATACGGGATTGGCAAAGTCCATGGTGACGGAAAACGGCCAAAAGGCACGCATTTCGGTGCAAATGGCAGATTTGACTACACCAGAAATGCGCGAGTTAACTGCTGAGGTAGAGCGCATCGTAGGAAAGGTGTTCCCGGATGAAAATTATGATGTGACCATCACAGGTGCCTCCATTAAGTTTATTCGATCTACCAACTATTTGATCAACAACCTCATTCTATCATTGGCACTTGCGGTGGTGGCTATTTCAATCATCATGGCCCTGTTGTTTATGAGCGGTAGAATGGTGTTGATTTCACTCATTCCGAACCTTATTCCTATGCTCATTACAGCAGGGATCATGGGCTATGCCGGCATTCCTTTGAAGCCTTCGACCATCTTGGTGTTTAGCATCGCCTTTGGGATTTCTGTGGACGATAGCTTGCACTTTTTGGCCAAGTACCGCCAAGAGTTAAAAGCCAACGGTTGGAATATCAAATGGGCTGTGAAGAGTTCTATTCTGGAGACAGGATTGAGTATGTTCTACACCTCTGTGGTGCTTTTCTGCGGGTTCTCCGTCTTTATGACCTCGAGCTTTGCAGGAAACCAAAGTTTGGGTTTACTGACGGCAATCACCCTGTTTGTGGCCATGCTCAGCAACCTTATTGTATTGCCTTCGCTGCTCATGACCATGGAAAAATGGGTGACAAAGAAGGATTTAAGCGAGAACATTCTCGATATTTATGATTCAGAGGTGGATACTGAAGAATCGGAAACTGAATAATCATGAAAGGAATCATACTTGCCGGAGGCTCCGGAACGCGACTACACCCGCTCACCTTAGCAGTGAGTAAGCAGCTCATGCCGGTCTACGACAAGCCTATGATTTACTACCCGCTGAGTACCTTGATGCAAGCGGGCATCAATGAGATTTTAATCATCACGACCCCACATGATGCGCCGTTGTTTCAAAAACTATTGGGCGACGGATCGCAGTTGGGCTGTAGGTTCGAATATACCATCCAAGAGCGCCCAGAGGGATTGGCACAAGCATTTATCCTAGGGGCCGATTTTATTGGCGATGATAGCGTCGCCTTGATCTTGGGTGACAACATCTTCTATGGCTCGTCTATGTCTCAGGTCTTGCAAGCGAGCAAGGATCCGCAAGGTGGCGTGGTTTTCGCCTACCGCGTGAGCGACCCGGAACGCTATGGCGTGGTGGAGTTTGATAAAGAAATGAAGGCATTATCTATCGAAGAGAAGCCTGAGCACCCGAAAAGCGACTATGCTGTACCGGGATTGTACTTCTACGACAACCGCGTTGTGGACATTGCCAAGAACTTGAAGCCAAGTCCGAGAGGGGAGCTAGAGATCACTGACGTGAACAAGCGCTACCTCGAGATGGGCGCTTTGGAAGTTGGGGTGTTGGACCGCGGAACAGCCTGGTTGGATACGGGTACGTTTGCGAGCTTGCAGCAGGCCGGTCAGTTTGTTGAGGTCATAGAGGAGCGCCAAGGTTTGAAGGTGGGTTGTATTGAGGAGATTGCCTACGAGCAAGGATTCATTGATGCGAAACAGCTCGAACAATTGGCCCAGCCGCTCGTTAAAAGTGGGTACGGTCAATACCTGCTCAAACTTTTACGATAAATGGAAAACCTCGCCGCCCTCCAAAGCCTTTTTCAAAAAGAAATAGACGCCTTGAATTTGGGAACGCAGCCTGCAAAGCTGTACGATCCCATGCACTATATCATGAACCTCGGAGGGAAGCGCCTTCGCCCCATCCTTGCGCTCATGGGTGCGGGTCTCTATGGTGATCCTGCCAAGGCCATGCCCCAAGCAATGGCCATTGAGCTCTTCCACAACTTTTCGCTCATTCACGATGATATAATGGACGCTGCGCCACTGCGCCGTGGTAAGGAGACAGTCCATATTAAGTGGGATGAAAACATAGGTATCCTAAGCGGTGATGGTATGCTCGTTAAGGCCTATCAATACGTGGCACAATGTGCACCAGAGTTGCTTCCAGAAGTTCTAGCGACGTTTTCGCAAACGGCCTTGGAGGTTTGCGAGGGCCAGCAGATGGACATGGATTTTGAAACCATGGACGAGGTTGCATTGCCTACCTATATTAAAATGATCCAATTCAAGACTTCGGTCTTGCTGGGTTGCGCCATGAAAATAGGTGCGTTGGTCGGAGGGGCTTCGAAAGAAGATGCCGCGGCTTTATATGAATTCGCATTGCTTTTGGGGACCTCTTTCCAGATCAAAGACGATTACCTCGATGTGTACGGCGACCCTGAGAAGTTTGGGAAGCAGGTCGGTGGAGATATCTTAAGCAATAAAAAGACCTTGTTGTGGATTGAAGCAGCGAAACGCGCGGCACAAGAGGGTGTTGATTTCAACGCTTTTGCGCAAATGCCAGGCGATGAAGCTAAGGTTCAAGCTTTCCAAAACTTGTACAAAGATTTGGCTGTGGATGCCTTCGCTAAGAGCGAGATTGATCGCTATTACCACCTTGCATTGGAAGCTTTAGACCAGGTCTCATTGGGTGCCGAAAAGGTTGCTCCCCTAAAAGAATTTGCTGCTTGGTTATATGGCCGTGAATCTTAATTGATTCCCCCAGCTTTTCGGGTTATTTTTGCACCTGAAAAACACAGATCCATGAATGTATTGGTTTTAGGCTCCGGCGGTCGCGAGCACGCATTATCTCATAAGATTTCTCAAAGTTCAAAGCTGAGCAAGCTGTTCATCGCGCCAGGAAATGGCGGAACGCATGCCTTAGGTGAGAATGTATCATTGAATATTGAAGATGCGGCCGAGGTAGGTGCATTTGTTAAAGCCAATGCTATCGACATCGTTGTCATAGGTCCTGAGGCACCACTTGTAGCTGGTGTTCACGATGGTTTGAAGTCTGACCCAGAACTTTCAAGCCTTATCGTTGTAGGTCCTCGCCAAGCAGCAGCGGAACTTGAAGGATCAAAAGATTTTGCCAAGGAGTTCATGATGCGCCACAACATACCGACGGCCGCTTACCAAACTTTTACAAGAGATACTTTGACTGAGGGTCAAGCATTTCTTGAGACGCTGGATGCTCCTTATGTATTGAAGGCCGATGGTCTCGCCGCAGGTAAAGGAGTATTGATCATTGAAGATCTCGATGAGGCGAAGGAAGAATTGAAAAACATGTTGGTGGATGCCAAGTTTGGCGATGCTTCATCACGCGTGGTTATCGAAGAATTCCTAGCGGGAATCGAATTCAGCATTTTTGCCTTGACCGATGGTAGAGGTGGCTATGTTATCCTGCCAGAAGCGAAAGATTACAAGCGTATTGGCGAGGGTGATACGGGTCTAAACACCGGAGGTATGGGTGCTGTAAGCCCAGTGCCATTCTTTGATGCCGCCCTCCGTGAACGCACCGTTAAAGAGATTATCGATCCAACGATCAAGGGATTGGTCAAAGACAACCTTCCGTACCAGGGATTCGTATTCTTCGGTTTGATCAATACGTCGAAAGGACCTAAAGTCATTGAATACAATGTGCGCATGGGCGATCCTGAAACCGAGGTAGTCATTCCACGTTTGGAAACCGACCTAATCGACCTTTTTGTTGCCATGGACAATGGAACGCTAGGCGACATTGATCTTCAAGTAAATCCGCAAACGGCAACGACCGTTATGGTTGTTGCAGGCGGTTATCCGGAAGCGTATAAGAAAGGTGATGTGATTACAGGTCTGCGTGATTTCGAAGGAACTACGGTATACCACGCAGGTACTAAAGGCAGCGATGAAGTGGTGACCAATGGTGGTCGCGTGATGGCCTTCACGAGCTTCGGCGCTGATAAAGATGAAGCATTAGCGAAGAGCTATGCGGCCATCGCAGAGGTAAAATTTAATGGTATGAATTACCGCAAGGATATTGGATTTGATTTGTAATCCCGGAGCGAGCGAAGCGAGCTCCGAACAGGAACCAACAAAAAACCCCGGCTACGCCGGGGTTTTTTGTTAAATGCGTTCAAAAATTTACGCTTCTCCGTTAGCTTTATGCTTTCTCATCTGGAGTACCCAGTAGATCAAACCACCGGCAATTACGAGCATGAACAATCTATTCACGTTATCACCTGCGATAGGAAGTATTTTAAACGTTGCCTGGAAAATATCACCGAGGCCCTCAAAGAAATTTCTTAACATAGCACGAGCGTTTTGTGCCGCTAAAATAAAACAAAAAAGCTGATGCTTCTCCGCAATTTCAGAAAGATTGATGCCTACTCCGGACTCCGGATTTTTGTCATTGCCTTATTAGCCCTTTTTGCCATTTGGTTTGAAGCAAAGACCGAATGGATTAGTCTCGCTTGGAGTGTGGCCTTGGGCGGAGCTTGGTTGTATTTATCATGGACGCTGATGCGCGACCGATGGGTAGTGCGCGGAACCCTTTTCCGATTCCTGATTTACTTCATCACAGGCATCTATTGGACGAGTGAGTTCTACCTGAATACCTTGCTTTTTTATACCATCGTTGTCGAGTTGAATTGGCACCTCGTGGAACACCATAAGCGCCGTGGCGCAGTACTTTCTGTACTCCATAGTGGAACATTAACGGCGCTAGCGTCGCTGTGGAACCCCGCCGAAACCATTTTTATTGCGGCCTTTACACTCCTTACTTGGCTCATTGCCGGAGGTGTTCGCGTGCGCACCGTTTTGCAGTGGTTACTAGCATGGGGCGTGGCCCAGGCGGCAATCATCTTTGGCACAACGGGCGTTTTTGAAGTTGTAACAAAGTTACAAGGGGCTGAAGCACCGATGACCTGGTGGATCCTGCCTATCGTGTTAATGCTCTTCGCTATTTCAGAATGGGTGCAATCCTACCTGAAAGCGAATCAAATGAATAAATCCCGTGGATTGGTTGCGGGTTTATGGATGATCGCGGGTGCTGCACTGGCTTGGACTATGCACTCGGATTTTGCGCTCGTGTTGCTGTATCTCGGGCTATCATACCATTTGACAAATGCCCTTCGTTATTTAAAGCGTGGGCGCGTGGGGGAGGCCTTACTGTGGGTTGTCCTTATTTTTGTTTTGGTGACCCACTTTGACTTGATCTTACTATAATGCCTGAAGTCCCTTCCATATTAGTGGTCCGATTATCCGCGATCGGCGACCTCATCCTTACCGCACCGGTAACCGCGAGGTTAAAAGCGAAGGGCTATCGGGTGGTTCTTTTGTGCAAAGACGCCTACCGTTCCGTGGGTACGGTCCTGCCTGGTGTCGATGAGATTCTATCATGGGAGAAGGACAGATCTCAACTCCTGGGTTCCTCCAATACATTTTCGGCCATCCTCGACCTGCAAGGCACGGGAAAATCCAAGCGTTGGTGCAAGCAATGGAATGTCCCCGTACATACGTTTAACAAACCCTATGTTCGCCGGGAATTGCTTCTTCTTACAAAGTCCTCAAAATTGGCTTTGAAACCCGTTGTTGATCGTTACTTGGACGCTGCCGCCCCTCTCTTAAAAGGGCTAGAGTCGGACACCATAGTGGATGATCGGCTTCAGCTCCCAGCCGTGAGCACTGTGCTTCCACAAGCGCCATATATGGCTGTAGTAATTGGCGGGTCCTATGCAGGTAAGCGCTTGAGTTATGAGGCTTGGCGAACCGTTATTGGCGACCTATTAAAAATAGGCATGCCCATCGCATTAGTGGGCGGACCCGAGGAAGCCGGTGTAGGGGAAAGCCTCGAACAACCCTTGGGGTCGGGCATCACGAACTATTGCGGAACTACAACCATTATTGAAGGCATGGCTGTGGTTGCTGGGGCTGCCTTGGTCATCAGCGGAGATACGGGCTTTATGCATGCAGCCGCAAACTTCAGAAAGCCTATTATCAGCCTTTGGGGCGGAACACATCCATCGTTGGGCTTTGCACCATGGCCCAAACAATTGGACCATCACGAAATCATTTCAAAGAGTTTTTGGACCCCTGCGTCAAAGCATGGAAAGCTCCCTTTTTGGATGCCCAATCCTATGAAAAAACTACCGCTCGAAGAGATTGCGATTACTGCTCAGCGCCTTCTGAAGGGTAAAACAGCGCCTTAAGCTCAGTTGCAGCGCTTGGATCCATCTTTCCTGCAATAATCAGGGCCAATTGCTTTCTCCTCAAAGCCGCATCAAAACGTTGCTGCTCCAACTCAGATTCCGGATGAATGGCAGGAATCTTTACAGGTCGTCCCAAACCGTCCACAGCAACAAACGTGAAAATCCCTTCGTTTGTCTTAACGCGTGGTTCCCCTGGCCCTTTCGACTCTAGATACACATCCGCAATCACTTCCATCGATGAGGTAAATGCGCGACTCACCTTTGCTTCAATAGTCACGATAGCCCCTTGTGGAATGGGGTTCTTAAAGGCAACATTATTAATGGTAGACGTCACCACGGTTTCCTTGCAATGGCGGTTCGCTGCAATGGCGCAGGCCCGGTCCATCCAGCTGAGCAGCTGACCTCCAAAGAGATTGTTGAGATTGTTTGTGTCGTTCGGCAATACGATCTGCGTCATTACCGTAAGACTGTCCATAGGAGTCTTGCTCTGTGCCATGTCAGAAAAATTTATGCTACAAAATTAGGGGATGCCTTTTTAGTAGGCGTAAATCCAAGCGTACTTGTTGATGGATTTTTGAATCTCGGCTAAATCCTGCTTGGCGGCCTCACGTGTCAAATAGTTTCCGACGCCAACCTTAATCAAAGACCCCGGTAGAATGTTGATGTCCATGCCTTCGGCTTGCAACTCTTTCGCAAGATTGGTAGCATTTTCTTCCATTTTAAACGACCCCACTACGATGTAGTATTTTTTAGTCGCCACGGCAGTTTTCTTAACCACTTTTGGGGCTGCTACTGCCGGTGTTTCCACCGCGATTTCCTCGGTTGCTTCAACAACATCATTCGCTGCGGGTGTAGCTACAGCATCGATGGAATGGTTTGTACGGTCACTATGGTCCAATTGGATACTTCTCCCAGGCGCAAACCAACCCGCCATTTCAGTGTGCAGTTCTGTTTGGTATACGCCAAGACTAACAAGAGCGGTAATGGCCGCAGCTACTGCAGCTTTACGCCAAGCTTTTAAGCCTTGAGATCTGTTTTCAGCAACAATTTTCAGACTTGCAGCCACTTTCGTCTCCAATGCACTTGGCTCAGAGAGCGGGTGAAGCATGATAGAAGAAAAACCAAAAGAATGCGCATCAAACTGGTTGTTCTTCTCCGGTACAAAGGCACCGTTCTTACGGAATGAACCCAAGCCTTGAAGCAACAAAATACTTCCTGAATCTAATGTCGTTTGCCATTGATTAACCTTGCGGTGGATCCAGCTTTCGCCGACTTCCATGCCGCAACGCATTTGCTTCATTACAGCAGGCAACAATGTATTCTCAGTGGTCGTATTCGATGGAGTGAAACCGACATATTTCCCCCTTGGAAAAGCAGTATTGGTAACTGCATCCCAACGAGCAGACTTCTCCATCAAAAAGAACGTACCCCAACCCGGAAGTTGAACACGGCCTTTCTCAGACAAGCGTTGAATTATGATTGTTTCTATCTGCATCTCTAACAAAAATGCAAAAACTGTGCGTAACTCTATTTTATTAGGTCGCACCAAGGGTGTAAATTTTATACACAACCTGTTAATAACCCGCCCCTATGAATGCCTTACTACCGCTGCATTTTCTACCCAAACTCACAAACGTTCAAAAGAAGCAACTAGTGACCGAGTACCTCTACTCAGCCACTCCAGAAACACAAAACCTTGAAAATCAAATTCTGAAAAAAATTCAGGATCCCGCAGCTTGGGATCTCGCCCAATCGCTCGCCCACCGCGAACAACGTTTTGCCCAGCAAGAGGGCTACGACATTGTGTTGTTAACAACTCCAAATTACCCTTCCTACCTCAAGGAGATCCCCGATCCACCCATGGCCCTCTTCGGTCGAGGCCAATGGCCTCAATCAAAAATTCCATTGGCAGTCGTAGGCACCCGAAAGCCAACACATTACGGCCGAACAGCCGCGCAAAACCTTGCTGCCACCCTCAGTGAATACCCCATCAACATAGTCAGTGGCCTCGCCCTAGGCATCGATGCGGCCATTCATCAAAGTTCGGTCGATTCGGGCGCCGCTACCACCGCGTTCCTAGCTGGTGGCATGGGCCACTTCACCCCGCGCCAAAACCTTCGGATAGCCCAAGCCATTATCGACGGTGGTGGGGGCTATTTCACCGAACAGCCCTTCGCGCAGCACCCAGAGAAACACACTTTCCCAGTTCGCAATCGTCTTATTGCTGGTGCCAGCCTGGCGACGGTCGTTCTCGAGGCTGCGCGAAAAAGCGGCGCCCTAATCACAGCCAACCAAGCCTTTCATTATGGTAGGGAAGTTTTTGTGCTGCCCGGGGCATTGAATATGCCCATGAGTGCTGGCCCTTTGGCGCTTTTGGAAGACGAAATGGCTCGCGTGATTGTTGACATGGAGCGCTTTCCTGCGCGTTTTTATCCATTGTGGCGAAAAAATGACGGTCAATTGGACCTTAGTAGGGAGCTCGAAGGTCAAATTCTGCAATTATTCCCGCACGGAAGGCGAGTGAAATCGGCCCAGATTAGGGATAGATTAAAAGTTTCAAATGCCAGTGTTTTCAAGGGTTTGAGGACATTAATGGAATTGGACTTCATTGAGCAAATAGGTCAGGATACCTATTGTCGGAAAACTGTCAATTGAAGTGAATGTTGAGTTGCGTTTTGTTCTACATTTGCTATGAAAACCTATCAATACATACAGACAAAATGTCGAGCCAGTACCAAGGCCTCATCGATGCATTTGTTGCAAAGGTCGAAGCCGCCAACCCAAACGAGCCTGAATTTATGCAGGCGGTACAGGAAGTTGCAGAATCTGTAATTCCTTTCATTGAAAACAATCCTAAGTACAAGGGTAAAAGCCTACTCGAGCGTATCGTGGAGCCGGAACGTACCATTATGTTCCGCGTGCCATGGACGGACGATGCAGGCAATGTCCATGTGAACAAAGGATACCGTGTGGAGTTTAACAGCGCTATCGGCCCCTACAAAGGTGGTTTGCGTTTCCACCCAACGGTAAACTTGAGCGTTCTTAAGTTCTTGGGCTTTGAACAAATCTTTAAAAACGCCTTGACCACATTGCCAATGGGTGGTGGTAAAGGAGGTTCAAACTTTGATCCAAAAGGAAAATCTGATGCTGAGGTGATGCGCTTCTGTCAGAGTTTCATGACCGAGTTATCTCGCCACATCGGTGCAGATACAGACGTACCTGCCGGTGATATCGGCGTTGGTGCTCGTGAGATTGGATTCATGTTTGGTCAATACAAGCGAATCCGCAATGAGTTTACCGGTGTTTTAACTGGAAAGAGCTTGTCGTGGGGTGGATCGTTGATCCGTCCAGAGGCGACCGGTTACGGTACAGTATACTTCACTCGTGAGATGCTTGCCACGAAGGGGCACAGCTTCGAAGGTAAAAATGTTGTGATCTCAGGATCGGGTAATGTTGCCCAGTTTGCTGCTGAAAAAGTTATGGAACTAGGTGGTTCTGTTCTTACGCTGAGCGATTCCTCAGGTCACATCGTTTGCGATGGCGGAATGAGCCGTGAGCAATTGGAATTTATCATGGAGTTGAAGAATGTACGTCGCGGACGTATTTCTGAAGCTGCAGAGGCGTTCTCAAATATCACTTTCCACGAAGGCACGCCTTGGGGTGTGAAGTGTGACGTAGCCCTACCGTGTGCGACTCAAAATGAGTTGAAGGGCGACGATGCGAAGAAATTGGTTGCGAATGGAGTAATGGCTTTGGGTGAGGGTGCTAACATGCCTTGTACGCCGGAAGCTGTTGAGCATTTCCAAAGCAATGGCGTATTGTTCTCGCCAGGTAAAGCTTCGAATGCGGGTGGTGTGGCCACTTCAGGTTTGGAGATGAGCCAGAACAGCCTTCGCATGAGCTGGACTCGTGAAGAGGTGGATGGTCACTTGGGCCGAATTATGACGGATATCCACGCTGCGTGTGTGAAATATGGAACTAAAGAAGATGGTTCTGTGGATTACGTGCAAGGCGCTAACATCGCAGGTTTTGTGAAGGTAGCAGATGCTATGCTAGATCAAGGTGTGGTGTAAGAAGGAGCAAATTTTTTAAATGCAAAGGGCGCCCGGTGGGCGCCCTTTTTTGTTTTGAAATTATCCTAACCACCAGCGCTCTACGGCTTCAATGCAACCTTGCCGGTGAGTGATGTGTCCCATGTGCCCGGAGGGTGATGCATAGCGTAAACCGATAGCAGGCGAGGACCACCAGCGCTCCACTGATTCAAACGGAATCACAGTATCTGCCTGACCAGCAATCACTATAATATCATTAGGGACTAAGTGCTTTGGAGGGTGCGTAAGGATATTACTTCGGTCAGGCCTGTTTTTCATTCCCTGAATTGCAGCGACAATTCCATGGGTTGAAAGCTCTAGGCTTTGAGCAATTTGTTCATTGATCTCCTCCTTGAATTTCATGCGCATTTCCGGATCAAAGAGCTGTGGAATGGATGCGCGAACAAAAGAATTCTTGTTTTGCTGGACCAATTCCGATGCTTTATCTCGCATGAGTTGACGCTCCGATGAATCCGCTAATGGAGTAGAGAAAAAGAGGCCAAATTTACCGAGTAATTCAGGGTGTTTTTCGGCGAAGGCTAAGGCCACATAGCCGCCCATGCTATGCCCCAATAGGGCAATGTTTTGCAGATTTAAGTTCGTGCAAACGAACCAAACCACTTCCGCCATCAGCTCCATGGAATGCACCGCGTCAATCGAATCGCTTTTTCCATGGCCGGGCAAGTCGATGCATAGCACATCTCCAGCCTTGCGCCAAGAAGGAATCAATTCGTTCCACATTCGAGAATCTTCCATAAACCCGTGCAAAAGAACGAGCACAGGGGAATGAGCCTCATCATTGTGAAGGTATTCGAAATGGATTTGCCCGTCTTTAAAAGGGAGTAAAGGCATTTATTTGGCCATGAAAGCTTCGATCTCTTCGACAGTTTTCGGGATGGCACGTGTCAAGTTTTCATGACCGTCCTTGGTGATTACGATATCGTCTTCGATACGAATACCCAATCCTTCTTCTGGCAAATAAATTCCAGGCTCTACGGTGAACACCAT
>CAJXTR010000014.1 GCA_913060465.1 uncultured Cryomorphaceae bacterium | reverse complement strand
AATGGTAGGATAGGCAGCGTGTGTGGCCCTTTTGGAGCGAATTGCTTCGTCGATTCTTTGCCCTAAAAGATAGAGTGAGCCTGTGACGAGTTCGTATGGAGAGAAGAAGTTTATGTACATGACTAAAAAAGCCCCGCTTTACGCAAAGATTCCTCTTGGCTGTTAATGTCGTTTGGATCGAGCCATAGCGCGTTTTCGAAGCGCTTGAAATACGTCAATTGTCTTTTGGCGTAGCGACGACTGAACTGCTGAATGAGTTCAATGGTGCGGTCACGATTGTACATGCCTTCAAAGTACGGCCACCATTCCCGGTAGCCCACGGTTTGTAAGGCGACCAAATCTTGATGCGGTTCTAATTTTCTAGCTTCCTCCTCGAGGCCAGCGGAAATCATTAAGTGCACCCTCGAGTTGATGCGTTCGTATAGCTTTTCACGGTCCATATTTAGTACCCAATTCACTACTTCAAACGGACGATCTTTTGGTGTATTGTTTAACTGTTCGGAATACTTTTTACCGGTGATTGCAATGACCTCTAGCGCGCGAATGACGCGGCGGGGATTGCGAACATCTACTTTGGCGGCATGCTCGGGGTCGAGGCGTTCCAACTCAGTTTTTAGCGAAAGTAAGCCTTCAGCTTCCGCACGTTTTTCTAGTTCGGCCTTTATGGCAGCATCAGTAGGCAAGGGGTCTAGGCCGTGCAATAGTGCATCTATGTACATGCCTGAGCCACCTACGGCAACGACCACATCGTGGGTGCGAAAAAGTTGCTCCAAAGTCTTTAAAGCAAAGGTCTCATATTCGCCAGCAGTGATGGGTTCATGGACACTGCGGTCGCCTATAAAGTAATGCGGAACCTGGTCCAATTCCTCTTGCGAAGGCGGCGCAGACCCGATGGCGAGTTCTTTATAGCATTGGCGGGAGTCTGTGGAGAGAATTGGACAACCCAATTTCTCTGCCCAATACAGGGCAACACCGGTCTTACCCACAGCGGTGGGTCCACAAATATTCAATAAATATTTAGGCATTCGAGGCGAATTCTGTCCCGCATTCGGGGCAATAGTTATAGTCGGAAGGGCTGGTGTGTCCGCAGTTTTCGCAAGATTTCAAGGCTGGTTTTCCGTCCGCAGGGTTCATAGCTAGATCTACGGTCACGATACCGGTAGGAACAGCGATGATAGCGTAACCGAGGATCATGATGGCCGAAGCAATGAATTGGCCCAGTACCGTCCCAGGCGCAATATCACCATATCCCACGGTCGTTAATGTCACGATCGCCCAGTAAATGCTGAGTGGAATAGAGGTGAACCCGTTTTCGGGACCTTCGATGGTATACATAATGGTGCCCATGACTACGCAAAGCAGGACCACTGTGAAAAGAAATACGCCAATCTTTCTTGAGGAGCGTATTAAGCTTTGCCAAAGTAGGTTGCCTTCAATGAGGAATCGGCTGAGTTTTAGCACTCGGAAAATCCTTAATAATCGTAAAGCTCTAATGATCGCTAAAGTTCCGGTGGCGGGGAAAAGTAGGGCCAGGTAAAAGGGCAGGGTACTGACCAAATCTATGAGGCCGTAAAAACTTCTCGCGTAGTGTGAGGGTTTGGGGCTACACCAAAGGCGAAGCAGGTATTCGATGCTGAATAAAATGGTAGTGATTACCTCAATTCCATGGAACCATTGAGCCGCACCTTGATGAGCTGCGATACCTGGCACGGATTCTAGCATTATAGCGATAACGCTTATGCCAATTGTAATGAATAGCGCGACATCAAAAGCCTTACCTGCTGGGGTTTGCGCCTCAAAAATGACGGTGTAGAATGAATCTCGTACGCGGTTTGTGCTCATAATTCGTTCAAATTACGTAAATTTATAAGTACCGCCTTACACTAGAACCATGACAGAACAACCCATTGATATCAGCAGATTGGAGACTGCCCGGCTAGAATTTCCGGCTGGGGACGTCCTATCTAGAAAGGTTGAGCGCAAAAAACGTTCAAAGCGCATTCATTCCGCGACCTATGTGGGTAATATTCGTCATGAAAAAGTGGACATCGTTTTTCAAACTGAGGAACACATTTTCAAAGTGCAGACCACTATTTGGTTGCATTATGGTGGATGTATCTATTTAAAAGGAGATATCACCATTCCCGTTGAGCGAGTAATCTCTGTCGACTGGCTTTAAAAGTATCCGTCGTCGTATTCTTCTTCATCCAAATCTTCGTCAGCAAAAGGATCTTTTTCACCTTCAAGATCATCTAAGCCGTACATGGCATTAATCTCCGCTTCGGTCATTTGAGAAGGATCTTTGCTTATTCCGGGGATAGCATCGGCGCTTGGTACATCTGATGTTTTCTCAAGCTCACCTACCGCATTCAACACCACAAAGTCTTCGAAGCCCTCTTCCTCATCTTCCTTGGTCTTTTCAACGTAGAAGATGTTCATATCGAGGAAGTTGTATACGTACAAGGCATGTGGATTCGCTTGAAAAAAGTCTGCAACTGTGGTGCTTTCCATACTTGGACTCTCATCGTCCATGCTAAACATGGGCACTTCTTCGCCTTGGTCCCAGTCGGCCGTGCTGCGATAAAAACTGCCCATTTCACCAGGATTTAAGTCAAAGGCTGCATAGGCACGCTCGTGCAGTTCCAATAAAGTTGCGCTGCCTTTAATTCGTACTTCGCGTATAACGGTATCTTTTGTATCAGCAATAAATCGTAGAAAAACTTCCATCTATTTCAATCCTAATGTGGTGGCAATTTCGTTCATTTTCTCAAGTGCGGCAGAGCGTTCGTTGGGAATTTCTCCCTCCAAAATAGCCTCCTTAATAGCTTCCTTGATTTGACCTATTTCGCGGCAAGGCCCGATGCCGTATTTCTCCATAATTTCTTCCCCACTCACCGGTGGTTGGAAATTTCTGATTTGATCACGCTCTTCAACCTCTTTAAGCTTTGTTCTTACGTGCTTGAAGTTTTGTAGGTAACGGCGCTTTTTCTTTTCATTTTTTGTAGTCAAGTCAGCCTCGCACAGCAGCATCAAAGACTCTATATCGTCTCCGGCATCGAAAAGCAATCGTCGCAAGGCACTATCTGTAACTGCATCGTCAGATAAGGCTGCTGGGCGCGAACTCATCTGAACCATCTTGATGACGAACTTCATTCTTGAATCCGTTGGAAGATGCATTCGCTTGAAGAGTTTTGGAACCATTTTTCCCCCAAGAAACTCGTGCCCACGGAAAGTCCAGCCTGTTCCATGGATGAACTTTTTAGTTCTTGGCTTACCTATATCGTGCAGTAGGGCGGCCCATCGAAGCCATAGGTCATCGGAGGTGCGACTCAGATTGTCCACTACCTCCAAGGTGTGGTAAAAGTTGTCTTTATGGAGCTGGCCTTCAACTTCCTCAACGCCTTGAAGCGCGACCAATTCCGGTAAAATCTCGTTCATCAAGCCGGAGGTGTACAAAAGTCCCAAGCCGTAGCTCGGCTTATCCACCTCCATGATTTTATTGAATTCTTGGCTGGTGCGTTCGGGTGCAACGATGCCAATACGTGCAGCGTTTTTACGAATGCTCATCAAGGCCTCACTTGAGATTTTGAAGTTTAGCTGTGCGGCAAAACGTACCGCGCGCATCATGCGAAGCGGATCATCATCAAAGGTTTGGTCCGGTTCGAGCGGGGTCCGAAGGATTTTCTTTTCTAAGTCCTGAATCCCGTTGAAGGGATCTATTAGAGTGCCCCAACTTTCTGCATTCAAGCTTATAGCCATGGCATTGATCGAGAAATCGCGTCGATTTTGATCGTCCTGAAGGGTTCCCGATTCAACTTGTGGATTGCGGCTGTTTTTGTTGTAGCTCTCTTTTCGTGCTCCCACAAATTCTAAGTCGACACCCTTCCAATTCATGTGAGCCGTGCCAAAGTTTTTGAATACACTCAGCTTTGGGCGAGGATTCAGTTGTTGCTGTACCTTTTTAGCCAGTTCTATACCACTTCCAACGGTTGTAAAGTCGAGGTCCATTTTAATAGGACGCCCCATGATTTTATCACGAACAAAGCCTCCCACAACATAGCACTCCTGTCCTAGATCGTCGGCTGCGTTGCCTACGGTCTTGAAGATTGCATCAGTTATGAAGTTCGCGTGATTATCCATGGTTATGCTTGAAGCTCGGGGAGTTTTGAGAAATAGATACCGGCGAGCAAAAGTACGATGAGGATAAAGTAAATGCTGAGGTTTGTGCGTTTGATTTTACTCAGCCAGAAATCCTCATTTTCTTTCCCTGTAAGTTCTACAGGGTAGAGTAGTGGGAAGAGCATAATGCTTTCTTTCCACCATTGCTCATCCTTTTTATAGAGGTAGTTGCGTTTGTAGTAGTCGGACCAATGGCCGGGCTTCTTCTTGTTTTTTACGCGAAGGTATTGGAAGTGCAGGGCCCATTTGTAGCTGTATACAGCGAGAATGAAGACCATGAGTAGCACTAGAAAGAGGGTTTGTCCTGTACTCATTTGTTGCGTAGTTTTTTAAGTTCTTGATAGCGCCAGTACACACCTTTTGCCATGGATAAACTGTAGAAAAACCCTGCTTTTCCGTCGAGAATACCGGCGCGAAGCAGGTAGTGCTTGATAAAGCGGAAGGCAGGTTTCAGAACGGTGTGGTGAAGGGTGATTCGGCCTGTTTTTGAATCGTGATCCGCCGCGCTCCGCGCGGCGTACATGCGTTGTTTCGCCTCCCAGTGTTTTGCATTTTTAAAGGTGTAGTGGGAGAGTGTGCCTGGCAATGGTGTGGGCTTTTTTACGTCGAGGCGTTCATGTACTTGGCGGGGGGTATAGCGCTGTGAGCGATGAAATAATCGGACCACAACATCACTTTGAAGGCCACAGAAGCGCATGCGCTGGCCCATGAAGTAGTGAACACGGCGCAGCCCGAAAAAGGCGTCCTCGGCATGATCGGATTTTTTCCAAGCTAGGATAGAGGCTTGCAGGGATTCTTCGAGGACTTCGTCTGCATCGATGAATAAAACCCACGGATGTATGGCTTGGTCCATGGCCCAATTCCGTTGTTCCGACCACAAGCCCAAGGGGTGTTCTAAGACCGTGTGTGCTCCTAGGTTTTTCGCTAAATCTTGCGTTCCGTCCGTTGATCCGCTATCCACAACGAGCAATTCGTCCGCCACGGCTAGCGCGGCGGGCAATGATCTCGGCAGCATATCTGCCTCGTTGAGTGTGAGAATAATGACGGATAGCCCAGTTGCCATTATACCGCGACGTTATGCGTTCTTAAGGCGTCGTTCAATGAGGTTTTCTTATCGGTGCTCTCTTTGCGCTTACCTATGATTAGTGCACAAGGAACATTGTAAGTGCCTGCAGGGAATTCCTTCGGAAGGGTGCCTGGGATCACCACCGAGCGCGCAGGAACGTGTCCGCGGTATTCTACAGGTTCCTCGCCACTCACGTCAATAATTCTAGTGGATGCAGTGAGTACCACATTTGCACCTAGGACGGCTTCCTTTTCTACTCGGACACCTTCCACTACGATACAACGTGAGCCAATGAAACAATCGTCCTCGATAATTACCGGCGCGGCCTGTAAGGGCTCCAAAACGCCACCAATACCAACGCCACCACTCAAGTGTACATTTTTACCGATCTGCGCACATGAGCCCACAGTCGCCCAAGTATCGACCATAGTGCCAGCATCGACATATGCTCCGATGTTTACGTAAGAAGGCATCATGATGACACCCGCAGCTAAGAATGCGCCATGACGTGCGATGGCGTGAGGCACTACACGAACACCTTTTTCTGCGTATCCGGTTTTTAATGGAATCTTATCATGGAATTCAAACGGCGGAACTTCAATGGTTTCCATTTGCTGGATGGGGAAGTACAGTACCACAGCCTTTTTTACCCATTCATTTACTTGCCAGCCATCATTGGTTGGTTCAGCGACGCGGAGTGCTCCAGTGTCTAGTGCCATTACAACGCTGCGGATAGCCTCTTGCGTTGCTTTTTCTTGAAGTAATTCGCGGTTTTCCCACGCTTGTTCTATAGTTGTTCTTAAGTCCTGCATTTTCTCGTTGTGTTGAAGGTCAAAGGTACGGCTTTCGCCTGCTTTAGACTACCTTTGAGGCATGGCAAAAATTGTAGCACTGGACATTGGTATGAAACGCACAGGGATTGCAGAATCTGATGCGTTACAGATGATGGCATTTCCATTAGTGACCGTATATACCGAGGAGTTGATGGGGTTTCTTCGTTCACGTATGTTGGAGGAACCTTGTGAAGAATTGGTGGTAGGTGCACCAACGCGATGGGACGGCTCCGCTTCTGAGGTGGCCAATTTCATCAACGACCTTTGCGAAAAAATACAATCGGCCTGGCCCCAACTCCGCATCGTACGCGTGGACGAGCGCTTCACCTCATCACTAGCTTCGGATGCCCTACTTCGCGGCGGTATGAAAAAGTCAAAGCGTCAAGAAAAAGGGGCCGTTGATAAAGTTGCAGCCGCATTGATATTGGAAAACTATTTAGCCCAGCGCTAACTATCTTTGCACCAACAAAAGAGCCTTATGATTTTACCTATTGTTGCTTACGGCGACCCTGTTTTGAATAAAGTTGCGGAGGAGATTGATCAAAATCACCCGGGACTAGAAGCGCTTATTGCCAATATGTACGAAACTATGTACAACGCGCATGGCGTGGGTCTAGCAGCCCCTCAGATCGGTCGAAGCATTCGTCTCTTTGTGGTTGATGCTAGTCCTTTTGCCGAAGAAGGCGAGGAGGACTATGAACTCTTAAAAGGTTTCAAAAAAACCTTTATCAACCCTATCATCGTCGAGGAAAGCGGAGAAGAGTGGGGCATGGAAGAAGGCTGTTTGAGCATTCCTGATGTGCGTGAAACTGTGTTTCGCAAAGAGACCGTGGTGATCGAATATTACAACGACCAATGGGAGCTTGTTGAGGAAACCTACAGTGGTCTTGCGGCTCGTGTAATTCAACACGAATACGATCACATCGAAGGGACCTTGTTTACGGAGAAGATCAAGCCACTGCGTAAGAAACTTGTTAAAGGTGCTCTAGGGCGCATAGAGCGTGGGAATATTTCAGTGGAGTACCCGATGAAGTTCCCAAAGGCCAAATGAAAAGAATGATGCTATTGTTGCTGCCGTTGGTGGTGCTGAGCTGTCAAAACCCTGCTTTACAGGCGAATTCTGCTGAAGAATTAATCGAGCCAACTCAGGATAGCGCGCTGTACTATCTAGATTTAGTAGATAAAAGCATTTTGGCCCCAAACGAATACACCTTGGCGGCTGGACATTTTATAGCAGCGGACTCACTTATCAAGACGCAACCGGAATACCTCATGAAAGCTGGTCTGACCTGTATGAATCAGGAAGGAGCTTTCAGGTTATATGGGGTCAACTATTTGATCCTACTCACGAACAAATTTCCTCAGCATGAGTACGCGCCACAGGCCTTACTGCAGTTGGCATTATTTTTTGATAATGTTTTGAATGATTCTGAACGCGCTTCAGAATTTTTACGTGCTTTGGTGGCGCGTTATCCGGAAAACGCACTGGTCGGGGATGCTCAGGCATTACTGAATTTGATCAGCGTTTCCGAAACAGGTGAAATAGAAGAAGTTAGAAATTGGTTAAATAAAAACTAATGGAATTAAGAACTGTATTATCCATTGCCGGTAAGCCCGGATTGTTCAAACTCATCGCACAAAATAAAGGCGGAGTTGTCGTAGAAAGTTTATTAGACGGAAAGCGTACTAGCATTCCTGCAACAGCGAACGTTAGCTCATTAGGAGATATTGCGATCTACACGTACGAAGAAGAAGTGCCGCTTCGCGATGTATTCAAGGCAATGGCAGAACAGACTGGCGGTAAAGAAGCATTGAGTCACAAGAGCAGCAAAGACGAATTAGAAGATTTCTTTGGCACAGTACTGCCGAAATTTGATCAAGAGCGTGTTTATGCAAGTGATATCAAAAAGGTCGTTCAGTGGTTCAATATCTTAGCTAAGAATGATTTGCTAGCAATGCTAGACGAAGAAGAAGCGGCAGAATAATGAACTCAAGAGCAGCGAAACTAGAAGCCTTTGGCCGATTGTTAGATATCATGGACACGCTTCGTGCGGAATGCCCATGGGATAAAAAGCAAACGCTAGAATCGCTGCGTCACTTGACCATAGAAGAAACCTACGAACTTGCTGATGCTATTGAAGAGAACGATCTTCAAGAAATCAAAAAGGAGCTAGGGGACCTCATGCTGCACATGGTCTTTTACAGCAAGATTGGCAGTGAAAAAGGTGCCTTTGATGTTGCGGATGTGCTCAATGCGGTTTGTGATAAACTCATCCATCGTCATCCGCATATTTACGGTGGTGTTGAAGCTAACTCTGAGGAAGAAGTCAAGGCAAACTGGGAAGCCATTAAGCTGAAAGAAAAAGGCACTACGAGTGTGCTCCAAGGAGTGCCTCGAGGCTTGCCTGCTTTGGTCAAGGCTATTCGCATCGGTGACAAAGCTCGTGGGGCAGGCTTTGATTGGGACCAGCCACAAGATGTTTGGGGTAAAATCAAAGAGGAGCTTACTGAGTTTGAGGAGGCTCAACTATCTGGTAATCAAGATAAAATAGAAAGCGAGTTGGGTGATGTTCTCTTTTCGATCACGAATTTTGCGCGCTTATCAAATCTTGATCCGGAATTGGCCCTGGAGCGGACGAATAAGAAGTTCATTTATCGCTTCACCTACATGGAGAAAAAGGCTGCAGAAGCCGGTAAGTCTCTAAAAGACATGACATTACCTGAGATGGAGTCCCTTTGGCAAGAAGCTAAGGTGTTATCTGAAGGTTAAGCCGAAGTCAATTCTCAATAAATTTTATTGAAACTAAGTAACACGGTTGCGTGAACTTACTGAATATGCGTACTTTATGCATATGAAAACTGTATATTTAGTTCGTCATGCTAAGAGTTCCTGGGCGCATGATGATATCCCAGATAAAGATCGACCATTAAAGGGACGAGGAATACGTGATGCACATCTTATTTCCGAGTACCTCGCGGACGCCATTGATTTTGGTATGAGCATACAACTATGCTCATCTTCTGCAACTCGTGCGCTTCATACAGCCTTGATTTTTGCGCAAAACTTTAAGATTCCGGCTTCTGAAATTCTCGTAAGTGATGAGTTGTATCACTGCGATGATATGGAGTTGCATAGCCGAGTAAAGTCCACCGCAGATGATGTAGACATTCTTTTTGTCTTTGCTCACAATCCGGGCATCACGGATTATGTCAATAGCAATAGTGAAGCAGGTATAAATAATGTGCCCACGACGGGTGTTGTGGGGCTTAGTTTTGAGGCCAACCGTTGGTCGGAAATACAGGGGTTGGCTAAATGCACGCTTTTCGAGTACCCCAAACGATTTAAGTAAAAGATGGATTTATCAAAAAGATACTTTAATAGAGACATTAGTTGGCTCCAATTCAATGAGCGCGTGCTTCAAGAAGCCGACAATCCCGATGTGCCGTTGATTGAACGCATCCGTTTCTTAGGAATACACTCGAACAATATGGACGAGTTCTTCCGAGTGCGCTATTCGTCCATCCGTAGGTTAACCTTGAGTGAAGACAAGTTGCAACTTGAAGATTTGGAGGGCTATAAGCCTTCGAAATTACTTAAGAAGCTAACGGAAATGGTGACCTACCAACAGGAGAAGAGCCAAGCGATTTATGAGCATCTTCAGGAGGAACTCAAGGGTCATGATATTGAAATAGTGGACGAACGCGATTTGACCGTCAAGCAATCGGAATATATACGAAAGCACTTCCGCGAGCGTATTAGCCCCGCATTGACGAAGTTAATGCTAAGCCAAGCACCCGAGTTTCCTTACCTCCGGGACAAAAGTATTTTCCTTGCGGTCCGATTAGTCCAAGGCAAGGACGAACAATACTCCATCATAGAAGTGCCCACCGGGGTGGCAGGTCGATTCATCACGTTGCCGAAATATGGAAAGCAATTCATCATGTATCTCGATGATGTGCTGCGCCATAACTTGGACAGTATCTTCTATATCTTTAAATACGATTCTATTGAGGCACATACGGTAAAGATTACGCGCGACGCTGAAATTTCACTGGATGACGATGTGAGTAAGTCCTTCTTGGAGAAAGTACAGGTTGGGCTTGCACACCGACGTGAAGGAGATCCCGTTCGCTTCGTTTTCGACCGAACCATCGGGGACCAAACGCTACAGGTTCTGGTTAAGGGACTTGGCATTACGGAATTGGATAGTTTGATTCCGGGTGGTCGCTACCACAACAAGAAGGATTTGATGCGTTTCCCCAATGTGGGAGGCCCACAGCTTGAGCATGAAAAACTACCGCAGATTCCGCATCCAGCCTTAGATCTCAATCGAAGTATAATCGAGGTTGTACGGAAACAGGATGTGATGCTCTTCACACCATATCACGATTTCAATAACGTGATTAGACTCTTGCGTGAGGCTGCCATTGACCCCAAGGTAAAAGTCATCAAAGTGACCTTATACCGCCTTGCGGACGAAAGCCGCATCATTTCTGCGTTAGTCAATGCCGCTAAAAACGGCAAGGACGTAACGGTATTTATTGAGTTGCAGGCACGCTTTGACGAGGCGAACAACATCAAGTGGACCAACACCCTCCGCAGCGAAGGAATCAAAGTGGTCAGTGGTGTGCCAGGATTGAAAGTACATTCAAAGCTTACACTTATCCGCCGCGATGATGGGAGAGAGAAACTCACCGATTATTGTGTCGTCGGAACAGGGAACTACCACGAAGGAACGGCCAAAGTTTATACGGATTATCATTTGATGACCTCTGATAAACGCATCGCACGAGAGGTGAGACGTGTGTTCCAATTCATCGAGACACCATATAAGCATCAGAAATACAAGCATCTCTTGGTGAGCCCAAATTCGAATAGAGAAGGCTTCTACGCCCTTATAGATCGAGAGATTGAGCATGCAAAGGCAGGACGCGAGGCTAAGTTCTGGGTGAAAATCAATAGTATTAGCGACCACGGCATGATTGAAAAGCTTTACGAAGCCAGTCAAGCCGGCGTGAGCATTCGATTGATGGTGCGAGGAATCAATTGTTTGAAGCTGGGTGATCCCGAGCTCTCAGCGAATATCGAAGCCATGAGTATCGTGGATCGATTCCTTGAGCATACACGTGCGTTTTGCTTCCACAACAACGGCGCTCCTGAGTACTTCATTTCGTCGGCGGATTGGATGACTAGAAACTTAAACCGTCGCGTTGAGGTGACCGCGCCCATCTATGATCCAAAAATTCAACGTCAATTGCGAGATCACTTCGAAATTCTTTGGAAGGACAACACAAAATCACGAATTTTCGATGAAAATCAATCCAATCAGCACCGCACCCTTCCGGGCCCGAAAATTCGTGCGCAGATAGAACTACACGAATACGTTCGAAAGCAGTTGTTGAAAGGATAAATCTGCGCTATGATCGTAACCAAACTAGGTGCCATTGATATTGGCTCAAACTCTGTCCGCTGCCTCATTTCAAACGTGGTTTATAAGGACGGGTACACCTATTATCGCAAAGTCAGCATGATTCGTCTTCCCATCCGTCTTGGACAGGAAGTATTCATGAGTGGCACTTTAAGCCCGGAGACCACGGCGCGTTTTACTGAGGGGATGCGTGCATACAAGCACCTTCTTGCGGTCCATGGCGTTCAGGGTTTTAAAGCGGTCGCGACTTCTGCAATGCGCGAAGCTAAAAATGGAATGGAGCTCGTTGATTTGGTCAAAGAACAAACAGGCATAGCTATCGATATTATTGATGGGGAAGAAGAAGCACGACTAGTCTTCAATAGCAAACTCTACGATATAATACAGGCGCCGCAAAAGAACTTCATTTATGTAGATGTCGGTGGAGGATCTACTGAGCTTTCGGTAATTCAAGACCAAGAGGTTCTAGCAAGTGAAAGTTTTAAACTTGGAGGAGTACGTGTAATGAACGGTCTTGACCAGCCTGAGGAATGGTTACGCATGAAGAGTTGGTTAGAGAAACAAACCAAGCACCTTAAAGACAAGGCAGCCATAGGTGCAGGAGGAAATATCAATAAAATTCACAAACTGAGCTTACGCCCATTATCAAAGTCACTCCGTTTAAGCTACATAAACGAGCAATGGAACCTAATCAATAGCATGGACGTTGAAGAACGCGTCACTAAGTTGGGACTGAACTTTGACCGTGCGGATATTATTGTGCATGCCCTACCTATATACATGCGCGCCATGGAATGGGCCGGAGTGAGTCGAATGTATGTGCCGAAGATTGGGGTTTCCGATGGCTTGATTCGAGATATGTACCACAAGGAGTACAAGGAAGACGTTGAGCGAGAATAATGAGGTGATAGAGAACTTCAATCGGAATTAATCTTCTATGTGATTTTAGCTATCTACTTTTGAATTATAGAAAAACAGTTAACCCTTAAACAACATAATCATGGCAGTAACTACCGCAACAGATACAGATTTCGAGCAACTATTAAAGGACAATCCACGTGTTGTTGTTAAATACTACGCTGATTGGTGTGGTGCTTGTAAGATGTTCGCTCCTAAATACAAGCGTGTGTCTAACGAAGAAGATAACGCTGGAGTTTTATTCTTAGACGTGAATGCAGAGCACAACGAAGTGGCTCGTAAAGCAGCAGGTGTAAGCAACCTTCCATTCTTGGCAGCCTTCAAAGACGGAGTACTTGTGGAAGGATCTGCAGCTTCAAAAGAAGAATACTTGAGAAAGTTGATCGATATGACCGCGTAAGACCGGCAGATTCATTGAATAAAAAACCCGCGGCCCTTGGGCCGCGGGTTTTTTTGTGCCTACTAAAAAACGAAAGGGAGCCGCCAAGCTCCCTTTCTACCTAAACCGCCATGAAAATCTGCTTTCGCAGAATGTTCCATGTGTAATTAACCCAAAAGTTTCCACTAGGTTCATGGGTGCTAAAAAAAAATCCATAAAAAAAGCCGCTCCCAAGGAGCGGCTCTATTTTCAAGATGAAAATCTTTGATTAGTGGTTGCTGAGGTAATCAGCTACACCGTCGTGAGTAGCGTTCATACCTTCTTGACCTGGTGTCCAGTTTGCAGGACAAACTTCACCTTTCTCTTCGAAGTACTGAAGTGCATCTACCATACGCATTGCTTCATCAACTGAACGTCCCAATGGGAAGAAGTTCACCAATTGGTGCATTACAGTTCCTTCTTTGTCGATCAAGAACAAACCGCGGTAAGCGATCATTTCTCCCTCGCAAGTAAGGTTGCCGTCTTCGTCGTATGCCCACTCACCAGCCAATACATCGTAGTTGTGTGAGATGGTTTTGTTGGTATCCGCAACGATAGGGTAAGTGATTCCTTCGATACCACCGTTGTCTTTGCTCATTTGCAACCATCCCCAGTGGCTCTGCTCAGTATCGGTTGATACAGCGATCAACTCAACACCTTTAGCAGCGAACTCTTCTTTGCGCGCTTGGAAAGCGTGCAATTCTGTAGGACAAACAAAAGTGAAGTCTTTCGGGTAGAAGAATAGGATTACATATTTACCAGCGTAATCCGACAATTTGAAGTCTTCTACGATCTCTTCTCCGTTGATTACAGCAGCAGCAGTAAAATCTGGTGCTTTCTTTCCAACTAGTACAGCCATTTTCTTGTGTTTTATTTGAATTATGGGTCAAAAATACAATAGACCAATGTCTATTATTTATGATTCTTATTAGGTTTTATCTATGAACGTATTTGTGCATCATATGTTCATATTCGAACTCATCCAGGCAGCCAGTAGCATACCTATGAGTACAAAGAGTAATTTCTTGATGTTAAACTGATGGTTTTGCGCACTTTCAAAAAGAATGGTTGTGCTCACATGCAGTAATAGCCCGATGGCCACCGCCAGTAGGTAAGGGGCTGCCGTGATCGCGAAATCCAACGTGTTTGCCAGTAGTGAGCCCAAGGGTGTTGCCAATGCGAAAAGTCCTAATATGCCCAAGATTGTAGTGGTCTTAACTTGTGCCTTTCGCAAAGCTCCTGTGACAAGAAGTGCGATGGGCATTTTGTGCAATGCAATGGCCCAAAGAAAAGAACCCGTGCTGTGATCGTGCCCGTGTGCGCCGGCATGAGAGAGTGGCATCCCTTCGATAAATGCATGAAGTAATAGTCCTACGATAGCTAACCACGGCACCTTTGCATCGTGGCTATGAAAATGTCCATGCTCTAATCCTTCGCTGAGGTAGTCCAATAATAATTGAATACCGAAACCTACCATGATCCACCAACCCATGTGGAAATTCCCACTGGCGAATACTTCTGGTATCATGTGTGTTAGAAGGGTTCCAAAAAGGAATGCACCCGAGAATGCGAGGAGGTATTTGAAGGTATTGGAATTCGTTTGAATGATCCAAGCAGTTCCAGCACCGATGGCCACGCTTAATATAAGTAGGGTCCAAATCATTGTTGCTCGGGTTTCGTTGCAATGAAAATCATACGCTCGCTGTATTCCTGGTCAAATTCGCCTAGGTCGTAATCGCCATGAACGGAACGAACAGTTAACCCAGCATTTTCCAGCATTCGACGTAGTTCTTCCTGAGAAAAAGCTCGAACTCGTTCCTGGAATTGGAAGATGCTGCAGCCGTCTTCTGAAAGTTCGATGTTTTTAATGATGTAGCCATTTTCTACGCGCCGTGTGATGTTATAGGTCGCCATAGCTGTGGTGACGGTGTTTTTAGGGACCAATTGGTCCATAATCACCCCAGCATTCATGTAGTCCATGACTAATTTCCCTCCGGGTACTAATGTATTCGCCATGTTATTGAGGGCCAATTGATGGTCATCGTCGCTCTCGAAATAGCCAAAACTTGTGAATAGGTTAAAGGTCCAGTTTACGGGCTCTATATCGATGGTTTCCAGCATATTGCCCACCTTGAATTCAAGATGTTCGTTGGCCATTTCCTGCGCATACGCTATGCTTTCCGCGCTTAAGTCTATACCCGTGGTCTTCAGTCCTAGTTCTTGCAACACTTTTGCATGTCTCCCACGTCCGCAAGCCATATCTAATGCACGCTCGCCCGATTTTATGCCCAAAGCCTTACATAATGCCTGTATTAAACCACGAGCCTCATGGTAATCACGGTGACTGTAAAGGTCATGATAGTAGGGGGTGTTAAACCAAGTAGCGTACCAGGGTGTCGTCATGCGGTTATTGAATGAGCGTACGAATGTAGGGCTCGAACATTTTAAATATAGCGACTAAAATTACGGCAATTAAGACATATCGAGTAATTCGGTTTGCCTTTGGGTGTTGAATCACTTTACGAGCGCCGAATCGGGCACCAATAGAAGTTCCTGCCGCCAAGGAAAGACCATACTTCCACTCAATACTTCCACTCATCGCGAAGATGATAAAAGCGGGGATGGTCATTAAAAATGCGATGAACAACTTCATAATATTGCTGTCCTTCAGAGCATATTTCGCTAAAAGCACAGCAATAGAGAGGAAGAATATCCCAAAGCCCATTTGTATGAATCCTCCATAAATCCCCAGTGCAAAAAAGCTCAGCCAGATGCCAGGAGTCTTTCTCTTCTTGGCGCCGTCGGTGGAAATGAGCCACTTTTTAGGGTTGGTAAGCATGGTGATCAACAGGATAATCATGATGATTCCAATGCTGATTCTCATGGCATCTTCAGGAATATCGACAGCTAAATTTGCGCCAATGATTGCGCCGATAATGATGGGAGGAGCAATGAAATAGCTTTCCTTGATCATGTATTTCGCTCGCTGCGTTTTTGGCAACGATGAAATAGCACTCGATGTTTGGAAAATTGCACCAACTCTATTGGTGGCATTGGCAGTATTTGGGTCTAAGCCAACCCACATTAACAAAGGAAGTGTAATGGCGGATCCATTTCCAGCCACCACATTGATCAGCCCTGCAAAGAATCCTCCCACAGCTAAGGCAATTAAATCCATCCAATCCTTCATGCGCTCAAAGTTAGCGTACATTTGTAGTCTAAAATGCAGAAGGGTGCTACAAAACAACAACGACCATAGGCTGATCGTCAAAACATTGTTCGGTCTCGAGGATATTCTAGGTAAAGAATTGCTGGCGCTAGGCGGGCGCGAAATAAAGACACTAAATCGAGCGGTCTCCGTTGTAGGAGATATGGGCTTCGTCTATAAAATCAACATTGCTTTGCGCACCGGATTGCGTGTTTTACTGCCCGTTGCAGAATTTGAAATGGAGGATGTTGAACACTACTACGAAGAGCTGTTCGATATTCCATGGGAATCTTATTTTGATATTGAAAAGAGCTTCGCCATTGACGTTGTTGGCACTAATGATCTGCTCAACCACAGCAGTTTCGCAGGATTAAAAGCGAAAGATGCCATTGTCGATAGGTTTCGTTCGAAAATGGGCGAGCGTCCCTCGGTTGAGCGCGGTACCCCAGATGTCCCCGTTCACATTCATATCTACAAGCGTACTATCCGCGTTTATTTAGATTCATCAGGCGATTCATTGCACAAGCGTGGTTATCGACTCAAAGCTGGTTTTGCACCCTTGAATGAAGTGTTAGCTGCCGGGATCATCTTACATAGTAAATGGAATGGAGGCATGCCTGTGCTGGACCCGATGTGTGGTTCCGGTACATTCTTAGTTGAGGCTGCTTTGATTGCACATCAACTTCCGCCAAATATCTATCGTGAATCTTTCGCTTTCCATCACTGGAAGGGATTCGACGATGTGATGTATTCCAAGATTCGTGAAGGATTACTTTCTCGTGCCAAAGAATATGAAGGGAAAATAATGGGCCGTGATATGGAAGAATATGCACTGGAAGCGGCAGCGGAAAATATCGAGCGCGCCATGTTCGACGACGCCATTCGTTTACGTCAAGCTGACTTTTTTGAGGCAGAGCCTCCCGCAGACAAAGGGTTGATGTTGATCAATCCTCCGTATAATGTCCGTATCCAGGCCCAAACGCACAAAATGTACCGCCAGATGGGAGATACATTAAAGGCTAAATACGCGGGTTGGGAAGTGTATTGGATTACTTCAGATATGGAAGCCATCAAATCTATTGGATTGCGACCCTCAAGAAAATGGAACCTCTTTAATGGAGAATTGGAATGCAAATTGCTCCGATTTGATATGTATGAAGGAACCAAAAAGGTTCATAAATTAAGACCTTAATCTTCGTGATATGAAATATATAAATATCCTCGCTGCATTCTTGGTAACCGTTGGTCTTCATGCCCAAAGCAGCAGTAATCTTCGTAGGGTTCAACGTGAATCAGAAAAAATCATTTCTATTACGTCGTCCTTGATGGATGGGGTAATGACCTACGAAAAGGCTAAGAAAATGCGTCCATTGATTTCGGAGCAGTTCAGTACTTGGCGCAAGTCAAAACGCTCGCTCGAACGACTCAAGGATGAAGCTGATCAGCCGTTGCTCGAGGACGTTAGTGAAGCACTTTCTACCATTATTGAAGCTTCATCAGGGACCTTAATGGACTGGTTAGAGGAGGATCCAAGGGGTTCTTATGGCAGGGAGTATTTAGCTCTTTGTGAATCTAGTATTAGCGCCATCTATGCCGCCATGGACGACTACGCTACGCAATACGAGATCAATACACGAAAATCCGATGTTCAAGAGCGATTTGAAGCTCAAATAGCATTGATTCAATACACTGCCGCCATGAACGCAGGTGCAGCCCCGGTGGACAGTATAGTTGCTTTTATTCAGTCCGAGGTGGGGACCACAGATATGGACCTACTTTTTGGAGCCCAAAAGGCTTTAGTAAAAGCATTGAGTGTTCAGCTCCGTGGTTACGGCGAAGAAGCGTTTTACGAGGGTGATGAAGATTTATACTACGCCTACCAGAAGTATTATGAGGAGTTGTTGGAATTGGCCACAGCAGATTTATTGGCAGATTTCACCAAAATGAAATACGATTTAGTTGAATTACGCTCAATCGCCGGATCTACCGAAGCTTCAGCGCGCAAGACCTTGAGTTTCTTTGATAATGAAAAGCGCTTGTTGATGAAGCGCGAATCTCGTTTCGTACAACGCAACCTACCCAAAGCACCGAAAAAGTAAATGCGGGTCGTCGAGGTCGTTCTTCCGCTTCCATTGGACAAATTGTTCCATTATTCCGTTCCAGAGGAATGGGTGGATTGCGTGCGGCCTGGTATGCGCGTGTTGGTCCAATTCGGAGCGCGAAAGGAATACGCCGCTGTAATTACACGCGTTCTCGAAACCGATGAGGAGCTTGAATTAAAGCCCATCATCACCCTTTTGGATGACCAACCGGTGGTCTTGGAACACCAGCTATTGCAATGGTCGTGGATGGCATCCTACTACATGTCGCCTATTGGTGATGTTATGAATGCTGCATTGCCTCCAGGATTGAAACTCAGCAGTCAAAGTGTGGTGGTGCTTGATGAGGAAGTGGTGCCGGATGAGGCCCAAATGTCAGATGCACTCTTTTCCCTGTACGAGGCCTTATTCCACAACAAAAAGCTCACACTCGAGGAACTAAGAGGGATCCTAGGTTTGAAAAATCCTATGCCGCTAGTTCAGAAAGCTTTGGAGCAGGGGTGGGCCATCCTAGAAGAAGAACTTAAGAAGGTTAGTAAGGCAAAGCGCAGAAAGCTCATTCGACTAACCGCCGACGCATTGAAAAATCTTGATGATGCATTCGGTCGTACCGCGAGAAGCGAGCAACAGACCGCTGCCTTATTAGCACTGGTCAATGATTGTGGTGTTAAGAATGCCTTTCAAGACCGCAAAGGTTTTGAAAATAAGCACGGCATTACCACCGCTCAAATCAGAGCGTTGATTAAAAAGGACATCATCGAAGAAGTCGAGGAAGTCGATGGAACCACGGCCGCTGCAGCCCCAGGTACTGCGGTACAGCTGAGTGCTCATCAACAAGAAGCGCTCGATGGAATACAAGCAGGGTTTGCGACCGGAAAGCCTGTCCTATTGCATGGCGTGACAGCCTCCGGTAAAACGGAGATCTATATCCACTTGATAAAAAAGGCCTTTGAAACGCACAAAAGGGTATTGTACCTCTTGCCGGAGATCGCTCTTACGACTCAATTAATTAGTCGTCTTCGAATCCATTTTACCGTGGCCGTGAGTCATAGTAAGTTTTCGCCGGCAGAGCGTTTGGCTGCTTGGCGCGAATCCATACAGAATGATCAGCCGCTGCTAATAATTGGGGCGCGCTCCTCTCTTTTTATGCCCTTACCGGATCTAGGACTTATTATCGTTGACGAGGAGCATGAAAGTAGTTTCAAGCAATATGAGCCTTCTCCGCGTTACCATGCACGTGATACGGCGGTTTGGATGGCTACACAGCACCAGTGTCCAATTGTTCTCGGCTCGGCTACGCCAAGCCTCGATAGCTACTTTAACGCACAGAAAGGCCGTTACCATCTAGTATCCCTGCTCAAACGATTCCATACGGCCCCATTGCCGGAGCTCGAAGTTGTAGATATGCAAGGCGCCAAACAACGCAAGGAGGTGGTCGGTAATTTCAGCATCGAGCTGGTCGATGCCATGCGCGAGACCTTAAATAAAGGAGAGAGTATCATTCTTTTCCAAAACCGTCGGGGCTTCTCGACCTACCAGCAGTGCCAAACCTGTAGTCATGTAGAGCAATGTGTACGCTGTGACATCAGCTTAACGTATCACAAAGGCCCGCAAAAGCTCAAATGTCATTATTGCGGCTACACGGTACCGCCGGTCATGAAATGTTCTTCCTGTGGGGGTGAAAGTGTATTGCACCACGGCTTTGGAACAGAGCAGATTGCCGAGGAGGCTGCTGCGCTATTCCCCAAGGCTAGGATTAAAAGAATGGATCTCGATACCACTCGTGGCAAACATGCCTTTGGGGACTTGATTCAATCTGTTGAAAACGGTGAGGTAGATATCCTCGTCGGAACACAAATGGTGACGAAAGGATTGGATTTTGATAAAGTAGGCCTTGTAGGTATTATGAGCGCAGATAACTTATTGAGTTATCCCGATTTCAGAGCCAACGAGCGTGCTTTTCAGGTCATTGAGCAAGTAGCGGGAAGAACGGGTAGACGTGGTTCACGAGGTAAGGTGCTGATCCAAGCGATGAAGCCAATGCATGCCATCATTCAAATGGCGATGAACCATGATTATAAAGGCATGGTTCGAAAAGAATTGACGGTGCGCCAGGAATTTGCCTATCCACCGTTCGTCCGACTCATTACAATTACCCTAAAGCACAAGGATCAAAAATTGCTCATGCGTGCGGCCGAGGCCTTTGCAAAATCGCTGCACAGTAAGATTGGCGAGCGGTTCTTGGGGCCTGAGTTTGCACCCATTGCCCGATTGAAAAACCTCTACCAAATGCAAATCATTGTCAAGGTAGACAAGGGGAGTATAGGATCGAAAATACGCGAACGCATTAAAAAGGCGCATCAAGAGGTCCTGCTCACGCCAGATTATAATCGTGTGCGTGTATTGTTCGACGTGGACCCAAATTCCTAATTGGAAATAGGGAAGCGGGCCCGTACGCCAAAGAAATAGGGGAAACCTAAGATGAGTTGATAATCGGCAACTTCCCAAGCGTAGCCTGCATAAATGGACGGTGCAAGCAACGGGGTTTGAAGTTCGTTAATGTTTTCGTCGAGGAATCGGACATCAATCTCCGCACCTGCATGCCAATGTGTAGAGAGGTTCCATTCTTTACCTGCGCCTACACTAAATCCGATGTTGCTGGCATCTTCGCCTATTCCTGTAGATTCGATAAAGGCGAGACGAGTAGTTCCGAACCATCCGTGTTTATGCATTGAGATACCGGCTTCGGTGGTGCTGCCCCATCCAGCCATATTCCCGTAGTACAGGTCAATATTGATTTGCGCTGAAAGGACGGTACCCGATAAAAATAGAAGGAGGGTTAGGGTCTTTTTCAACGTTCAAAAGGTTTAAAGCTCTCAGGTGTTTCCGCGGTGATCGCTATGGACTCTTTCGTTGTGGGGTGTGCGAACTTTAGATTTCGCGCATGAAGGCAAATACTTTTGTCCCGCTCCGCACGTCGCGCTCCGTATTTCACGTCGCCCTTGATGGGGTGGCCGATCGCAGCTAGCTGCGATCGTATCTGATGGTGGCGGCCGGTGTGTAATTCGATTTCGACTAAGGTGTAGCGGTCCCCAATGTTTAAGCTTTTATAAGTGAGTTTGGCTTCTTTTGCACCCTCCTCAGGTCTTAAAAATGCTGTTGATTTATTGTTTTTCGGATTTTTCTTGAGGTAGTGCACGAGCGTTTTACTGCCTTCAAGTTGCCCTTCTACAATGGCCCAATAGGATTTTTGCGTTTGCCGATTTTTAAAGGCTGCATTCATTCGCTCCAAACCTTTGGAGGTACGCGCGAAAAGGACCACACCGGTGGTTGGGCGGTCGAGACGATGGATTACACCGAGGAATACATTACCAGGTTTGTTGTATTTCTCCTTGATGTAGGTCTTGAGGTAATCGGGCAGGGGTGTATCTCCAGTTTGATCCCCTTGAACCAAATCACCTGCCCGCTTATTCACGGCAATGAGGTGGTTGTCTTCAAAGAGGATTTGTGGCTTCATGAGCTCGATTTAACTGGTGTAGCTCTCGTCTGCGTTGGGGAAGTCGACATCTTTTACGTCCTGCACGTATTGGCCAATAGCACCTGTGATTTCCTCGTAAAGATTTAAGTAACGACGAAGGAAGCGAGGGTGGAATTGGTGGGTCATTCCTACTAAATCGTGGAACACCAATACTTGGCCATCTACACCAGCGCCAGCGCCAATTCCGATCACAGGAATGGTCAACATTTCAGCCACTTCTCTGGCCAATTCAGCGGGAACTTTTTCCAAAACAATGGCAAAACAACCTGCATCTTCAAGGGCTTTCGCATCTTCTTTGAGTTTCATTGCTTCTGCCTCCTCCTTAGCACGTACGCTGTAGGTTCCGAACTTATAGATGCTCTGTGGGGTCAATCCTAAGTGACCCATCACAGGGATGCCTGCAGTGAGAATGCGTTTAATTCCATCGATAATTTCGACGCCGCCTTCCACTTTTACAGCGTGGCCGCCGGTTTCTTTCATGATGCGAATGGCTGAACCTAGGGCGCCTTTCGAATCGCCTTGGTACGAACCGAAGGGAAGGTCCACAACAATCAATGCGCGGTCTACGGCGCGAACAACAGAGCTCGCGTGGTAGATCATTTGGTCCAGCGTGATGGGCAAAGTAGTTTCATGACCTGCCATAACGTTCGAGGCACTGTCGCCAACGAGAATACAATCTACACCGGCGGCATCCACCATTTTAGCCATGGTGTAGTCGTAGGCGGTGAGCATTGAAATCTTCTCTCCTTGGTCCTTCATCTGCTGAAGGCTGTGGGTGGTCACTTTCTTAAATTCTTTCTTTGCAACTGACATCCTGCACGATTTTTGTGAATTATCTGCTGCAAAGAAAACAACCTAAGGCATAGGTTGTATTTTTACGGCCCATGAAAAACCTCTTTCTCTTCATTATCGCGGCATTTGCCATCACTTCTTGTGACAATTCCCTTCAAATCAATGCAGATTATGACGTTGAGAACGTGGTCTATGGTTTGTTGGATAAAGATGATGATACCCAATGGGTTCGACTTCATCGTACCTACTTAGGTCAGGATGGACTCCTTGCAGGTGCGACGCACAGCGACAGTTTGTATTTCGATACGGCCGCGCTTTACCTCACCCAAATCAACGATGCAGGTAACATTGTTAATACCTACGAGTTTTACAGAAAGGATACCAACATACTTCAATCGGGCACCTTTACTACAGATAATTACCGTCTTTATTGGACCGATGCACCAATAGATCCTGCCTTTGAATACCGCGTTAAAGGATTCATTCCAGGTAACAATAATTTTGAGGCAGTGACGCCTATTGTGGGGAATGTAGAAATCACAAAGCCCAAAGGATTCCAAAAAGTCACTTTTGGTGTTCGAAATGCTGAGTTTGGCTGGGATGCGGCAAAAAATGCTCGCATGTACCAGGGCTACATTCACTTCAGATATAAGGAGGCACCGCGATCAAACCCCACAGATTCAGTGATTAAAAAGTTGACCTATGCTCTTCCTGTTCGCACCGGTTCTAACTTGAACGGTTCGGGCACGTTTATCTCTGAACTAAGCTATGAGTCGTACTACCGTTTCCTTTACAATAACATAGGTCCGACTACAGACCTCGTGCGTGTCTTTAAAGGAATTGATGTTGAGATTTGGGCTGCAGCTGACGACTACGCTACCTACATCAACGTAAATCAGCCTTCTCAGGGGATTGTTCAAGAAAAACCAATGTTTACGAATGTAGATGGTGGTATTGGGTTATTCTCCTCACGCGGACGTGCCATCAAGAAGAATGTCAAGCTAAGCACTATGTCTATGGATAGCCTATGGCGTGGCATGCATACCTGTGGTATGGGCTGGGTAGATTTTCAAGGTTTGGACAGTGTCGTCTGCGAAAACGGGTTCCCGGTCGTAATCAACTAAAGGATACTTACGGACAAGTTGTCATTTATTTCTGGCTCAAAAGGCACAGAATGACACGCTTTTCTGCACTGATGTGACAGATTGAGCGGCGATCTTTCTTTTTTGGCACATGGCATAACCCTTGCTCTAATGGAGGCGTACAAAAATTGAATACTCAACCTAAATAAATAAGTACAATGGGTAAAATCATAGGTATTGACCTTGGAACAACCAACTCCTGTGTATCTGTAATGGAAGGAAACGAACCAGTCGTTATTCCAAACAGCGAAGGAAAAAGAACTACCCCATCTATTGTGGGTTTTGTTGAAGGTGGTGAGCGTAAAGTAGGGGATCCTGCAAAGCGTCAAGCTATCACCAACCCTGAGAAAACTGTATACTCCGTGAAGCGTTTCATGGGTGAGAAGTTCTCAAATGTTCAAAAAGAAGCTTCACGCGTTCCATATAAAGTGGAAGGCGGTGATAACGATACTCCACGTGTAAACATTGACGGTCGTCAGTACACGCCTCAAGAGATCTCAGCGATGATCCTTCAAAAAATGAAGAAAACTGCTGAAGATTACTTGGGTACGGAAGTAAACGAAGCAGTGATCACTGTGCCAGCATACTTTGATGATGCACAGCGTCAAGCGACTAAAGAAGCGGGTGAGGTCGCTGGTTTGAACGTACGTCGTATCATCAACGAGCCAACGGCTGCGGCTTTGGCTTACGGTCTAGATAAAAAAGGACAAGATCAAAAGATTGTTGTTTTTGACTGTGGTGGTGGTACACATGACGTTTCTATCCTCGAATTGGGTGATGGTGTATTCGAAGTAAAATCTACCGACGGTGATACACACCTTGGAGGTGATGACTTTGACCAAGTAATCATTGACTGGTTGGCAGAAGAATTCAAGGCAGAGGAGTCTATGGATTTGCGTCAAGACAACATGGCTTTACAGCGTTTGAAAGAAGCGGCTGAAAAGGCGAAGATTGAATTGTCTTCTACTACATCAACTGAAATTAACTTGCCTTACATCACTGCTACAGCTTCAGGTCCTAAGCACTTGGTGCGTTCTTTGAGCCGTGCGAAGTTTGAGCAATTAGCAGCTGATTTGATTGAGCGCACTATTGCTCCAGCTAAGAGCGCCCTTCAAAACGCAGGTTACTCAACATCAGAAATTGATGAGGTGATTCTTGTGGGTGGTACAACACGTATTCCAGCGATTCAAGATGCAGTAAAAGCATTCTTTGGTAAAGAGCCATCAAAAGGAGTAAACCCGGATGAGGTTGTAGCTATCGGTGCTTCGATCCAAGGTGGTGTACTTGCAGGTGATGTAAAAGATGTATTGCTTCTTGATGTAACGCCTCTTTCATTAGGTATCGAAACCATGGGTGGTGTAATGACGAAGTTGATTGAAGCGAACACGACCATTCCAACGAAGAAGTCAGAGACCTTCTCAACGGCAGCAGATAACCAACCTTCTGTAGAGATTCACATCCTTCAGGGTGAGCGTCCAATGGCAGGAGATAACAAGACTATCGGCCGATTCCACTTGGACGGTATCCCAGCTGCACCGCGTGGTGTGCCTCAGATTGAGGTGACTTTTGATATCGATTCAAATGGTATCTTAAACGTAAGTGCGAAGGATAAGAACACTGGTAAAGAGCAGAACATTCGTATCGAAGCCTCTTCAGGTTTGAGCCAAGAGGAAATCGAGCGCATGAAGCAAGAGGCAGAAGCGAATGCGGATGCTGATAAGAAAGCTAAAGAGCAGATCGACAAACTCAATGCAGCAGATAGCATGATCTTCCAAGTTGAAAAACAAATGAAGGAGATCGATGGTAAGTTGCCAGAGGATAAAAAGGGTCCAATTGATACAGCTCTCGCAGAATTAAAAGCTGCACATGCAGCGAAAGATGTTGCCGCTTGTGATGCAGCCACTGAGAAACTCAATGGTGCGCTTCAAGCTGCAGCAGCAGAAATCCAAGCAGCAATGCAAGGTAATCAAGGTGGTGGCGACCAAGGCCCAGATGCTGGCGGTGATGCCGGAGCAGGTGGTGCTGACGATGTTACCGATGTTGATTTTGAAGAGGTGAAGTAAACCTCGGATTAAAGGAGATAACAGGCCCCCGCATCGCAGATGCGGGGGCTTTTTTTATATCTTGGGCATCGCACTAAAATACTCTGAAAACACATGGATTTAGTACAGCTCAATGACCTATTAGCAACCATCGATGGATATATCGGGGGTTCTAGCTGGTTCGTATTCGCACTCCTAGGCACTGGAATTTTCTTCACTGTTTATTTGAAATTTCCTCAAATCCGATTCTTCAAACACGCCATCGACGTCGTTCGTGGAAAATTTGATGAAGAAGGTGCCAAAGGGGATACCTCTCACTTTCAATCCTTAGCCACCGCGCTATCGGGTACGGTAGGAACCGGGAATATAGCAGGTGTTGCATTCGCCATTCACTTGGGTGGCCCTGCAGCCCTTTTCTGGATGCTTGTAACTGCAGCTTTAGGTATGACGACCAAATTTGTAGAGGTTTCCTTAAGCCATAAATATCGCGAGTTTGCCGAGGACGGGACAGCTTCTGGCGGTCCTATGTACTACATGAAGAATAAACTCAACATGAAATGGATGGCTGCGCTTTTTGCTGTTGCTGCAATCATCAGCTCTTTCGGTACAGGAAACATGCCGCAGGTGAACAGTATTGCCTCCTCTTTAAAAGCCACTTTCGGCATAGAAGAAATCGTTACTGGCGCAGTCTTATCGGTACTTTTAGGTCTTATCATTCTTGGTGGTATTAAACGTATTGCAAAAGTTACAGAGAAGCTCGTGCCTTTAATGGCGATTATTTATGTCATTGGCGCTTTATCCGTGATCGTGATGAATTACGAGAATATTATCCCTTCGTTCATCAGCATTTTCGCGGATGTATTTACGGGTTCTTCTGCGGCGGGAGGGTTCCTTGGCGCGTCCATTGCTTATGCCTTTAACCGCGGTGTAAATCGTGGTTTGTTTTCAAATGAAGCAGGGCAAGGATCTGCCCCTATTGCACACGCGGCCGCGAAAGCGGAGCACCCGGTGAGTGAAGGTATGGTGGCCATTCTTGAACCTTTCATCGATACCATTATCATCTGTTCTATCACTGGTCTAACTCTTTTGAGCTCAGGGGTTTGGAATGAAAAGCATCAAAATGACTTTAGCTTTTCAGACATGGTTATCATGGAGGGTGAAGTGAGCAAGGAGGTTCATGGAACAGCGCTATATGAATACTTCAATGGAGGACAGGGTTTAGATGTCGTTCCGGTAAATGAGTTCACAGGAACACTAACGGTCGAAGATGGAGCCATTACATCAAATACTACGATTTTGCATGCACGTTCAATAGCAGAGGAGGTGCAAGTGTTCAAAGAGGGCCAATTATTTACTGGGCTTATTGAAGTCAATGAGGGGCGTCTTCAGGATCAAAAAGGCTATACCTTCTCAGGAAAATCTTTGGTTCACAGCGCGCCACTTACTGCCATTGCCTTCAACAAAGGTTTATTCGGCGATTACGGCCAATACATAGTCGCTATCGGACTTCTATTATTCGCATTTTCAACTGCTATATCGTGGAGCTATTACGGCGGCCGTAGTGTCACCTACCTCTTTGGTGTGAAGTATGTGAATTACTATCGCGTGTTGTATGTCATCGGCTTCTTCTTGGCTGCGATCATTGATACAACAATTGTCTGGACCTTTGCAGGTATTGCCATAGCACTGATGACACTACCCAACCTTATCGGAATCTTCCTATTGCGCAAGGACATGAAGGACAGCATTGCGGATTACCGCTCTCATGTCAAAGAAGTGTTCGGAAAGGATATTTAAACGAGCTGGAAATCACAATTTTAGGTGCGCGAACCCGGAGGGTTCGCGCATTTTTTGTTTTTGGTCGATTAAACGATTAAACCTTTGAGTAAACGAGCAGTCATACTTCGTATGTATTACCTATTTTAGATCTTTATCAATTTCACTCATGAAGAGGTTTTTATTTTCGGTCTTTGCTATAATTGGTGCAATATCATTTTCTAATGCACAGACCAGTTCAGATTCCACACAATATAATTATGGAGCTATAGGTGTTCAACAAGTAGCACCTGTGAACATTAACTCACAGAGTTCGTGTGCGGATACACTAGGCATTGCGATTCCTGTGGGTCATTGGATCTCCTCCGTGGAGGTAGAGTATACTATGAACACTACCGGTGGTTTTGGTGGTTCCGCCCCGAATGACATCGGGGTATATCTAGAATTATCGAGTGAGGGAACGAAAGAAGCCGCGCTAGATTACGGTACTGTCGGGACAAACGGTTCTTCTCAAACCATCACGAGAACGATCAATGACTTCAATGGTGCAGTAACGGATACCTTCCTGGTATTTAAATTACACGCGTTCCGTCAACAATTCGCTACTGCTTGTGGTACTACAACAGCGAGTATTGCGGATAGTTCTTGGAAAATCATAGTGAATCATTATCCGGCACCTACCTGTTACCAGCCCACCGACCTAGCAGTGGATTGGACCATGAGTAATAAAGCCAAGTTAAGTTGGACCAGTGGTGGTGCGACAAACTGGGAAGTGGAGTATGGAACACCCGGTTTTACCCCAGGTAATGGTACGCGAGTGGCAGCTTCGAGCAATCCTTTTGTGCTTTCAGGTCTTTCGGCTTCAACTACCTATGAATTCTATGTTCGAGATTCATGTGGATTAGGAGATGTAAGTATTTGGTCAGCACCAGTAGTTGATAGTACGCTTTGTGCGCCTATCACCTTTACGACGAGCTACAACGAAGATTTCGACGGTACTGGTTGGTCTGAAGGGTCGGGATTTGATAATGATGGAAGTACCATTGGAAGTTGCTGGCAGCGCAACCCAACCAGCCCTAATGGTGGTCAAGGCTATGCTTTTGGTACAGGTACGGATAGTACAGCTACCACTGGTACCGGTCCAAACGATGATAGAACAGGTGGAGGAAACTACGTCTATGCAGAAGCTAGTGGTGCGGCCAACCAGAGTGTTGCCATTATCACCTCTCCGCTTATTGATCTTAGCGCACTGAGTACGCCGGAATTAAATTTCTGGTACCACATGGCTGGTGCCCAGGTGA
>CAJXTR010000013.1 GCA_913060465.1 uncultured Cryomorphaceae bacterium | reverse complement strand
GTCTATTAGAATCTAAAGTGAGAGAATGCTTTGTTTGCTTCAGCCATACGGTGTACCTCAGTACGCTTTTTAACTGCAGCACCTTCTTCCTTAGAAGCCGCTATAATTTCAGCAGCCAATTTCTGGGCCATTGAACGCTCGTTACGACCACGTGCGTAAGAGATCAACCACTTCATACCCAAAGTCACCTTACGGTCAGGACGAACCTGCATTGGGATTTGGAAGTTAGCACCACCTACACGACGGCTACGAACCTCAACATGCGGCATTACATTGTTCAATGCTTCTTTCCACACTTCAAGACCATTGCCTTCAGTTTTTTCTGAAACAATGTCTATAGCATCATAGAATATGTTGAAGGCAATTGATTTCTTGCCGTCCAACATCAAGTTGTTTACAAAACGAGTTACTAGCGTATCGTTGAACTTTGGATCCGGTAGTAACGGACGTTTTTTAGCTCTTGCTTTTCTCATGAGTTCTTAATCTGAAATGTGTTATTTCTTAGGTCTCTTAGCACCGTACTTAGAACGACGCTGAGTTCTACCATTTACACCTGCTGTATCGAGTGCACCACGTACAATGTGGTAACGAACCCCTGGGAGATCCTTCACACGACCACCACGCACAAGCACAATACTGTGCTCTTGTAGGTTGTGACCTTCACCTCCGATGTAGGCGTTTACTTCGTTTCCGTTAGATAGACGCACCCTTGCCACTTTACGCATCGCCGAGTTTGGTTTTTTCGGCGTCGTTGTGTAGACACGAGTACATACACCCCTGCGTTGTGGGCAGGAATCCAGCGCAGCAGATTTACTCTTTTGTTTGATCTGTTTGCGACCTTTTCTTACAAGCTGTTGAATCGTTGGCATACGTACCTTTTGATTTCTAGTTTATTCCAATAATCAGTTACCCCATTTTTTGGGGACTGCAAATGTAGGGGAAATATTCGCACATACAAGCCGTGCTAAGGGAAAATAATCGGCTCGTTATGAATTAATTATGTGGAGCCGAATAACCGGAGGGCAAATATGTGCAAATCTCACTTATTAATTGGTCGCAAAAAATTGGAGGATAGGATTAACTTTGACACCTTGTCGAACGGAAAGACTCCCCCCTCTTGGCACAGTTTTTAAATCAATTGAATGAAGCCCAGCGCAAGGCCGTTGAGCATATCGACGGACCCGTCATGGTCATTGCTGGCGCAGGTTCCGGAAAAACTCGCGTTCTAACGTATCGCATCGCATACCTATTGAGTAAAGGTGTGGATGCGTTCAATATCTTGTCGCTCACCTTTACCAACAAAGCCGCTCGTGAAATGAAAGAGCGCATTGGTTCCTTGGTGGGTGATACCGATGCCAAGAACTTATGGATGGGTACCTTCCACAGTATTTTTGCGAGAATCTTAAGAATCGAATCTGAGCGATTGGGCTATCCCTCGAATTTCACCATATATGATGCTGACGATAGTAAGAAGGTGATATCGAACATTGTTAAGGAGAAAAACCTGGACAAGGATATCTACAAAGCAAAGACTATTGCATCTCGTGTCAGTTCTTTGAAGAACAACCTCATCACACCAAAGGCCTATTTCCAAAATGGGGAGCTGCAAGCTCAAGATAGCGCAGCGAAACTCCCTATGTTCGGGGAAATTTACCAAGCATACACCGAGCGTTGTTTTCGCGCGGGCGCTATGGACTTTGATGATTTACTATTAAAGACGAACGAGCTCCTTTACCGATTTCCAGAAGTGTTGGCAAAGTACCAGGAACGGTTCAAATACATATTAGTAGACGAGTACCAGGATACCAACCACAGCCAGTATTTGATTGTCAAGGCGCTTGCAGCAAAGTTTGAGAACATCTGTATTGTTGGGGATGATGCCCAATCCATTTATGCATTCCGAGGCGCCAACATTCGAAACATCCTGAATTTCCAGAAGGATTACCCAGATACTAAACTGTTCAAATTGGAACAGAACTACCGTTCGACCAAAACTATCGTTCAAGCTGCCAATAGCATTATTGCGAAAAACAAAGATCAGATTGAAAAGAATGTCTGGACGGATAATGGTAGTGGTGAAAAGATCGTGGTGCACAAAAGCGTATCCGATTCTGATGAAGGCAACTTTGTAGCTACCAACATTTGGCAAACTGCCATGAATGAAGGTGCGTCCCACGAAGATTTCTGTATTCTCTACCGCACCAATGCTCAAAGCCGATCATTTGAAGACGCGTTACGCAAGAAGAATATCCCTTACAAGATATACGGAGGACTGAGTTTCTACCAGCGCAAAGAGATTAAAGATGTGTTGTCGTATCTACGTTTGGTAATCAATCCAAATGACGAGGAAGCATTTAGACGCGTAGTAAACTACCCTGCACGAGGGATTGGAGCGACTACCTTAGCTAGGTTGACTCTAGCAGCTGAACAGCAAAAATGGTCACTTTGGCAAACGTGTGAGAAGCTAAATACCATCCCAAGCGGTATTGGCGCAGCGGCCGTGAAAAAATTGGTCGACTTCACTACTCTCATAAATAGCTTTGCTGTTATGACCAAGGAATATGATGCCTTCGATATGGTTGCTCATATATCCAAAAGCGTGGGCTTAGTAAAGGTACTTGGAGAAGATAAAACCCCCGAGGGTGTGACGCGCTACGAGAACGTTCAGGAACTTATGAATGGGATCAAAGACTTCTCTGAACAACAGAAAGAACTCGAAGGCGGCGATCCTTCTTTGGCGGGATTCATGGCGGATGTTGCCTTATTAACGGATCGTGATAACGAAGTGGACGACGGTCAGCCAAAGGTGAGCATGATGACGATCCACTTGGCCAAAGGTTTGGAATACCCATATGTCTACATCGTAGGAATGGAAGAAAACCTGTTCCCAAGTATGCTCAGCGTTGGTAGTCGAAGTGAACTTGAAGAAGAACGCCGATTGTTTTACGTAGCTTTGACACGAGCTGAGAAACGTGCACACCTTACCTACGCACATACGAGATATCGTTGGGGTAAACTTATTGATTGCGAACCTTCGCGATTTATCGACGAAATAGACGAGAAGTTCTTGGACATCAAAATCCCTGAATTCTCACCAACTAGCTTCAGTTCCCCTGCACTTGATAACGCTTTTGGAGGTTCTTTTGGTTCGAGCAACAAAGGAAACACAGTGTACCAAGGCAAGAACAAAAACTGGGGCAAGCCAGCAGGAGGAAAAGCAGAAGCAAAAAAACCAAATCCAGCTCCTACCTTGAGAGGCAAAACATTGAAGCCCGTTCGCAACAGCGGGGCTAGTTTTGAAGCGAGTGGAGATGATCTCAGACCTGACCAACTCCACGAAGGAAAACGTGTGGTTCATGGCCGATTTGGGCTTGGAACCGTCAAAGCACTCGAAGGCGAAGGCGCCGACGCAAAGGCCATTATCCAATTCGATAATGCCGGCGAAAAAAGATTGTTGCTAAAATTCGCCAAGGTCCGGGGAGTTTAAGGGAAGATTTTACTTATTTGAAGGCATGGAATACAATACAGAAAGAACAGCATTAAAAATCCCTGAATACGGCCGTAATGTGCAACGTATGGTGGATTACTGTTTGACCATTGAGGACAAAGAACACCGCAGCAAGGTGGCGCAAAGCATCATTGATGTGATCGGGAACTTAAATCCAGCCATTCGAGATGCACCTGACTATGCCCATAAGTTGTGGGATCACCTTTTTATCATGTCCGATTTTAAATTGGACGTAGAAAGCCCATATCCTATTCCAACTGCCGAAAGTTTCGTTGGCCTTCCGGACGAGGTTCCTTACCCAGAGAAATCGAGAAAGTTCAGACACTATGGTAGCATTGTAAAGACAATGGTACAGCGCGCTGTTTCCCTAGAGGATGGAGAAGAGAAGGAAGCATTGACCTATGGCATTGCCTATGCCATGAAACGCAACTATCTTAAATTCAATAAAGACACTGTTGACGACAAGACCATTATTGCAGATTTGCAGGAAATGGCGGAAGGCAAATTGAAGACCGATGGTATTGTATTGCCACACCCGAAAGCCTTCAATATTAGCGCTGCAGAACGCAATCCATTGGGCAAGAAAAAAACTAACAAGAAGAAGAAAAGAAGATTCTAACAGATGGGGACTTTTAAAATCAACGGCGGTAAAAAACTGCACGGAACAATTACGCCACAAGGCGCCAAGAACGAAACATTGCAAATACTTTGCGCCGTTCTACTGACTCCAGAAGAGGTTAGAATAACGAACATTCCAGATATCGTTGACGTAAACAAGCTGATCGACCTTTTGGGTGATTTGGGCGTGTACGTGAAGAAAAACGGACATGGCGATTATACGTTCAAGGCCGAAAATGTAAACTTGGACTTTATGCACTCAGAGGAGTTCAAGACCAAAGGTGCTTCATTACGTGGATCAATCATGATTGTAGGCCCGCTCCTCGCTCGTTTCGGTAAGGCATATATCCCAAAACCAGGAGGTGATAAGATTGGGCGTCGCAGATTAGACACGCACTTCTTGGGCTTTGAAAAATTGGGCGCCAAGTTCAACTATGATTCCAAGGATTCATTCTACAGCGTTGACGCCTCTGAATTGAAAGGCACCTATATGCTTCTGGATGAAGCATCGGTTACGGGTACCGCGAATGTTCTTATGGCCGCAGTAATGGCCAAAGGCAAGACGACCATCTACAATGCAGCATGTGAGCCTTACTTGCAGCAATTGTGTAAGATGCTCGTGCGCATGGGCGCTAAAATTGATGGTATAGGTTCTAACATGTTGCACATTGAAGGTGTAGACGCCTTAGGCGGAACGGAGCATCGCATCTTACCAGATATGATTGAGATTGGCTCTTGGATTGGGTTAGCTGCCATGACTGGCTCAGATATTACCATTAAAGATGTGAGCTACCCTGATTTGGGAATTATTCCATCCGTGTTCCGCAGATTAGGTATTCACACAGAATTAATCGGTGATGACTTACGCGTTCCAGCACACGACCATTACGAGATTGAAAGCTTCATCGATGGCTCTATCATGACCATTGCTGATGCACCTTGGCCAGGTTTTACACCAGATTTATTGAGTATTATTTTGGTGACTGCAACACAGGCTCGAGGTTCTGTACTCATTCATCAAAAGATGTTCGAAAGCCGATTGTTCTTTACAGATAAACTCATCGACATGGGCGCTCAAATCATTCTATGTGATCCACACAGAGCAACAGTGATTGGACTAGATAAGCAGACCCCACTTCGCGCTACAACAATGACCAGTCCTGATATACGTGCCGGTGTAAGCTTGCTTATTGCCGCTTTGAGTGCAGAGGGAACCTCGACCATTCATAACATCAATCAGATTGACCGCGGTTATGAAAACATCGATGGTCGTCTTCAGGCCTTAGGCGCTGAAATCATCAGAATGTAACTTAAAACCCTATATAACCATGAAAGCATTGAAAGGAATCTTAGGCGCCGGAATTATTGCAGCTGTAGCTGTTGTATTTACCGCATCACAAAGCACCTACTCGGTCGCAAATCCAGATCTTGAAATTGAGGCAAACGATCAAATGGCAAACTTGGGCATTGGCGACAAAGCGCCAGAGATTGAGATGCGTGATCCACAAGGAAACATTCGCAAGCTATCCGACCTCAAGGGAAAGGTTGTATTGATTGATTTTTGGGCATCTTGGTGTCGTCCGTGCCGAATGGAAAACCCGAACGTGGTAAAGACTTATAACGAATACAAAGATGTACGTTTCAAAAACGGAGATGGTTTCGAAGTCTTTTCAGTTAGCTTAGACCAAAACAAAGTTGCTTGGGAAAATGGGATCAAGCAAGATGGTTTGATTTGGGAGAATCACGTAAGTGACCTACAGTACTGGAGAAACGCCGCGGCAAGAACCTACAATGTCAATAGTATTCCCGCGACCTTCTTGATAGATGGTGAAGGCAATATCATCAAAAAGAACCTACGCGGTCCTGCGCTTAAAAACACACTAGAGGTGTTGCGCAAATAGAACCCTAGGATAAGGCAATTAAAAGTCCCCAAGTGGGACTTTTTTTATGGCCGCTGACAAGGTGTCAGCGGCGTATACATTGGTAGGCATTTTGCCTTAAGTAGGTTAGAAAAAGATAAAACCCAACCCTAATGAGCGATAAAGAACTACATAACGAAGACGAAGTACGCGATCAAGATGCGCAACAAGAATCGGCCACAGAAAGTGCTGAAAGCACTGAAAACAAAGAGGTTGAAGTAGACCCTGTTGCTAAGCTTGAGGACGAGGTTAAAGATTTAAAAGACCAAAATCTTCGCTTGTATGCTGAGTTTGAAAACTTCAGAAGACGTACAGCTAAGGAACGCTTAGAGCTGATGGAGAGTGCAAACAAAGACACTTTAGCAGTTTTATTGCCTGTTTTGGACGATTTTGACAGAGCCCTTAAGAATACCGAAGAGACTCCTGAAAATGCTGCGGTATTGGAAGGCATGAACCTTATTTCGCAAAAGTTAAAAGAGACCTTGAAGGGCAAGGGCTTGAAGGAAATGGAAAGCACCGTTGGTCAAGCATTTGATGTTGAAACAATGGAAGCCATAACCCAAATCCCAGCACCTACTCCGGAACTAGCCGGTAAGGTCATAGATGAAGTTGAAAAGGGTTACCTCATTGGAGAGAAAGTTATACGCTACGCCAAAGTGGTTGTAGGTAAAGAAGCATAATATGTCGAAAAGAGATTACTACGACGTACTGGGCGTAAGCAAAAGTTCCAGCCAAGACGAGATCAAGAAAGCCTATAGAAAGGTAGCCTTGAAATACCACCCTGACCGCAATCCTGACGATAAGGATGCGGAGGACAAGTTCAAGGAAGCTGCTGAAGCTTATGACGTATTAGGTAATGAAGAGAAACGCCGCAAGTATGACCAGTTCGGTCACCAAGCCTTTGGCGCAGGAGCAGGTGGCGGCGGATTCCACGGTAACATGAACGACATCTTCGATATGTTCGGAGATATCTTCGGTGGCGGCGGAGGCGGTGGCTTTGGAGGATTCGGTGGCTTTGGCGGTGGCGGCAGAGCGCGTCAAGCAAAAGGGTCAAACCTTCGAATCAAAGTAAAGCTTACCCTCGAGGAAGTGGCAAACGGCGTCGAGAAGAAGATTAAAATCCGTCGTGCGCGAATTGCAGATGGCGTGACTTTTAAAACCTGTACTACGTGTAATGGTGCTGGTCAAGTTCAACAAGTAACCAATACTATCCTTGGGCAGATGCGCACCGCTGCGACATGTTCAACTTGTAACGGTAGTGGTAAAATTGTTGACCAAAAACCTTCAGGCGTTGGGTCCGATGGTCTCGACCGCAAGGAGGAAGTAGTAAGCGTAAAAATCCCCGCCGGTGTTCAGGATGGCATGCAGTTGCGTGTAGGCGGTAAAGGGAACGAAGTCCTCGGTGGTATTGCAGGGGATTTGATTGTTCTCGTTGAAGAGGTCCCCCACGAGTCGTTAACGCGTGATGGAGAAAACTTGCACTACGAATTAAACTTGAGCTTCCCTGATGCAGCCTTGGGTTGTACTGTGGAAATCCCGACCGTTAGTGGCGCTGTGAAAATCAGCATTGATGCCGGTACGCAGCCAGGCAAGATTCTTCGCTTGAAGAACAAAGGATTGCCAAGCGTACAGGGTTATGGAAAGGGGGACCAATTGATTCACATCAATGTATGGGTACCGAAATCCATGACGTCGGATGAAAAGAAAGCCATTGAGAAGTTGAAAGGCGCCAAGAATTTTGAACCAAACCCAGGGAAATCGGACAAAGGATTCTTTGACCGAGTGAAGGAGATGTTCAGTTAACTTTTATACCTTATAGCTCCCGCCTTTGGCGGGAGTTTTTGATTACAACCGCATGATTAAAGCCACAAACGTATCCAAGCGTTACAGTAAAAAATTAGCCTTAGATGGGGTTAACCTCAACATCCCCAAAGGGAGTATCTATGGGTTGCTCGGACCTAATGGTGCCGGAAAAACATCCTTCATTAGAATCATGAATCAAATCACCGCTCCCGATGAGGGCGAAGTGTGGTTTGGTGATCGCAAATTGCAACCTTCAGACATAGCCAGAATTGGGTACTTGCCCGAAGAACGCGGGCTATACAAGAAGATGAAGGTTGGAGAGCAAGTATTGTATTTAGCTCGATTGAAAGGCTTGACCACGGCAGAAGCTAAGTCAAGGGCAAAGCTCTGGTTTGAACGACTAGAGATGAATGACTTTTGGGATAAGAAGGTAGAAGACCTCAGCAAAGGAATGGCGCAGAAAGTTCAGTTTGTTACCACGGTACTGCACCAGCCCGAGCTCTTGATTTTTGATGAGCCTTTCACTGGATTTGACCCTATTAATACCAACTTAATCAAAAAGGAAATCAAGCGACTAAGTGCAGAAGGCGCTACCGTGATATTCTCTACCCACAGAATGGAAAGTGTTGAAGAGATATGTGATCACATTGGTTTGATTAATAATGGCCAAGTGATGGTCGAAGGTCCCCTACTCGATATTCGCAAGGAATATCAGAACGGCACTTACGCCATTACAACCAAAAACGAAGTTGCGCAATGGGGTGATGCGGAGATTATTTCAAAAAATTCTCATCACATGGGTATTGCTTACATGGTAAAATCCGAATCCTACCCAGGAACCACGGTAAGTGCCCTCGCACAATCCGGAAACCTAGTTTCTTTCGAAGAAGTCTTACCTAGCGTGCAAGATATTTTCATCGAAATCGTTGAACACGGACCTAAAACTAACCGCCATGCGTAATCCAATTTTATTGATCATTCAGCGCGAATTTTTGTCGCGAGTGCGTAAAAAGACATTCCTCGTAGTTACGGTATTGGGACCGTTGATTTTTGCTGCAATGATGATCGTTCCAGCGATTCTTGCTTCACTTCCGGAAGACGAAAAACGCATCATTGTATTGGACGAAGCTGCCTTGATTGTCCCTAACGAAGGTCGCGACGAATACCCACTGGAGTATTTAGATCCAAGGGAGAATGATTTGGAATCGGCCAAAGCATTTTTCACTACTTCTGAGTACGATGCGTTCCTTTACATACCAACCGGAGAGAGTTGGGACCCGGACTTCATTAAGAACAACATTCTACTCTTTGGCAAGGACGATCCGAGCATAAATATGGTGCAGTATTTAGACGGGCTGCTCGAAACAAAACTCAATGAAGAAAAGTTGTTGCGAAACGGTGTAGATCCAGAGGTTGTCGCGCAGAGCGTTACCCAGGTCAACATCAAGAGCTACACCATGGGCGATGCTGAAGAGGAGGCGGTGCAAAGCGCTACTCCGATCAAGATGGTATTAGGATATATTGCCGGGATGATGATTTACTTTTTCATCTTCTTCTATGCTGTGCAGGTAATGCGTGGAGTCATTGAAGAGAAAACAAGCCGCATCGTAGAGGTGATTATTTCAAGTGTTCGTCCCTACCAACTTATGATGGGTAAAATCCTAGGTATCGGCTCAGTAGGTGTGGTCCAATTCCTTATTTGGGTCATTCTCTCCGGAGGGATATACCTGATTGCGAGTACGTTCTTTTTGCCTGAGCTATTAGCAAATCAAGCAGATATGGGCGCTGCAGGGACGCCGAATGTACAGGACGTAGAAGGCCTTGCCATTTTTGACATTATGCGCTCCATCAACTTCCCCTTGATTTTAGGTGGATTCTTGTTTTACTTCTTCGGCGGTTACTTCTTGTTTAGTGCCATGTTTGCCGCATTAGGAAGCGCCATCGACCAAGAAGCAGATAGTCAACAATTCATGCTGCCGGTAACGTTGCCAATGATTTTAGCATTGATCACGGCAACCAATGTAATTCAGGAACCCAATGGTCCTTTGGCATTTTGGATGAGTATGATCCCTTTCACCTCGCCGATCACCATGATGATTCGCCTACCCTTTGGCATTCCAATCTGGCAAGTGTTCCTCAGTGGAGCCATACTTATAGGCACATTCTTTGCCATGGTAGGTTTAGCAGGAAAAATTTACCGAGTAGGTATATTGATGTACGGAAAGAAAGTAACTTGGAAAGAGTTGTATAAATGGTTGAGATACTAAACGATATTGGAACATTCCTCAGTGATTTACTGAGTATGGAGCTTTGGCAGAGTGATAAACTCCGCCTAAGCGTAAAAGGGCTGTTGCAAGTGGTTGCTATTCTAATGGTAGCCCGATTTTCGGTTTGGACCCTGGGTAGAACCTTGAGCACATCTCTTGGCACCAACTCCATTGAAGAGGGACGTAGATACACCATTATTCAGATCTCAAAATACCTCATCTATACCGTTGCTTTTGTCATTGCTCTGGAGACAATTGGTGTAAAAATCACTGCCATCCTCGCCGCCTCCACTGCCCTCTTTGTTGGTTTAGGTCTTGGTCTCCAGGATGCCTTCAAAGATTTAGCTTCTGGGGTGATCATTTTGATGGAGCGCACTCTTAGTGTAGGAGATATCATTCAAATGGGTGAGCAGATCGGCAAGGTAGAAGCAGTTGGGCTGCGCACTACTTCTGTACGCACGCGCGATGATATTTTGGTCATTATGCCCAACCATAAGATGACCAACGAGACGGTAGTTAACCTAACGCACAGCGAGGAAACTACAAGATTTTCGGTCAAGGTTGGAGTTGCTTATGGATCAGATACGGCTGTTGTAAAGGATATTCTTCATCAAATAGCCATGGACCATCCGGAGGCCGACCCAATGCACGATCCACAGGTAATCCTCAAGGATTTTGGTGATAATGCCTTGCAGTTTGAACTCTTCTTCTACACCCGAAACCTGTTTTTCGTAGAGAAGATCAAGAGTGAAATCCGGTTCGAAATTGACCGTAGATTCCGAGAATCAAATATTACCATTCCGTTCCCGCAGCGTACGGTTTGGCATATGAACCCAGAAAACAAATAATCGATGAGTCGCATTCTCATTATTGAAGATGAAGACGGAATCCGTCGTGTATTAAAAAAGATATTGCTTGAGGAAGACGCTTCGCATGATGTTCAAGAAGCTGCCGACGGTAAGGCTGGAATAGAAACCTTTGGCGAGGGGAATTGGGACCTTGTATTTTGTGATATTAAAATGCCACAAATGGATGGTGTTGAGGTCTTGGAGCGTATGATGGCCATAAATGCCGAGGTGCCCGTGATTATGATTAGTGGTCATGGAGACATTAACACGGCTGTGGATTGTTTGAAAAAAGGAGCCTTCGATTACCTACCTAAACCACCAGACTTAAATAGACTTTTGAGTACTGTGCGCAATGCATTGGACAAAAAGAGTTTGGTTCAGGAGGTTAAGACGCTGAAAAAGAAGGTAAGTAAGAAGTACACCATGGTTGGCGATAGTGCCGGTATGGATGAACTGCGAGGTTTGATTGAGAAGGTTGCGCCGTCGGAAGCTCGTGTATTGATTACTGGACCTAACGGAAGCGGAAAGGAATTGGTCGCACATCATTTGCATGAAAAAAGTGAACGAGCTGGTCAACCCCTCGTTGAAGTGAATTGTGCTGCCATTCCTTCAGAATTGATCGAAAGTGAACTCTTTGGACACAAGAAGGGAGCCTTTACAGGAGCACAGAAAGACCGCAAGGGGAAATTTGAATTGGCCCATGGCGGAACGCTTTTCTTAGACGAGATTGGTGATATGAGTTTAAGTGCACAAGCCAAGGTATTGCGCGCACTTCAAGAACACAAAATCACCCCGGTAGGTGGCGATCGAAGCATCAATGTCGATGTGCGGGTATTGGCGGCTACGAACAAGGACTTGCGAAAAGAGATTGAAGAAGGTAGGTTTAGAGAAGATTTGTACCACCGTCTGAGTGTTATTGTCATTGAAGTTCCTGGGTTGAATGATCGCAAGGATGATATCCCTGCTTTGGCAGAACATTTCTTAAAAAATGTGGCATCAGAATATGGTGCCGCACAGAAATCTTTAAGCTCGGGAGCCATTGCCGCCTTGCAAGATTATGATTGGACCGGGAATATCCGTGAATTCCGCAACGTCATGGAGCGTTTGCACATTCTTGGAGGCGATGAGATTTCGAGAGAGGATGTACTGAAGTTCGCACATAAATAAGCGTACTTTTGCAGGGTAAATAAATCAGCTATGGATTTCCCAAAATTCTTGGTCGCAGACAATACCGATCTTCCAGATGCAGTGTTCATCGTACACACTGAATTCCCAGCATTCGTGCTTAACCTCGAGAACGACGAGGTAAAGTGGTTAGACGATATTGGCGATGAAAGCGAAGGTGATCTCACCAAGACCTTGGAGGGATTAATCGCTGAGGCAGAAGATTTCTATTCTAGAGAGGTAGAGCGTTACAACCTCTAAGCCGAATGGGCTATAGTTGGAGTACATACCGCGCCCAATATGGCGTGAGCATGAAATTGGCTTATCCTGTAATGGTTGGGCAGTTGGGCCAGATTTTGGTCTCTGTTGCAGATTCCATTATGGTTGGAAAGTTCTTAGGAACCATCCCACTAGCTGCAATTTCTTTGGCCGTTTCCATTTTGATTATCCCCATGGTTTTCGCTATTGGAGTTGCTTTTGGGTTAACGCCATTGGTGGCGGGGGCTGATGGTAAAGAGGATCCTGCCGAAGCGGTGAAGTATTTCAAAAACGGCTTAGTGCTCAACTCAATACTCGGCTTGTTGGTATATGGAGTGCTCGCCATTTTTGCCCAATTCGCCCATTTGCTCGGGCAAGATGAACGCGTTGTAAGCGAGGCCATGCCGTATTTACATATCGTGGGGTTCTCCATCGTTCCCATGATGGCCTTTTTTGCGTTCAAGCAATTTGCGGAAGGACTAAGCGACACGAAGGCGGGAATGCGGGTGAGTTTGGTGGCCAATTTGCTCAACATCTTACTCAACTATCCCCTAATCACAGGATGGGGACCTTTCCCAGAATTAGGGCTGGCGGGTGCTGCCGTTTCTACCTTGGGCACACGTTTCCTCATGGTTGCAGGGATGGCTATTTACATCCGTAAACACAAAAAATTTGATTCGTACTGGAAGCATTGGCGCACCACAGCCATTACTTGGCGTTCCATTCGAGATATACTTGCCATTGGGGTTCCTAGCGGGCTACAACTGGTGTTCGAGGCGGGTGCATTTGCGATGAGCGGGGTAATCGTTGGAATGATAGGCCCTGTGCAGCAGGCCGCACATCAAATCGCTTTAAATATTGCGTCGGTCAGCTACATGATGGTAAGTGGCTTGGGAGCCGCTGCGACTATTCGTGTCGGAAACCAACTAGGGCGTAGAGATATTCCTATGTTACGTCTAGCGGGCCAAAGCTTGTTTCACATGACGCTGGCCATGATGTTTGTGACAATGATCTTACTGATCGCATTACGCAATGTTTTACCAGAATTCTACAGTTCTGATCCCGAGGTATTGCAGTACACTGCCGTGCTAATGATTGCTGCGGGGATTTTCCAATTACCTGATGGCCTTCAAGCGACCACCTTAGGGGCCCTGCGCGGTGTGCAAGATGTGAACATTCCTACTATCATCGCCTTTTTCGCCTATTGGGTTATTGCCGTGCCAACCTGCTATTACCTGGGTGTTACGCGAGGCATAGGACCTTTAGGGGTTTGGATGGGACTCACCGTAGGTTTGCTCTTAGCTTCTGTAGCCTTGTATTGGCGCTTCCAACACAAGGTTCGTCGCATTTCTTAGCACTTTTTAGGCAGCAATGCCGGCGCGTTTCAACAGCGCATCTACTTTAGGGTCACGACCTCTAAAGTTGCGGTATAGCTCATCAGGTGCCACAGTTCCCCCGCTGCTTAGCACGACTGCAAAGTCTCGTGCAACGGTCTCGTTGAATATGCCTTCTTCCTCAAAGCGTTCAAAAGCATCAGCATCTAGGACCTCAGCCCACTTATAACTGTAATATCCAGCACTATAGCCTCCTTGGAAAATGTGGCTGAAGGCTGTGCTAGTGACCGTACCAGCTAAGGACGGGAACAATGAGGTTTCTTTCGTTGCCATTTCTTCATGCGCTTCTACACTACCGGAAAAAGGTTCGGTGCGGGCGTGCCAGCTCAGGTCTAAGTAGCCAAAGTTGAGTTGGCGTAGGGTCATGTATCCTTCGAGGAAGGTTTGGCTTTCTTTGATCTTATCAATGTACGATTGCGGCAATACCTCACCTGTTTCATAGTGTCTTGCAAATAATGCCAAGGCCTCTGGCTGGTAGCACCAATTTTCCATGATCTGTGATGGCAGCTCTACGAAATCCCAATACACGCTGGTTCCGGTAAGCGAGGGGTATGTTCCTTGTGCCATCATACCGTGCAAGGCATGGCCAAACTCATGGAACAAGGTTGTGACCTCATTAAAAGTTAAAAGCGATGGTTTTGTAGCAGTGGGTTTTGTGAAGTTGCATACAATACTAATGTGGGGGCGTATTGCTTGACCGTTTCGCGTACTCATGCTGCGGTAACTCGTCATCCACGCGCCGGCGCGTTTACCATCGCGCGGGAAGAAATCTGCATAGAACAAACTCAAGAATTCCCCATCAGCATCATAGACTTCATAGGCATCTACGTCGGAGTGGTAAACTGGAATATCCGATTGTGGAACGAATTTTAGACCGAATAATCGGCCCGCAACTTCAAACGCACCTTCCAGCACATTTTCTAATTTGAAATACGGCTTGAGCGCTTGATCATCCAATGAGAGTTTTGACTTCTTGAGCTTCTCAGACCAATAACTAAAATCCCAAGCATTCAATGGCAACTGAGCGCCTTCCCCTTCGGCAAAAGCACTGACCTCTAGCAGGTCCTTTTGGGCAGCCGGCGCGGCGACGCCTTTGAGATGATCTAAAAACTCCATGACTGTTTCAGGCGTTCTTGCCATTCGCTTGCTCAAAGTCAATGCGGCATGACTATCAAAGCCTAAAAGCTTAGCACGCTCTAAACGCAAATTCACTAAATCAGTAACGACTTGTTCATTATTAAATTCATTCGAACCAGCACCGCGCGACGCGTAGGCGGTGTAGAAGTGCTTTCTCAACACACTCGAATCCGCATACTTCATCACGGCAATGTAGGTAGGCATGTCCAAGCCAAGGAGGTAGCCTTCTTTATCTTTTTGGCGGGCTGCTTCCGCAGCCGCATCAATGTCGTCTTGCGGAAGCCCTTTCAATTCAGCGGCATCTGTACAATGGTATTCAAACGCTTGCGTCTCACCCAACACGTGCTCGCCGAATTTCAAGCCTAGCGTACTGAGCTCTTCATTCAAGGATTTTAGTCGTTCGCGGTCTTCACCTTGCAAAAGGGCACCATTGCGCACATATCCTTCATAGGTTTCCTTCAACAAGCGTTTTTGCTCCCCACTTAAGTCACTTTGGTCTTGTTCAAAGACCGATTTTATTCTCAGAAAAAGAGGTTCATTGAGTAAGGTCTGACTGCTGAAAGCGGTCAACTTCGGAGAGAACGTACGGGCAATCTCCTGAATCTGCGCATTCGTTTCCGCACTGTTCAAGTTAAAAAAGCAGCTACTTACTAGGTTTAGCTCCTCCGTACAAAACTCTAAAGCCTCAATAGTATTCTCAAATGTTGGCAACTCAGGGTTGCTCACAATGGCATCCTGACGTTGCTCACTGACGGTGATCCAATGTTCCAAAGCGGGCAAAAAATGCTCTGGTTGAATTTTGTCAAAGGCTAAACTGCCGTGAAGGTTTTGAGGAAAATCGATGAGTGGGTTCATAGTAGGGATGTGCTATTTTCTCCTTCAAATATACTTTGTAGATGGCGCATTCCCTACCTTTGAACTATGGGAAAACAGCGAGTAAATTGGGCACTTAGCGGCATGACTTGTGCGGGTTGCGCGCACAGTGCTCACACAATCGCCGAAGCGACGCCAGGTATTATTGATGTTCAAGTGCGCTATGCCAGTGGCTCGTTTAAAGCGACCATCGACGAGGAGGTGCTTGACCTCAAAGCACTATCGGAAAATCTCAGTGCTGCTGGCTACGGTTTAACCACATCATATCTGAGCCCACAAGAGCGTATTGCTGCCAAACAAAGCACCCTGAAACGCAAACAACGTGAATTGCTCTTGGCCACAATATTTGCCCTACCCCTTTTAATCTTGGGCATGATGCATCTCCACGAAACGTGGGCTATAAGCATACAAATCTTCCTCGCCGTAAGTATCAGCGGATATTTTGGCCGATTCATCCATAAAAAAGCCTTTCAACTCGCCCTGCGTGCAAGTACGAACATGGATACGCTCGTGAGCCTCGGTTCTATAGTGGCTTTGTGCTACTCGCTAATCTCCTTAGCCATGGGCCACCACGACCAAGTGTATTTCGAAAGTGCGGGGTTGATCATTTATTTCATTCTGATTGGGAAATACCTCGAAGACCGCGGCAAACTCTCGAATAGTAAAGCATTATCGGAATTGGTCGCACTGCAACCGCAAGAAGCCCTATTGGTTGAGAACGGCAAAGAACGTCGTGTGGCCGTTGATGCGCTGGAACTGGATCAAATCATTCGCATACAGCCGGCAGAACGCGTACCAGTAGACGGCATTGTCATTGAAGGATATAGTACCATTGATGAGAGCACCTTTACTGGAGAGCCTATCCCGGTTGAAAAATCAAAAGGGACCAAAGTCTTCGCAGGAACCTTGAATGGCGACGGCGGACTTTTGGTTCAAACTACACATACGGGAAGGTCGAGCGCCTTAGGCGGCATTATCGATGCCGTGGTCGATGCCCAAGGCACAGCAGCACCTATCGAGGCTTTAACTGATCGAATCTCAAAAATATTCGTTCCTGCTATTCTTCTACTCAGCCTAATCACTGGCTTGATATGGCATTTCGGTTTTCATCACCCAAAAGCCTTGGTCTTCGCGATCGATGTCTTGGTCATCGCTTGTCCGTGTGCATTGGGACTTGCCACGCCGCTGGCCGTAGTTGCTGCAACAGGAATTGGCAGCAAAAACGGGTTACTCATTAAAAATGCGGCCGCATTGCAGGTTGCCCAAGAACTGAAGTACGCCGTCCTCGATAAGACCGGCACTTTAACGGTGGGTCAGCCCGTTACCACAGCATTAACTTGGGAAGGTACCCCAATGGAGGAAGTGCTTTATGCCCTAAATGAGAAAGGAACGCATCCACTTAACACTGCTCTTCTCAAGTACCTTGAAGCTCCCGCAACATCAATACAAGTCAAGCGCTTCAAAGCCATTCCCGGGAAAGGAGTCCAAGGGAAAATCGATGGTGTTCAATGGTTTTTAGGCTCTGGCCGATTCTTCCAAGAAACAACTGGTCAGCTTCCACCAACCGTTTCACAAACGCACAGTTTATTCTTCAATGAGCAAAGTCTGGCCGCGATCATTTGTTATGAGGACAGCATTCATCCGGATGCACCCGCATTAATCAAAATGCTCCACGACCGTGGCATTGAGCCCATCATTGCCTCGGGCGACATAACGGCCTCCGTCGCAAAAACCGCCTCCGCCCTCGGCATCACCACCTTCAAAGGTGAAATGCAACCTACAGACAAAACAGACTTCGTAAAGTCGTATCAAGCGAAGGGAAGAACATTGATGATCGGTGACGGCATTAACGACAGCATTGCTTTAAACGCAGCAGATATTGGTGTTTCCATGGCACACGGCACGGCCGTGGCCCAAGAAAGTGCCGATGTGGTATTAACCCGGGAGGGATTGCCACAATTGGCACAATACTTTAAACTAAGCACAATAACCATGAGTACCATCAGAGGCAATCTTTACTGGGCTTTTGGGTATAATCTTATTGCCATTCCGGTTGCTGCCGGTCTGTTCTCGGTTACTTACGGTTTAGAATTAACCCCCATGATGGCGAGTATTGCCATGAGTTTTAGTAGTTTAGGCGTAGTAGCGAATTCACTACGCATGCATCGAAAATCCCTATCAAAATGACCATAAATTCAAAAATCAATTGCGGCGGTTGCATCGCCAAAGTAAATAGCGATCTCAACGAACTTTTAGGCGAAGGAAACTGGAGTGTAGATACTTCCCTTCCCAATAAACCATTGACCTTTTCAGACGAGGTCGATGTGGACGATGTTCTTGATGTACTTGAGAAACATAATATGATCGCGGAATAATGCACATCGCCTTTTTGGCACGAAAAACCCTGTTTTCTCAGCCAGGAGGCGATACAGTGCAGGTGGAGCAAACTGCTGCCGCCCTAGCCCGCTTGGGACATAGCTCAAACGTGGTTCTAGCAGGCCAACCCCTCCCCGATAACGTGGACATTCTTCACGGTTTTAACCTCGGCCGTCCAGCAGATCTCCTTCCATATTTCTCAATATTTCCGGGTAAGAAAGTATTGAGCTCCATCTATGTGGACTACAGCCTAGCGGACGCCCAGCGCTTCCCTACCCTGTTTAAATTTTTAGGCAAACACGGTCTGGAGTACATTAAGACTGTGGGGCGTGCGCTAAACGGATCCGACCGATGGCCAAGTATGCGCTATTTAATCTCCGGACAAAAACGGAGTGCCACTAGGCTAATAGCGGCAACGGATGTGGTCATCACCTCATCACAGAGCGAGGCCGAGCGTATACAAGCTGACTTTGGCGTAATTAAAAACCATAAAACCATACCTCTGGGTATTGGGGACGAGTTTCTCGCTACGCCTCCCGATACGGAGCGCCAGGGCATCCTCGTATTGGGTCGTTTGGAATGGTTGAAGAACCAAAAGACGGTCATTGAGTGGGCGCGAAAGGAAAATTGGCCCATGACCGTGATGGGCGATGCCAATACGAATCAGCCAAAGTATTATGAGCAATGCCGAGCCATAGCCGGCCCGAGCACCACCTTCCTACCGTATGCTACAGGCGACGCACTCCTTAACGAACTGCAACGTCACAAACTGTTGCTCATCCCGTCGCATTTCGAAAGTTTCTCTCTCGTAGGATGGGAAGCTGCGGCCCAAGGCATGCAGGTGATTTTTAACGACGTGGCCGATATGAAAGAAACGCTTGCACCCGTCGGTACCGCATTGGATTTCTCCAACGCCCAAACCGCAATCCAAACCATCCAAAGCGCCTTAGACGAACCTTCAGCGCAAAAAAAATCCCAAGCACTACTCGAAAGCAGGTCTTGGGATCAAATCGTGAAACAGATTCTTCAGGCGTACGCCTAATTACCTGTTTTGCATTTCCTTTTCAAAGGTCTCCTTGAACTTCTCATAGTTGTAGTCCACCATGATCTTATCGTTCTTGCTCAAGGCCTTATAGTAGTCTTTGACAATCTTATCACCGTCTAATTCCAGGGCGATGTAGTAACGGAATTTATTGCCATCGGCAACCTGAGTTACTCGGTCACAAACCACAACCGCACCACTTAGGCGCTCGTCAATGACAGTGCGTGAGTTTTCTTCAAAACGCTCCAACACTTCTTCAACGTTGTTGACTTCCATGCTTTTCACATAGTTATCAGAAACCACTTTCATGGTGCTGTTCACCATTCCAGCAAGTTCTGTACGTGCGTTGCTCAAGGCTTTTTTCTTCGCAACATTCATATCCGCGCTCTCGCCGAAGCTGTACACACGGAAGGTTTTGTTGTCGCTCTTGAACTCAGAACAAGGCAATACTTGCTCTACTTCGCCTTTTGGCACTTTAGTTTTCGAACCACAGCTCGCAAGCAACAAACTTGCACTTACCGCTGCAACAAATAGTACTCTCGCTTTCATAGTAAACGGTGTTAAATAGTTTTAGGTAGGTTAAGGTACGGAGTCCTTGACTTATAGAAACCAAAAGGTGTGCCAAAAATTTATTTACGCTTACGGACCGATTGTTTTTCGCGCTCCTCTTCAAAAAACGCAATGGCCCTTTCCACCTGTAGATCGACGTTTTTTATACGTTTTGTTGAATGGCAAATGGTGCGTTTACGTCCATCGGTCAATCGCTCCCAAACCTGCGCGATTATAGGGTCTTGGGCAATGAGCGCCTCCAACACCTCCGGCACTTCCACGCCTAAAGGATTGGGATCTTCAAAGACCTGAATATGCACTTTCTCCCCTGCCATCAAATCGAGATCTTTCATGTGCGCCTTACTGACCATCATGCAACGTATGCCTGGGGAATGGGTATTCAAGCCACATTGAATGTGTCCTTGTCCATTGATGCGAAGAACCACACGCGTGCGATGCTTTTTAGGAAAATTGGCCACCACCTCATTTGAAATACAAACCACATGATGCGGCATGTTCGGAAACATTCGATCAATGAAGGTCGTTTCGCTGTGCAACAACTTCATTACCAGGGAGAGGTAAAGGCCGTATCGGTGAGGAAATCCGTATCGGTGAAGGTATTCAAGAAGTCAAGCAGCCCTTGCTTTTGCGCATCGGACCAATTCCGCCCTACTCCAGCCGCCTTCATATTAGGATCAATGGTAGAGCTTGGATGACCACCCATATTATAGAATTCAATAACCTCAGCAAGTGTTTGGAACCTACCATCATGCATGTAAGGGAAACTATATTCAACATTGCGCAAACTAGGAATCTTGAATAATCCCCGGTCGTCTGGATCGCCCGTAACTGCCTCACGACCATCACCTACATCATAGGTACTGTCCAACCCGTTGTTCGTGAACTGTAAAAGCCCAAAAGCCCCCATCTGGTAACCCGTGGCTGCTAATCCATGGCAATGGAAACAATCGCCCTGCTCGTTGTTGTAGATATCAAAGCCAAGCTGCTCACTCGCCGTAAATGTATAAGTACCCTCGAGGTATTGGTCAAACTTGCTACCTCCCGAGATCATCGTGCGAATGAATTGGGCCAAGGCCTTCGCCGCATTGTCTTGATTGATGGAACTCTCACCAAAGGCCTCGTCGAATAGCTTCACATATTTTGCGTCCTGTTCCAATTTTTCAATGACATCCGGCCAGGTTTCATGCATCTCAATGGGGTTGATAACCGGTTCAAGGACTTGCTCTTCCAAACTAGTCGCACGGCCATTCCAAAAAAAGAATTTCTGCCAAGCCATATTAGTCAAGGTCATGGCATTCATCTCACCAGTGATTCCATCTATCCCTGTGCTGTATTGAAACGGTTCAGCGAAGTTGCTTTCTTGCAAATGACAACTTGCACAGTTCTGGGTATTATCTCCGGATAGGCGCTCGTCAAAAAACAGGTGGCGACCGAGGCGGACACCCTCTACGGTCATCGGATTATCCGATGGAATTTGTGGCGAGGGAAAATGATCTGGGTAATCTAAAGTCAGTGGCGTAGGCTCAAAAGTAGGCTCTTGTCCCCCGCAACTTGCTGCGAGCAACCAAGGCAAAATCAACACTATGATGCTACTCTTCTTCATCTCTATTTATTCCGTCGCCGTTGAACTGCGTGTAATTCTCGAAACGCTCGATCACTTCACGCATATCCTCAGGTATAACACTTTCAAAGAATTGGGGTTCACCGGTGGTTGGATGAATGAAACCCAAACTCTTGGCGTGCAGGGCATGACGCGGACACGCCTTAAAACAATTCGCGATGAACTGCTTGTATTTAGTAAAGGTAGTTCCTTTTAAAATCTTATCGCCACCGTAGCGTTCATCATTAAAGAGAGGGTGGCCCAAGTATTTCATGTGAGCGCGTATCTGATGGGTGCGGCCAGTTTCTAATCGGCAACTAACCACCGTCACATAACCGAATCGCTGCAATACTTTATAGTGCGTAACAGCATGCTTGCCTTCTGACCCATCCTCGAACACAGCCATTTGCAGGCGATCGCGTAAGCTACGCCCAATGTGGCCTGTGATGGTCCCTTCATCCTCCTTGACATTACCCCAAACGATAGCCACATACTCACGACGCGTGGTTCGATCGAAGAATTGTTTCGCCAAGTGGCTCATGGCATGTTCCGAGGCCGCCACAACCATCACCCCAGAGGTGTTCTTATCTAGGCGGTGTACCAATCCTGGTCGCTCGTCCCCGCTCTTTCCTACAGGGAGATTTTCTGCTAAATAAGCCAATCCGTGCACTAGGGTTCCTGAATAGTTACCATGGCCGGGATGACAGACTAGTCCGGCTTGCTTATTAATGACAATCACCTGGTCGTCGCGGTAAAGAATATCCAAAGGAATCTGCTCTGGAATGAGTTCATACTCACGTGGTGGCTCTGCCATAACAATGGCAACCTCGTCGCCCGGCTTCACCTTATAATTCGACTTTACCGGTTGACCATTTACATGTATGGCACCTGCATCTGCCGCTTTTTGAATGCGACTGCGTGAGGTATCCTCTAAAAAGTTGAACAGAAATTTATCAACGCGAAGTGGATTCTGCCCCTTCTCTGCTGTGAAGCTGTGGTGGACGTATAAGTCGTCGCGTCCGTCTTCTTCGTGTTGATCTAAGGCATCTACCATTAGTACTTCATCCATTTTTTGCGCCACAATTGGTCGCTTTGTGTAATCTCCAACACATACAAACCTGCTGCGTAACCGGAAATATCTATCTGTGTCTTAGGCGCGGTCTTTTGCTGATAAAGCAGTCGTCCATCCAAAGCCAAAATGCGAACTACGATCTCGTCTCTGCTAGAGGCCTCAATATTGAGGGCAGTTGTGGCAGGGTTGGGATAGATTTTAAATTCAACAGGTTCCTCGGAATACTTCACGGACATGTCCGCCGGATTGTATCGGAAGAATGGACGCATGATTAAAGTTCCCGATTCTAAAGATGGATACCAATTAAACCCATCACCATAGTAACGAGGCATACTGTTCGGTAAATCGCGGTGACGATCCAAACCTATGTATACAGTACTTTGAGTGGACATGTCCACATAGCCGATCCAAACTGATGTATAGGCGCTGATATCCACAGCTGAATCGAGCGCATAAGGCATCACATCGCCGATGTTCCAACCGCGCACGCCTTCATAGGTTGAATCGGACATATAGATTAATTGGCCTGGAGCATCGCCACTATCCGCAGGTGCCCATACTGCAATTTTAAACGCATTATTATCATCGTCAAAGGTCACAAAGTTGAACGCAACCCCCTTCAAAGAATCGGAGTTACCCAATCCCCCTGTGATGAATTTCTGCGCAACGCGAGAACCTATAACATTCTCAATCCCATAGGCGCGTTCGGCAGTCCCATCGTCTAATGAGAGGAAATTATCCAATTCCAATCTTCCGCGAACCGTATCATTTGAACGAAGTCCCGCGGCAGAACCGTCAAACCATACTTCAGTCTCAACCACCGTAGGTCCACTTAGTAAGCCCAAGGCGCTTGAAGGGACAGCAACATCAAAAGTTTGGTCTTGGTCGTGTTGTGTATTTGTAATAACAGGAACAGCTGTTAGCTGCTGAACCAAATTCCCGTTCTCAATCCAGCGGTATTGCCCTAAGTTTAAACTCCACCCACCCGATGGAACGGTACCCATTCTACGGTAAGTGAAAGTGAGGTTTGATGGACGATTGGCTAATGAATTACTCATATCTAACCACCACGGCCAAGATGTGTAATTTTTGGTTCCTATGATCAGCGGATGAGGACGTGCGAAAGCAGGTTCTGTTATGACTGAGTCCGAAGCATTGCGGTCTTTGTCGAGCTGAACATAGTCCACATTCCATATATCATAGGCACCTCCGCGCGCGCCATAGGCAGCGATGCGGAATCGGAATCCCTTTTGAAGATAGTTCGCGCCCTGCACGGGAATCATTGCCGTGCGAAATGCATCAGCATTACCCGTTCCCTTCGCTCCCCAGGCATAGGTCCATTGACCGGTTATTGGGGAATAGAATTGAACCACTAAACTATCATTTGTTCCCGGCGCTTCACCAAGACCTGCACGTTGGTATTGAAACGACAACCACACGTTGCTCATTCCTTGCAAATTCAAATAATTTGAGGTGAGCACATCAGCCAACGTATCGCTATTCGTACTGCCCGGCACATAGGGTTTACCGAAAGTATTACAGCCGTCGAAGGTGGCCACTCCCACTGAGTTCTGATACAGTGGCATGGCATCATTTATCCACACATTCGCATCGCTCCACAAGGCTGGATCTGGAATACCAAGACCTCGCGAAAAGTCATCTACAAAAGGGGGTAAAATAGTGTCCGTAGATTCAAGTGAACCACCCGTCCAAGGCAAGGACGGAGCTATTGGCAAACTCACCTCCTGCGCGTGGGCGGAGGCCATGACTACCATAGCAAGAATAAACGGTTTAATACGCATTAATTAAAGGTTTGAGGTATCTGCTGGCGCAGTGTTCTGCTGAAATTTCGTGCTATCTGCTGTTAACCACAGATCTACAGAACTTCCAGCCGGTACTTGTACATCCGGTTCAAAGACCGGGTACTGTCGGTAAACGAATGCAGCCGCTGAATCTTGTACCGAAGCATCAAAAGTTAAGGCCCCTGTATTCAGACTATAGGTCATCAGCAACTGCTTGCTTTGATCCAAAGTCTGCCCAACTAAATCAGGTAAAAACATCGTTGCATCACCTTGACCGCCGCTTACATAAAGCTTAAAATGTGATCCCGTAGGGTAAGGCTCTTGTTCCTCTGCGATTTTTCCTTTTGCATCCACCACCTTTAGTACTAAATCATGGCTCAAATCGGGGATGAGAATAAGTGAATCCACAAAGAAGCCTTTCTGTGCAAATTTTGAGGTCACGTAACCCACCAGCTGATCCTTATAATTCGGCAAAGGATATTTAGGTAGACGTGAGGGATTTGTACTGAGCATGAGTTTGCGACCCAATTTCACTTGAGCAAAGGCATCAGGAAACAGCTCAACTACCGCACCCTCCTTTACACCAGGAACGTAATGCGTACTATCGATGACCTCGTAGGTCAAACCTACCGATTCCAATACGGCTGCAGCTTCATCGAGTTGCATCAGTCGAATATCCGGAACCTCAACTGTTTTTCCATGGTCCGTTGTTTGACGCATCCAAAACAAAACGACTGCCAATACGACAATCACGAAGCCGACACTAAACCCGGCCGTCTTCAAAAAAACCTTGCTAAAAAGGAATCGTAACCATTGCTTCATGTGGTAAAGATACTTTATTGCACCGTGCTTAAGAAACGTGCAAAGCATTACATTTACAACATAGTCAACACCCATGAAAACAGTTGCCATTCTTGCCGGAGGACACTCCACTGAACATGAGATCAGCATTGCTTCAGGACGCACTGCCGAACGTGCATTTATAGATGCAGGTTACCAAGTATTATTCGTTGTCTTAAACAAAGAGGGGTTCTGGTTGGATGGCCAGCAAGTCAAGCTCACGGATTTGGGGCTAGATTATGTCTTCAACATCATTCATGGGACACCGGGCGAAGACGGTCACATCAGTGGCATGCTTGATGTTTTTGGCATTCCACACAGCACGTGCCCAACCTTTCAAAGCGCATTGACTTTCAATAAATATTCTTGCAACCAACTTCTGCGCGCCGCAGGATACCGTGTTCCAAAGGGCCAATTATTCCATGCCCAACCCGATGCTTCTGTTTTTGAAAATTGGAACTTCCCCATTTTTGTAAAACCCAATAGAGCAGGTTCTAGTTTCGGAGTTACCCGTGTAGAAAATGTTGAAGCACTAGACCAAGCCTTTGCCTATGCCTTTTCTGAGGATGATGAAGTATTAGTTGAAGAAGGCGTAATAGGAACCGAAGTAGGTTGTGGGGTTTTGATGAGTTCAGTAGATTTTACAACTGGGGAATCCCGAGAAGCAACCGCAGAGGCCATAGCAATCACCGAAATTGTACCCACAGAAAGTGCTTTCTTTGATTATCAGGCGAAGTATGAGGGCAAGTCTCAAGAGATCACACCAGCCCGCATTCCTGCAGCTACTGCTGAAAAGATAGCGTCCATTTCAAAATCTGTTTACAACCACCTCAAACTGGAAGGCATTGTTAGGATAGATTTCATTATCGACCAACAAGGAGAACCTACGATGATTGAAATAAATAGTATTCCTGGTCTTAGCCCAGCGAGTATTATTCCTCAGCAAATAAAATTCAGGAATTGGGAACTAAGCACTGTACTCTGCACCCTTGCAGAGGAAGCTATGGCGCGTGCAAAAAAGAATCAATAACTTCGCAGCATGGCTAGAGTTGCTTTATTTCCAGGATCTTTTGACCCCATTACGCTCGGGCATGTAGATATCATTGAGCGTGCCGTTCCCTTATTCGATGAAATTCGAATCGCCGTTGGTACGAACAGCGCCAAAAATTACTTGTTCTCACTAGAGCAGCGCGTTCAGTGGATAAAAGAAACTTTCGCACACGAACCAAAGATTACCGTCATTACTTACGAAGGGTTAACCGTAGATTTCGCGCAAGAGCAAGGGGTCCAATTTTTGTTACGAGGCCTAAGAAATCCGGCGGATTTTGAATTTGAAAAAGCCATTGCCCAAGCCAACAGAGAAATGGTTCCAAATCTTGAGACGGTCTTCCTTCTAACCAGCGCCCGTTACGCATACATCAGCTCAAGCATAGTGCGCGAGGTATACAATCACGGTGGTGATTTCTCAAAATTTGTCCCAGGTACCGTTCTTCCTTAGACTTCTTGACAGTAGGATTCGAAAGCCTCAATCAAGCTATTGTAGACTGGAATTTCAGTCATTCGCTTTTCTACATCAGCCTTTGAAGCCCAATACACCGCCGTAATCCCCTCTTCTTTTTGCGGCTTGAGTTTTTTCTCAAAGTCGGTAAACATCGGGTACCAATAGGTCGTTTTCAGGGCGTATTCCCCTTTGTGCGGATAGCAATGATAGGTCTTTACAGCCGGTCCAGTTATTTTACAACGTTTCACGCGGCATTCCTCTTCGACCTCACGAACGGCACATACTTCAATGGTCTCCTTGGATTCAATTTTGCCTTTTGGCATGTCCAATTTCCCATTTCGCTCGATCACCAGAAGATGACCCTCAGGGTTTCGCACCCATCCACCCCCAGCCAATACGTGATGGTGTAAGGTCAAAAAGAGACTCCAAAACGGATGGTCACTTCCTATCTCGAAGTACTCCGCCGTATCGGATTTATACAAGTCTTTGAGCCAACGCTTTACCTCCTTAAGTGTAGATAACGTGTTGATAAACTCAGGTCCATTCCCGCCAGGCACTGGGACCAAAACAGCGCGATGAATGAAAACTTTCACGTAATTTTGCAGCATGATACAAAACAAACAAGTGGCCCTCAAAACTGCTGAGAGCTTATTGCAAATTAAGGCAATCAAATTACAACCTGAAACTCCTTTTACATGGGCTAGTGGATGGAAAAGTCCAATCTATTGTGATAACAGATTGACACTCAGCTTTCCAACCATCAGAAACTACCTGAAAATTGAGTTCGCAAAGCAAATTGAAGAGATTTACGGGAAGCCTGATTACATCGCAGGTGTTGCCACCGGCGCTATCGCTATCGGCGTGCTCGTTGCAGAATACATGGGCGTTCCATTTATATATGTTCGCGACAAGGCAAAGGGTCACGGACGTCAAAACCAAGTAGAAGGATTCTTTGAACCCGGCAGCAACGTTGTCGTCATCGAAGACCTAGTTTCTACCGGTGGATCTTCGCTAAAGGCCGTTACGGCTCTTAAAGAAGCAGGTGCGCGCGTGTTGGGAATGCTAGCCATTTTCACCTACGACTTCCCAGTAGCCACCCAAAACTTCGAGGAAGCAAATATTCGTTTGAACACATTGAGTGATTACCATCACCTACTCGAGCAAGCAAGTGCACAAGGTGCCATCCTTGAAGATCAAATAGAACTACTCAAAGATTGGAGAAAAGACCCCGCGAACTGGGGAATTTAATCTTCAGAATAGGGATTCACCCACTTAATGGCGTCCACATCTCCTGAGATTTGGGCGCCATTTTTTTGTTCTAAAATCAAGCGTCCCTCTATTGAAACGCCCTTTACTTTAGCTTCGACGCACTGCGCATCAACTTGGTATTCTCGCCACTGATCTCTACCCCACAATAACTGCTCATAGCTAGATCGCAATACCATTGGGTTATTAAACTCGGATGGAGTCGATGCAAATGCCATTAAAATTTTCTCTACCCAATGACCAGCATTTGTTGAAACTGTTTGGAGCTGATCCATAGCAATACTCCGCTGTAAATCCTCAGGGCTTGACTTCAAGTTTATTCCTAATCCGACTATAGATGTTTTTATGCCTGAAGCACCCCAATGGTTTTCGATCAGCATCCCACCCAACTTTTTATCTCCTACCATTAAATCATTCGGCCATTTGAAGGAAACCGATGAGGGAAAAACGCTACTTAGTCGACCACAAACCCATCGGTTCACATCGAAACTTTCACTAATTGGTCGCTCCCATCGCAAAAAAACAGACAAAAGCACTGAATTTCCGGGAACATCGTGCCACTTTGACACGCCACGTCCCCTACCTTTGTGTTGAGTACGAGCTGAAACCGAGGTAAGATGCTCTAAACCAGGGCTTTCCTTAAGTTTTCGCTTCAACTCCAGCTGTGTGCTATCAACGGTATCGAGCCAATAAATAGGTGGGATTAACGCCATTTAAGCCTGTTTTTAATCTTGTGCCGAAGATGGCATATGTTTTGGTAATTTAAGCACAATTAGAACATTCATACATGCATCAAAAACCCGAAGCCTCTTCGGAGCTCCTAAAAAAGTTTGTGGTTGACGGCCTTCAAGAAATCAAAGGCGAGAACATCACCATCATGGACCTCAGAGAAATTGAAAACGCTGTGACTGATTTTTTCGTCATTGCTGAAGGAAATTCAAACACCCAGGTGAATGCTTTGCAAGAAAGCGTGCACAAAATGGTCCGTGAAAATGTTGGAGATAAACCATGGCACGTTGAAGGCCGCGAAAACTCCGAATGGATCTTAATGGATTACGTCAATGTCGTAGTTCACATTTTCCAAAAAGGTATTCGTGAATTCTATGATTTAGAAAGCCTTTGGGGTGATGCGGAAGTACATGTAATAGATAACCTATAAGCACATAATGGCTGAGAATCCCAACCAAAAACAAATCGACAAACTGAAAAAACAGTTTGCGAAAAACTCCAACGACAAAAATGGTGGAGACCCGAAGAAGCCAAAGAATCCTTTGTATAACTTCTACTGGGTCTACGTCATCATCTTCGCGCTATTCATAGGGATGCAAATCTTCAGCGCGATGAGTTTTAGTGCAAAGAGCTCAAACTATCAAGAGTTTGAACAAGCATTAGAACTCGGCGAAGTTGATCGCGTCAAAATCATTAACGAGAAAAAAATCCAAGTCTTCATCAAGGAAGATGCGCTTCGCGACTCTGAAAAATACACGGAGGTGCGCAACAGCAATTTCGGTGATGAGCTAAATCCTGGTCCACACTATTACTTCGAAATGCCGTCCACTGCATTCGAAGACCGTATCAAGGAGTACTACAGCATGCATCCGAATGATTCGAAGATTGCCGTAAACTACGAGACCCAAGACAACTTCTTGGGAGATATTATCTCTTGGGTACTACCACTTGTGTTGATGATCGCCGTGTGGATGTTCATCATGCGCCGTATGTCAGGTGGTGCTCCTGGCGGCGGTGGTGGCAGCCAAATCTTTAATATTGGCAAATCCCGCGCAAAGGTTTTTGATAAAGACACAGAAGTAAAAACCACCTTCAACGAGGTCGCCGG
>CAJXTR010000012.1 GCA_913060465.1 uncultured Cryomorphaceae bacterium | reverse complement strand
CGCCTACCTCGTCGGGATTCAGAACCATGGGTAAAAAGCGGTAGGTATTTTTCGAGAGCCCTTCGAAATTCTTACTGTCCGTTCCGCCAATGGTTAAATACGGGCTCACCAGCGCCTCTGGAAAAACCTCCTTAACTGCTTGCCCCAGTTTTACAAACGCTTCACTCGCTGTGCTCGATGTACTGGTCGCTGCGCTTCCCATATTCTGGTACGCCTGCACAGTGCCACCATAATCTGCTGCGAGCGCCTCATAGCTCGCAAGCACCTCCTCCGGGGTAGTGCCCGGCAAGATTCGGGTATTACAAACTACCCGGGCGCTCGCGGGAACCACATTGTCCTTAATCCCGGCAGCCATAATTGTGGCTACGGCGGTGTTATTGGTGAGCGCACGACCGGTATGGCTTTTTTGATAGAGGCTTAGGAGTAACGGTTCAGTAAGAAAGCGATTCGCGAAAACGGTTTTTAAGCTCCAAGGCATTTCAGGGGCTAGGTGGTCTATGAAGCCGTTGAGCGGTTCTGAAAATTCTGGAGCATACAATCCTTCTTGAAGGGCTTGAATGAAACCTGCGGCTTGTGAGATTGCGGTTTGACTGTTCGGCATGCTGCTATGACCACCTGCAACATTGAAAGAAACTTCGACACTGAGGTAGCCTTTTTCCGCCGTGCCGATAAGCGCAACAGGGGTTTCTTTTAGACCTGGAATGCTCCCCGTGGAGATAATGCCACCTTCGTCAAGAATGGCTTCAAAGAGAAGCCCGTCAGCTCGGTAACGTTCAGCAACAAGTGCTGCTCCTGCTTTACCACCTATTTCTTCGTCCTGCCCAAAACAGAAGTATAGGTTATGAGCGGGTTGGAATTTCTGAAACGCAAGAGACTCCAGGGTTTCCATGAGCGCCATGAGAGAGCTTTTGTCGTCGAGGGTTCCGCGTCCGTAGACAAAGCCTGTTTCGGCGAATTCAACCTCCCCTGGAGCACCTTCAAACGCTCCGTCGAAGGGCGGATAATGCCATTGATCGAGGCTTTTTTGATCGACGGGGACCACATCTTGGTGCGCGATGAGCAAATAGTTTTTTGGCTCTAGGGAGTGGCCTTCCCACTTTAACACATAGGTATGGCTGCTAAAAGTATCCACGCTGAGGGTTGAAAAGACTTCCGGATAGGATGCACGAAGGAATTGGCCAAAGCCGTCGAATGCGGCTGTATCGAGCATTCTTGGATCTTGGCTGATGGTTTTATAGGTGATGCTTTGCTGCAATCGATCGATGTCGCCGCGAAGGGGAGGAAATTGCAAAGTGGTGGTAGATGGTGTGTAGCGTGCTTGGACGGACTCTAGGTTGAGTATAGGCATCAGGCCGCCGAAAATAAGCAGGGCTGCAAATAATGTGTATAAAAGGTATTTCTTCACAATTGAGTGGTGCTTCGTGTGGATTTGTAACTTTGTGAAAAATACGAATAGATGTACACAGGATTACTACACTTACATCACTGGCTACCATTTGTCTACTTATTGTTGATGCTGGTAGTATTGGTTCAGAACTTTCTAGCCTGGAAATCGGACAATGCGTTCACCGATAAATTGGCACGTCAAAATAAAATCGCACTCATTCTAACACACCTTCAGGTGACTATTGGATTGATCATGTTGTTTGGATTCAATATGGACATGTTCTCTGATATGGGAATTTTAATGGGCGATGGTGCATTGCGTTTTAAATACGTGGAACACCCGATGACGATGCTTATTGCTGCGGTGTTGATCACTATTGGGAATTCAAAGTCCAAAAGAGGAACTACGGATGCCGAGAAAGCAAAGCCTATTGTGGTTTGGTTTGGTATCGGTTTGTTTTTGATCGCATTGCGATTGCCTTGGGAAGCATTCTTGCAAGGCGCCTAAAGCTCGAACATGTTAGAGATTAAGAAAAGGGATTCGCTTCAACGTGAGCGTTGTATCCTCATTGGTATTATCAATAAAGACCAAGATGAGGAGAAGGCTATGGAATATTTGGAGGAACTCAGGTTTCTTGCAGATACAGCCGGTGCGGATACCGTTCATATTTTCACGCAAAAGCTTTCTAGGCCAGATTCCCGAACCTTCTTAGGCTCCGGGAAAATGGAGGACATTAAAGGTTTTGTTGATGCTGAGAACATTGATCTCGTTGTATTCGATGACGAGCTCACTCCGTCTCAGTTGAAAAATATTGAGGTCTTGTTGGAGGTCAAAGTAATGGACCGCACGAACTTGATTCTTGACATTTTCGCAGCCCGTGCACAAACTAGTTATGCCCGGACACAAGTGGAATTGGCCCAATATCAATATCTACTTCCTCGATTGACTCGAATGTGGACCCACCTCGAGCGTCAAAAAGGGGGTATTGGGATGCGTGGTCCAGGGGAAACCCAGATTGAAACGGATAGACGTATCATTCAGCAAAAAATCTCCTTGCTCAAGAAAAAGCTTGAGAAGATTGATGTGCAGATGACGACCCAGCGCAGTAACCGCGGGAAGTTGGTGCGTGTAGCTCTTGTTGGATATACCAACGTAGGGAAAAGTACACTGTTGAATTTGCTGTGCAAGACGGATGTGCTGGCCGAGAATAAGCTCTTTGCGACTTTGGATACGACCGTGCGCAAAATCAACATCGATAATTTGCCCTTGCTGCTGACGGATACCGTTGGGTTTATCAGAAAGCTGCCTACCCAGTTGGTTGAGAGTTTTAAATCTACTTTGGATGAGGTGCGCGAGGCGGATGTGTTGTTACACGTAGTAGATATTAGCCACCCGAGTTTTATGGACCACATCGGTAGTGTGAATACCATTCTTCAGGAAATCCAGAGCCATGAGAAGCCGACAATCATGGTCTTTAATAAGATTGATGCCTTCACCTATGAGGAGGCGGATGAATTTGATTTGGAGCTGACACAACGCAACTATGATTTGGATCATTGGAAGCGCAGTTGGATGAATAAAATGGGCGAGCGTGCCGTCTTTATTAGCGCGCAAGACCGTAATAATATTGATGAACTGAGACGAACTATTTACCGCGTGGCTTCAGAAATCCATGCCACACGTTTTCCGTTCAACACCTTTTTGTACTAATTTCACTCGTTATGAGTCAAGGACCTATTAAGAAGAAAGATTCGTTGCAATACCACCAATTACCTAAACCAGGTAAGATTGAGGTAGTTCCAACGAAACCGTCAAACTCCCAACGCGATTTGAGTATTGCCTATTCACCAGGAGTTGCCGAGCCGTGTTTAGAAATCGCAGCAAATCCGGAGGACGTATACAAGTATACCGCGAAAGGAAATTTGGTTGCAGTAATCTCTAACGGAACGGCTGTTTTAGGATTGGGTGATATAGGCCCGGAAGCGTCAAAACCGGTGATGGAAGGGAAGGGAGTACTGTTTAAGATCTTCGCAGATATCGATGTCTTTGACCTTGAATTAGATGCTAATGACCCGGACAAGTTCATCGATACTGTAAAGGCTGTAGCTCCAACTTTTGGTGGTATCAATCTTGAGGATATCAAAGCCCCGGATTGTTTTTACATCGAAAAGCGTCTAAAGGAAGAATTGGACATTCCTATCATGCATGACGACCAACACGGAACGGCGATCATTACGGCAGCAGCATTATTGAACGCGTTGGAGTTGGCAGAAAAGAATATTTCTGAGGTTAAGGTAGTCTTCAACGGCGCGGGGGCATCTGCCATCTCGTGTGCTAAATTATACCTCGCGCTCGGTGTACAGACGAAGAACCTTTTCATGTGTGATTCAAAGGGGTTGATTACAACTTCTCGCGGAACGCTCACAGAGGAGAAAGCCATCTTTGCGAAGGATCATGCTGATGCTGAACTTGCAGAAATGCTGCGCGATGCGGATGTCTTCGTTGGTCTATCTAAGGGTGGTATAGTGAGTAAAGAAATGGTGGCCAGCATGGCACCAAACCCTATTGTTTTTGCGTTGGCGAACCCGGACCCAGAAATCACCTATCAAGATGCTATTGATGCACGTGAGGATATTATCATGGCTACCGGTCGTTCAGATAACCCAAACCAAGTGAATAACGTGCTCGGCTTCCCGTTTATTTTCCGTGGTGCCTTGGACGTACGCTCATCGAAAATTAATGAGGAGATGAAGTTGGCCGCTGTTCGTGCCATCGCGGACTTGGCGAAAGAGCCCGTGCCGGAGATTGTAAACTTAGCATATGCGGAGAGCAATCTAGCTTTTGGTACAACATATATCATTCCGAAGCCATTTGATCCTCGTCTTATAACCACAGTAGCTCCAGCCGTGGCAAAAGCAGCCATGGACAGTGGCGTGGCAAAAGCTCCTATTCAGGATTGGGATGCTTATGAGCGAGAACTCAGCGACCGTCTAGGACGCGACGATAAATTTATTCGCTTGCTCAATGAAAACGCACGTCGCGATCCGCAACGCATTGTGTTTACTGAAGGAGATCACTATCGTATTCTAAAGGCGGCGGAAATCTTAATCGCAAATGGCGTAGCTAAACCTATTCTCCTTGGGTCGATGTCTAAAATGGAGTCCATCATCGAAGAATTCCAGCTTGAACTCGAAGGCGCAGAATTCATTGATATTTTCGCCAACTCCGAAGGACGTGAGAAATATGCGAATGATATGTACGCATTGCGCAAACGTGGCGGATGGACCTTGGCAGAATGTCGTTCGAAGATTAAGTCCCGCGAGTACTACGGTAATATGATGTTGCGTGAAGGTGCTGCCGATGCTTTGATCAGTGGTTTGACGGTGAAATATCCTACGGCTTTGCGTCCTATCCTTCGAATCATTGGTATGGAAGAAGGCATTCGTAAGGCTGCGGGAATGTATACCTTATTGACCAAGCGTGGGCCTATGTTCTTCGCGGATACTACCATCAACTTGGACCCTACAGTTGAAGACCTCGTGCAGATGGTACTCAACGTGGCTGATACAGTAAAGCGCACGAACATCACTCCGAAAATTGCCCTATTGAGCTACTCAAACTTTGGCTCAAGCAATGGTCCAGATGCACGTAAGATGGCTGAGGTAAGTAGAATCTTGCGTAAAGAACATCCTGAGCTTATCGTGGATGGCGAAATGCAGGCGAACTTCGCTTTGGATAATGACCTTCTTGAGGAGAGCTTCCCGTTCTCGGATTTGGTAGGACATAAGGCGAACGTATTCATCTTCCCGAACCTTGCAGCAGGAAATATTGCTTACAAGATGCTTCAAAGTTTTGGTGCGGCAGAGGCTATAGGTCCGTTGCTCATTGGAACTAAACGCAGTGCACATGTATTGCAACTCGGTGCTTCGGTTCGTGAAATTGTGAACATGGCTACCTTGGCAGCAGTAGATGCGCGAACGCGTAAATCTTAAGCCTTAGCGGTACAGCAACGGTCTTGAAGGTGCAGCGTCGTTTTCTAACGGTGCGACCTGCAAGTTCAGTAGGTAAACCCCGTCTTCAACCGAAGATGGGATATGCAGCAGCTCAGATATGGTGCGGTACAAACTGGTTTCAGGCTGTGGCCCCCAAAAAGCGTGGTGACATGCGAGCGCACCTCCATCTTCCTCTTGGTCGACGCTTGGCTGGTCAATAAGTAAATGGTCTACCCCTTGCTCCCTTAAAAACGCACCTATTTCCGCCTCTAAGAATGGCCAGTCGGTGTTGCTGTAGTTGCGCGTTGGTGCTTGTGTCGCTTCAAGCTCTGTTCTAATGATGACTGAGCGAATGTTCTGCGTATCAGATGCTTTCCATGCATGAAGAAAATCGGTCAATTGAACGACGCCGTCTTTTGGAAGAACGGTCAGTAATAGCGCTTTGGAGAAGTAGTCCTTGAAGTGCTTATGCACGCTGTGACGTTCCAAGAGGATGTGGCCCGCGGTTTCCGTATGGGTGCCGTGCGCATGTGGGTTGAACCCTACGTTGAAAAAGTTCACGCTATTTCCTGCGGCTACACTTCCGGTCCAATCCCCCAAACGAACAGGTTCAAAGGTTGGAGCGTCAATGTACCACGCTCGCGGCACATCGGCTACGGGCATGCTGAGGTCCGCGATAAGTTGTAGGTTAAATTCGTTCATTACGGTCTAAGATACGGTCTTCTTTAAAGAAATAAATTCGCGATGATGGCATCGCTTTCCATCCAGCGGTTTGGTGGTATGTGAAACCCTTGATCAGTTATACAAAGATTACCCAAGCGGGTTTGAGCCGTGATTGCTTTATCCAGTTCGTCGCGCTGCGTCGTGGATAACGGGTGGAAAAGATCGTCTTTCCACCGGAAGCCGGCGGCCGTACGCAAGCGGACCATGAGTCGTTCGTTCATTATGTCCGTTGCGGTTAACTCTTCGGAAGTTGGTGTGGCCCCGCTTGCGTAAAGGGTGTTGTTTGAAATATTCCAAAAACGATTCTTGCCGTCGAAACTATGAGCTCCTGGACCAATGCCTAAGTAGGGTGATCCACTCCAGTAGTGGCTGTTGTGGCGGCTGTGCATCCCAGTTTGTGCGAAGTTCGAAAGTTCGTAATGCACGAATCCTTGGTTCGCGGCCCAGTGGCGAAGTGCGGTGAATTGGTCAACCATGATTTCATCCGAAGGCAAAACGATGTCCCCTTTTTGCACTTTGGCATGAAGGGCTGTTTTTTCCTCGACCGTTAATGCATAGCAGCTGAGGTGAGGAGGTTTGAAGGTCGCTAGGGTGTCCAATTGTTCTTGCCAGCTTTCCACAGTGCTTCCAGGCATTCCATACATTAAATCCACGGTGAAGTTGGTAAAGGCACTTTCATTGATCCATTGCAAGCATTGTAGTGAATGCGCTGCATTGTGTGCGCGGTTCATCACTTTCAATTCGTCGTCATTGAAGCTTTGGAGGCCAATGCTGAGTCGGTTGATGCCCATGGCAAACCATTGTCCGAGGCGTTCGGGGGTAATGTCGTCCGGGTTGGCTTCTAAGGTAATTTCCACATTTTCATGCCACTGGAATAGGGCAGTGGCTTCTTGTATTAATCCCTCAAGGATTGAGGGCGCAAGAATGCTTGGGGTGCCGCCGCCAAAATATAAACTCTTCATTTTTTTAGTTTCCCACGTAGGGGCTGCCTGGCGAAGTTCATTCAGCATGGCTGTGATGACCTTTTCCTCAGTGCTACGCACGGTTGAAAAATGAAAATCGCAATAATGGCAGGCCTGCTTGCAGAAAGGAATGTGGATGTATAAGGAGGCGTCCTTCATTACACTAAAGGAAGGGAGATTCTAAAGGTTGTGCCGTTTTGAGGACTACTTTCAACCAAGGCAACTTTACCACCGTGATACTCCTCGATAATTCTTTTAGCTAAGCTTAGGCCAAGTCCCCAGCCTCGATTTTTTGTGGTAAACCCTGGGTGGAAAATCTTACGCTGAGCTGCTGTTGGGATACCTTTGCCGTTGTCTTTGATCCAAATGTGAATTTGGCCGGTTTGCTCTTCTTTGCGAATAGAGATTTCGCCTTCTCCTTCGAGCGCATCCGCCGCGTTTTTGATCATGTTTTCAAGCACCCAGCTGATGAGCTGGCCATTGTGCTTCGCTTTGGATCCCCCGTCAATATGAGTGCTGAGGTGTATTTTTTTACCAAGCCTTGAGCTGAGGTAGTCTGCGGTTTTTTCGACGGTTTGATTGATGTCGGAATCGGTCAGTTCGGGTTGAGAACCGATCTTGCTGAATCGGTCCGTAATATCCGTAAGCCGGTCGATGTCTTTTTCCATCTCTCCAAAAGCGATCTCCGCGGGGTATTGCTCTTTGAGGTAGGCGATCCAGCCCATGAGTGCGCTCAGTGGCGTGCCTATCTGGTGCGCCGTTTCTTTAGCCATTCCCGTCCAAACCTTGTTTTGCTCGCTCCGTCGGGCATTCGAAAAGGCCATATAGCTGATGAGCATGTAGATGCCGATGACTGCAAGTAAAATCAGTGGGTAGAGTCGGAGTTTGGTTAGGAGGGTAGAGCCTTTGTAGTAGAGGTAGTTGGTCTGTCCGTCGGCGAATTGATTTTCGAGTACTTGGCCGGAAGATTTGAACTCTTCCAGTTTGCGTTGGAGGTACTTCTCAGGATTGGTTTCAGGAACGTTTAAGTTTCGGTGGGCAATGATGGCCCCAGTGTTATCGGTAAGGATGACCGGAATGGTGGTGTTGTCTTGGATGATTTGCGTGAAAAAGCTGAGGTTGGTATCGTCTTCTGCAAAGAAGACTTCTTCCACAGCCTGCGCCCACAGCTTGATTTTTCTATCCTCTTCTTGACGCAATTCACCAAGAAAGGATTCGGTGTAGAATAGCGAGGCTAGACCAATGATGGTTCCAAAAGAGATGATGGCAATTTTCCACCAAATTTTACGTGTATATACATCGCTTTTCATGACTACTAAACTAGGGTTTCTTTGCTACATTTGTGACCATGTCAAACGCATTAGTCATCATACCTACGTATAACGAAATCGAGAACATCACGAAGATGTTGGATACCGTTATGCATCTTGAACGAGAATTTGATGTCTTAATTGTAGACGATGGTTCTCCCGACGGTACTGCACAGGTGGTTCGCGATAAGATGAATGCTTTTCCAGGACGTATTCATTTGGAAGAACGCACTGGGAAACTTGGCCTTGGCACGGCATACATCCACGGCTTTAAGTGGGCCTTGGCACGTCACTACGAATATGTTTTCGAGATGGATTGTGATTTCTCCCACGACCCAAAGGATTTGTCAAGATTGCATGATGCGTGCAAGGATGGGGCGGATTTATCTATTGGATCGCGCTACGTCAAGGGAGTGAATGTGGTGAATTGGCCTATGAGCCGAGTACTGTTGAGCTACTTTGCCTCGGTATACGTGCGCTTCATCACCGGCATGCCTATCCAAGATTCAACAGCAGGTTTTAAATGCTACAAGCGTTCGACTTTGGAGAAAATAAATTTTGACAAAATTCACTTCGTGGGCTATGCCTTCCAGATCGAGATGAAGTTTAAGGTTTGGCAACGCAAGCTGAACATTGTCGAAGTTCCTGTGATTTTTACCGACCGAACCGAAGGCACCTCCAAAATGTCTAGCGGCATCATTAAAGAAGCCATTTTTGGGGTAATCAAACTAAAGCTTTGGAGCTTATTCCAAAAAAACTCATAACCCCCTACCATGTTGAAATCGTATCTAATCAAAAACGCCCGCATCGTAAATGAGGGCGAAATTTTCGAGGGCGACCTTCTCGTTGAAAACGGCCGCATCGCGAAGATTGATACTAGCATAGGACCAAAGAATGCAAACGTTAAAGTCATTGATGCTGAGGGCAAGTATTTGATCCCAGGAGTTATTGATGACCAAGTTCACTTTCGCGAGCCAGGATTAACGCACAAAGGCGATATCGCCAGCGAGAGCGCGGCAGCTGTGGCTGGTGGGATTACCTCCTACATGGAACAGCCGAATACGAAGCCCGCTGCCACGACCATTGAGGAGTTAGAGAAGAAGTATTCTCGTGCAGCCGAGGTTAGTTTGGCCAACTACAGCTTTAACATGGGCGCTACGAACGACAACTTGGAAGAGTTGAAGCGCGTATCTAAAACCGATGTGGCCGGGATAAAGATTTTCATGGGTTCCTCGACGGGGAACATGCTCGTGGATCAATGGAATACCTTGGAGGGTATTTTCCAATTGGACCATCAACTCATCACGCACTGCGAAGACGAAGCGACCATTAAAGCGAACCTTGAAGCAGCAATAGAGAAATATGGTGAGGATATACCGATGGCCATGCACCCTCAGATTCGCAGTGAAAAAGCTTGTTTATTGAGTTCAACGACCGCAGTAGACCTTGCTAAAAAGTACAACAGCAGGTTGCACGTCTTCCATATCTCTACCGGTGTGGAGACGAATCTGTTCAGCAATAAAAAGCCCTTAGCAGAGAAGCGCATTACTTCTGAGGTATGTGTGCACCACTTGTGGTTCGACGATAGCCAATACGAGAAAAAGGGCAGTCTGATTAAGTGGAATCCAGCGGTTAAAACTGCGGATGACCGCGACCAACTTTGGAACGCATTGCTCGACGGCAGAATCGATGTGATCGCCACAGATCACGCACCACATACGAAAGAAGAAAAGGCGAACACCTATTTAAACGCTCCTTCAGGAGGCCCATTGGTTCAGCACGCCCTTCCAGCCATGATGCAAAAAGTGCACGATGGCGTGATGGATATGCCGACACTGGTAGAAAAGATGTGTCACAATCCGGCTATTTTGTTCCGTGTAGAAGATCGCGGATTCCTTCGCGAAGGGTATCACGCAGACCTTGTGCTTGTGGATCCAAACAGACCGTGGAGCGTGAATAAAGACAACATTCTCTACAAATGCGGATGGTCACCTTTTGAAGGAACCTTATTTAAAAGCCGAGTCACTCATACGTTTGTTGGGGGGCACCTCGTTTATAAAGACGGACAGCTCGATCCTTCAGTGAAAGGGTCTAGATTGAAATTCAACCGATAAATGAAACGGAAGGTACTTGCAGGATTGATCATTGTTGCGCTCGGCATGTCGAGTTGTGGCAAGCCTGAAGTACCCGTCCCTTCTAACATCCTCTCGAAGAAGGCTATGATTCCTATTATGGTCGATGTTCACATTGTTGAGGGTGCGCGCAATGGTGCACTAATCCTAGGCGACACCAACGGCATCGAAGATTACTACGCCAAGATTTACGAGAAGCATAAAATCACTGAAAAGCAATTCAAAGAGAGTTTCGCCTTTTACAGCGCGAACCCCAGTGTGTTCATTCCTATTTACGAAGCGGTTTTGGATTCGTTGAAGGTGCAAGGCGAACTATTGGGGCGCAAGGGTGTTGAACTTGATTATGACTAAAGCTCATTTTTTCGGCGCACTTCTCTCACTTCTCTTCGGGGTCCAATCATTCGCTCAATCCCAAGGACTGCAGTTAGTCGTTAAAGGGGCAAGTCAGTATCCAACCACCTTAGCCTACGACATTTTAGATGCCGATGGCAATAGAATCGTGGCAGGTTTTGCTCCTCTCAACGACGCCAATACACCCGTTTGGGTACCCGTTGACTTGCCTCAAACTTTTGGTGTGGTCATCTATGAAGATGCGAACGGCAATGAGGAATTGGACATGGGGATTTTTGGCCAACCTACCGAGCTTTACGGCTTTAGCAACGGCGCATGGAAGTTTCTGGGTCGACCCGAACACGAGGAACTCCTGCTGCAAAAAAAATCTGCGGTGATGCGCCTAGAGCTGCAGCTCAAAAGCGTCATGGACTATTGATGTTCCGCTAAGAATTCACTGACCATTTTTGAAAAAGGCTCGAAGGCTTCCGCATGCACCCAGTGCCCAGCGTTCGCAATGGTTTCAATCTCCGCTTGTGGGAAATGCTCGTAAATTTTATCGTGGTCACTGGGCTCAATATACCCACTCATGCCACCGGCGATAAAGAGTGTTGGGTTATCGTAATACCCAAACTCCAACGGTGTGCCCACTTCGTCTAAATGGGTTTCGATGGCGTCGAGGTTAAACCGGAACGCAAAGGTGTCTTTGGTGACGCGGTAAAGGCTCTTCAAGAAAAACTGGCGTATTCCCGCATTTTGTACCGTTTTGGCCAATTGGTCATCCGCCTCGCTACGCTTGCTTACGCTATTGAAATCTATGGAGCGCATGGCGTCGATATAACCTTGATGGTGTATGGGGTAGGCTTTAGGAGCAATATCAACAACAACCAATGCCTTGACTCGATGCGGCCGCGAAACGGCAAAATGCATTGCCGTTTTTCCGCCCATACTGTGCCCCAAGAGGTGTGCCGCCTCAAGGTTGTGCTGGTCCATGTAGGCCTCAAGGTCTGCAGCCATGGCTTCATAGTTGTGCTCAGCTACATGGGGTGAACGTCCGTGATTGCGCTGGTCGATGGCATGAACTTGCCAGCCTTGCTCTGCCCATATTTTTGCATGTGTCGCCCAGTTATCCCCCATGCCAAAAAGACCATGAAGAATCAATAATGGCGCGCCTTCGCCGTAGATTTTTGAAAATAGCTGGCTTACTTCCATGCTGTAGGGTTCAAGCAGTTTCTGTATTGCTGAATGGTATTATGAAGACCCAGGTACAAAGCATCTGCAATAAGGGCATGACCAATGCTTACTTCGTCAAGGTAGCCGTAGAGTTCCTTTCCAAAGTAGCTGAGATTTTCTAAACTCAGGTCATGACCCGCGTTGACTCCAAGTCCTATGGATTTCGCAAATTTTGCGCTTTCAACAAACGGTGCCACCGCGGCAGCGGGGTCCTTTTTATAGCCTACAGCGTAAGATTCGGTGTAAAGTTCGATGCGGTCCGTCCCTATTTCTTTCGCTTGGGCAATGAGCTTTTGGTCCGTTTCAATAAAAATGGATGTACGTATTCCCGCAGCCTTGAAGGTTTGAATAATTGGTCGTAAAAACTCCCCGTGTGCAACGGTATCCCATCCCGCATTTGAGGTGAGCACCCCTGGCGGATCCGGGACAAGCGTAACTTGAGCCGGCTTATTGGCCAAAACAAGCGCAATGAATTCCTCGTTCGGATAACCCTCGATATTAAACTCAGTCTTCACAGCCGGGGCCAATTCCGCCACATCACTATAACGAATATGACGTTGGTCGGGACGCGGGTGAACGGTTATTCCTTCGGCACCGAATCGTTCACAATCTAATGCGACGTTTAATACGTTCGGGACATCTCCGCCTCGTGCGTTACGGAGGGTGGCAACTTTGTTGATGTTGACACTAAGTTTTGTGTGATTGTTCATGGGTGCAAAACTAACGAAAAGGCCTATGTTTGTGTAAGAATGCTAGAAGAAACCGTACATACTGAACCCATATCACCGCTGCGTCCTTCGGACCTTGTGGTGGAGGCTTTGGACCAAATGGAGGAATGGAAATTATCCCATTTGCCATTGGTCGATGCTTCAGGTAAGTACATGGGGCTTATCAGTGAAGACGTTTTATTCGAATCTGAAGATGATAACGCACCTATTCAAACAGTGTTCAACCCAGCCTTTGCACCATCTGTTTTGCCTAATGCGCATGCCTTCATATTGATGGATGTGTGCACGCGTGATCGCATTACATTAATCCCTATCGTTGACCATGAAGGGTTTTACAAAGGCGCACATATGCTGACGGATGTTTTGGAGTTTTTCCGCTCTACTCCAGCCTTAAGCCAACCAGGTGCCATATTAGTTATGCGCGCAGAAACAGCCCAATACAGTATGGCAGAAATGGCCGCTGTGGTGGAGCAAAATGACGCAAAGATTTTAGCCAGCTGGTTGACTCATTCCAGCGCTGCTAACGAGGTAGAGATTACGCTGAAAATCAATGTAGAACACTCCGGACCTATTGTCCAATCCCTACAGCGCTATGGCTACGAAATTGGCGGTATCTTTGGCGATAGAAACTTTGATTCAGATTATCGTGAACGCTACGACCATCTGATGAATTATTTGAAGTACTAATGAGAATTGCACTGTACGGTAGAGCCCCAAAGCCAGCGAACTTGCCCTATGTGGAGGTCGTATTGGAAAAGTTGGTGGAAGAAGGCGTAACATTCTCAGTTTTTCATACCCTTCGTCCTGCTTGTGAAGAGATCTGTGCGGAAGAGTTTAAAGACGTTTCATTTAGCACCTTTTCAAACGAGGAGGAACTGGGCCAATTCGATCCTCATTTCCTCGTTTCCCTCGGGGGCGATGGAACCATACTCGAAGCCACGGTGCTGATCCAAAGTAAGGACATTCCTATTTTGGGAATCAACATGGGCCGATTAGGCTTCCTCGCGAACGTCGCAAAAAACAATATTGTGACCTCGCTTGATGCCTTATTTACGGGCCGTTTCCAGCTTGACTTTCGCTCATTACTACAAGCGCGTTCCTCTTCTACACATGTGATGAAGCCAAACTTCGCTTTGAACGAAATCACCATTGCCCGAAAGGAAACCACAAGCATGATCACCGTTCACACTTACCTAAATGGTGCTTACCTGAACAGCTATTGGGCAGATGGTCTGATCATCAGCACGCCTACCGGGTCGACCGGCTATAGTTTGAGTTGTGGCGGTCCCATCATCATGCCCAACAGCGAAAACTTTGTACTTACACCTATCGCGCCACACAATTTAACCATGCGTCCATTCGTTATTTCCGACAATAACACCTTACGCCTTCGTGTAGAAAGCCGCGAAAACGAATTTTTAACTTCATTGGATAGCCGTATGCACAGCTTCGATACCGACACAGAGCTGTTCGTACAGAAGGCAGATTTCCGCATCGCTTTGGTGCAAACAGAAATGCAAGATTTCCCGTCCACGCTGCGCAACAAGCTCAGTTGGGGATTGGACCACAGAAATTAAATGACCTTACGTACCCTACTTTTTTCGGCCCTCATGGGACTTTCCTTTTATGGCCAGGCCCAATTCCTCGAGCTCGGTCTTGGCGGCTCCGGAACCCTCTTTCACGGCGATGTGGGTGCCGTTGGCATGGCAGCTGAGGGTGCTTATGGTTTCTTACCCAATCAACCTGCCGGGCAAATCACCTTGCGCCGCCAATACAACTGGCATTGGTCTACAAGGCTAAACTTCTCCATGGGGTACCTCAGTGGCGTTGATGCCTGGGCAAAGGACGATTTCAAACAAGACCGCGACATTTCTTTCAGAACAGAGATTTCGGAATTGTCCTACATGACAGAGTTCAACTACTGGCCCTACGGAACGGGAACGAAACACCCGCAATCTTTCTACCTCTTTGCAGGTATAGGCCTAACTCAATACAATCCCCAAGGCTTGTATGAAGATACTTGGTACGATCTACGCCCCTTGGGCACGGAAGGTCAACAAACCGAACTCAAAGACCAGCTGTTCTATGGGAACACAACACTCACCGTGCCTTTTGGCTTTGGCTATCGTCAAAGTTTAGCCCGAGATTGGAGCATGACCGCGGAAGTTGGCTGGCGCTCTTACGGGTCCGATTACCTCGATGATACCAGTGGGGATTACGTCGATGCCCTTGCATTGGCCGATGAACGCGGTGAACTTGCAGCCTATTTTTCAAACCCAGGTCTAGTGCCCTACCAAAGTGGACTAGCTCGAGGTAATGCTCAATCCAAGGATTGGTCTATTTTTGCGGGCGTAACCATTTTTTATAACCTAAGTCCTCGAGATGAGCGCTGCAGTGGATTCTAAAATATTCAGGGATAACCGCATCAAAGCCGGGTTAGATCCCGACCATGTTCCGCAACACATTGCGGTCATCATGGACGGCAATGGTCGCTGGGCAAAGCAACAAGGTTTTCTAACCCGCGTACGTGGTCACGAGGTTGGGGTAGAGGCCTTGCGCAAAATCACCACTGCCTGTGCAGAGCTTGGCCTCGGGTATTTAACGGTCTATGCTTTCTCCACAGAGAATTGGAATCGACCAAAAGCTGAGGTCGATGCATTGATGAACATCTTGATGACGGCCCTCGAAAAAGAGTTGCCGACATTGATGGACAATAACGTGCGTTTGGCAGCCATTGGAAACGTGGCTTCATTGCCTGAAAAAGCAAATAAAAAGTTAATGTCTGTCATTGCTACCACATCCAAAAATGATGGGTTAACTTTGACACTTGCTTTGAGTTACGGCTCACAGGATGAGATGGTTCAGGCAGTGCGTAAAATCGCTGCTAAAGTGGCTACAGGCGACTTAAAACCCGAAGAAATTTCGGAAGACCACATAGAGAATTCGTTGTTCACTGCGGGCATGCCGCATCCGGATCTGATGATCAGAACGAGTGGAGAACAGCGCATTAGCAACTATTTGCTTTGGCAGTTAGCCTATGCAGAGTTGTATTTCACTCCCATCCTTTGGCCGGACTTCGATGCACAGGGTTTGTACGATGCAATCGCAGCGTTCCAAAATAGAGAGCGCCGCTACGGACAAACCTCCGAACAACTAACGGAAAAATAGAGCATGAAGCGTACCCTTTGGGCCCTTTTATTGGTAGTAGCTACTTTGACCACACGTGGTCAGATTGTGACTACAGGAGATTTTAACCTTCTCCCTGGTGTTGATTATGAAGTTGCAGGTATGACTGTCAGCGGCACCAAAGATTTGGACCCAAATGTGGTCATCATGTTGACCAACATTCGCGTTGGGGATAAGATTCAATTCCCAGACCCGGCCATCTCTGAAGCCATACGCACGCTTTGGAAGCAACAGCTTTTTGAGGACATCACCTTCCGTGTGGTAAACAAGGCAGGGAATAAAGTCTACCTCGACATTTACCTCAAGGAACTACCTAAGATGAGTAAATACTACATCGTAGGGGTGAAAAAATCTTGGAAGGACGACCTACGTGAGGAGCTTGGTCTTCGCGCCGGAAAAGTGGTTAACGACAACCTTGTGGTGATGAGCCGCAACAAAATTGAAAAATACTTCAAGGAAAAGGGATACCTCAATGCGAGCGTAGCTATCACACAGGATGTCGATAGTGCCTTCAACCATGCCGTAATTTTAGGTTTCAAGATTGATCCAGGAGAGCGTGTTCGTGTGAATGAGATTGTTTTCCATGGAAACGAGGCGGTAGCAGATAAGGTATTGCTGAAGGCTATGAAGAACACGAAGATGAAAGGAAAAGCCATCTTCAAAACTTCAAAACTTCGCAAAAAGGAATACCGAGAGGATCTTAAAGCTATTGTAAGTAAATACAACTCAATGGGGTACCGTGATGCGCGAATCATCTCAGATACCTCATATTCCATTGATGGCGAATTAGTCAACGTTGAAATTACGGTAGAAGAAGGCCGCAAATTCTACTTTGGCGATATCACTTTTGTAGGTAATACGAAATACGACACCCCGATCCTTAAGACCATCCTTAAGATTAATCGTGGAGATATTTACGATAGCCAGCATTTGAATGAGCGTGTCAGTTTTGATCCAAATGGAAACGATGTAGCATCGATCTACTTGAACAACGGTTACTTATTCTCGCAGGTAGTACCCATTGAAAAAAGCGTACACAACGATACCATCGATATCGAAATCAGAATTCAAGAAGGACGCCAAGCGACTATTCGCAAGGTGAGTATCACGGGTAACGAGCGCACAAATGACCATGTGGTCTATCGTGAAGTACGCACGAAGCCGGGTGATTTGTTCTCAAAAGCAATGATTCAACGTACCATTCGTGAATTGGCGCAGTTAGGATACTTCGACCAAACACAGATTGGCGTGAATCCAGTACCGGATCCGCAAACGGGAACGGTAGATTTGGAATACACCGTAGTGGAGCGCTCTACGTCTCAGTTAGAATTACAAGGTGGATGGGGTGCCGGCCGTGTGGTTGGAACCTTTGGTTTGAACTTTAACAACTTCTCAGCGCGCAACATCAACAACAAGCGAGCTTGGCAGCCGCTACCTACGGGGGATGGCCAAAGCATTAATCTTCGTGCACAGTCAAATGGTTTGTACTTCCAGAGCTACAATGCTTCGTTCACAGAACCATGGTTGGGCGGAAGAAAACCAAACAGTTTTACTGCGACTATTTACCACAACGTTCAGAGCAACGGGGTACGTGCGAACGACCCGAACCGTCAAAGCCTTTACATTACTGGGGTAAACTTTGGATTGGGTCAGCGATTGAAATGGCCGGATGATTATTTCACCTTGTACCAAGGATTGGAATTCCGTCGATTCAACCTCGATAACTTCCCTACAGGATTCTTGAACTACAATAAGGGTATCTCGAACAACGTGAACTACAAATTCACCTTGGGACGTAACAACACCGATGTGCCTATTTTCCCAACACGTGGTTCACAGTTATCTTTTGCAGCAGAGTTGACGCCGCCATTTAGCATGTTCAACAAAGACATTGACTACAAGTCATTGAGCAGTGAAGAAAGATTCCGTTTAGTGGAATACCACAAATGGAAGCTGAATGCGGATTGGTTTGCGCCGATCACCTCTAAATTCGTTATCCGTACACATGGTGAGTTTGGTTACCTAGGTTCATACAACAAAGACCTCGGTCTTCCACCGTTCGAACGCTTCTATGTCGGGGGTGATGGACTGGCGAACTTCGTTATTGATGGTCGTGAGATCGTGGGTCTACGTGGGTATCAAAACAACAGTATTACCCCAGCCGGTGGAGGTGCTTTGTACAACAAATACATTTTGGAATTCCGTTACATTGTGGCGAACAACCCTTCTGCTCAAGTATTCCCATTGGCCTTCTTGGAAGGAGGAAATAACTACGACAATTTCTGGGACTACAGAGCGTTTAACTTGAAGCGTAGTGCTGGTGTTGGTTTGCGTATCTTCATGCCAATGTTTGGTTTGATGGGGGTTGATGTTGCCTATGGGTTTGATCCAATGCCAAACGGTGCTGCCGCAAGTGGATGGCAAACGCACTTTATAATTGGCCAACAGTTTTAATTCAATACATTCGCCGCTGTGAAATTTAGAGTTCTACATATCGTCTTGGCACTTGTGCTCAGCCTGCCGCTGATGGCACAACGCTATGGTGTTGTAGATACAGACTATATTCTCAGCAACATGCCTGAATACGAACAAGCCAAAAGCCAATTGAATAAATTGAGCGAGCAATGGGCGGGTGAGGTGAGTGCATTGCAGAGTGAATTGCAAAGTCTGAAAGACGCACTGGCTGCGGAGCGTATACTTTTGACGCCGTCGAAATTGGAGGCGCGTGAAAAAGCAATAAAGGATAAGGAGGCCGAGGTATTGGCCCTACAACAAAAATATTTTGGACCGGAAGGCGAGCTATTTATAAAGCGCGCTCAGCTCGTCCAACCCATTCAAGATAAAGTCTTCGGCGCCGTGCAGGCATTAGCGACCAAAAGGAAATTAGACCTAATTTTGGACAAAAGCGCGGATAGTGGGGTTCTCTTTGTTGACAAGGAGAAAGACTACAGTGACGAAGTTTTAGATAATTTAAAGCGATAAATTAAAAACAATGAAAAGAGTATTACTCGCAATTGCCTTGACACTCGGCCTTGCTGGATCTGCTACGGCACAGCAAAAAGTAGGTCACATCAATGTTGATGAGCTGTTGGCTATCATGCCTGAAACACAAACTGCACAAGCGGAAATCGAAAAGTACGCTGGTCAATTGGAAGGTGATGCTGAAGCAATGCAGCAGGAATACATCACAAAGATGCAGAATGCACAGGCAAACATGGATACTTGGACACAATTGCGCTTACAAAAAGAGCAAGAGGAATTGCAAGGCATGGAGCAACGCATCATGGCATTCAACCAAAGCGCTCAGCAAGAATTGCAACGCAAGCAAATGGATTTAATGTTGCCTATCATTGAGAAAGCTCAGAATGCAGTGAACAAGGTTGCTAAAGACAATGGCTTCGCGTACATCTTGGATGCTTCTCCATCTAAAGCGATCGTTATTTACTTGGACGGTGGTGAAGATGTAATGGCACTCGTTAAAGCAGAGTTGGGAGTTAAATAATTCTCAGTTCAGATAGAAAATTTTGGGAACCCCTTCGGAGCATCCGAAGGGGTTTCTTTATGCCGTAAATTGCGCCTGATGAAAGCCGTACAAAAGATAGGACTGTTCGATAGTGGACTAGGTGGGTTGACCGTGTTGCAAGCCTTGGAGAAGGTGCTGCCCGGCATTCCTAAAATCTATTATGGCGATACCCTGCACTTGCCGTATGGCGATAAAAGTGATGCGGCCATTCAGTCTTACAGTACAGAAATCGTAAGCTTCCTTAAAAATCAGGGCTGTGATTTGATTGTCATTGCTTGTAATAGTGCCAGCGCTGCTGCGGGTAAAGTTCTTGAAGAACGCTTTCCGGAATTGCAGTTCATCAATGTCATCGATCCGGTAGTTGAGGCCGTGGCTGGAGGAACCCACCAACAAGTAGGTCTGCTCGGTACCCGTGCGACAGTTCGTAGCGGTGCGTATGCCCGAAAGTTGCAGGCAAAAAATGCTCAAATTCAACTCAAAAGTTTGGCGACGCCGTTATTGGTCCCGTTGATTGAGGATGGTTTCCTAGGTACCGGTATCGAAGTACAGGTGTTGCAGCATTATTTGAACGACCCTGTATTGGACGGTATTGAGGCATTGGTGCCCGGGTGTACCCATTATCCTTTGTTGAAAGAAGCTGCGGGTTCGTTGTTAGAAGGTGTTGCATGGATAGATGCGCCGGCCATCGTTGCACAAGAGGTAGCTAAGCATTGTTCGGCAGGTGTTGAAGGGGAAGAATTGGAAACTAAGTTCTACCTCAGTGATAAGACACCAAGTTTCTTAGAATTGGCTGCAAAGACCTTCGGGATTAAGGCCCAGTGGGAATTGTCCCAGCTGGACTAACGCCCTTCTCCCCATTTGTACATCCAGGAGCTGATGGCTGAGACCAGAAAGCTGAAAAGGATAGCTGTCCAAACACTGTTGACGGTTAGGCCTTCAATCCACTGATCCGCGACTCCGATAATGATGGCGTTGATGATCAACAAGAACAACCCAAGCGATAGGAATGTCAAGGGTATGGTGATGATGATCAGGAGTGGCTTTAGTGTGGCATTGAGAATTCCTAGAACAATGGCTACCCCTATGGCAGTACTGAAGCTATCGATGCTTACGCCGGGCAACAACCAATCGGCTGCAAATACAGCTAAGGAACTCACAACTAGTCGGGAAAGTAGGCCAGGTTTTTGTCTCATGTGCGGTATATTCACTACCCGAAAAGTACATAAAATGAAAACAACTTCTGCCTTATCACTCGCGGCCCTCGCTGGCCTTTTATTTTTCTCAAGCTGCCAGCAAAACGAAGCGGTCGCCCCGGCACCAACGGTCAAGCCCGAGAAAATATATGGCGATACCAGTGTTCGAGCGGAGTTGTTTAATGATCCACATAGTTACAGTACTACCGAATCTGTGGTAAGTCGCTTGTATTGGGAAGCTGATGTTGACTTTGAGAAGCAGATCATTCGCGCAACAGCACAATGGACGTTGGGAGGCCACAGCATTGGTGATTCTATTGTTTTCGATACTAAAGACTTGAAGATTAAACAGGTCAACGTAAGTGGCCTGCCTGCGAAATGGCATCTAGGGAAATCAGATGAATTATTAGGTACACCATTGGTGGTGATGCTTGAGGAAGGCGATAAAGAGGTAGTTATCACCTATGAGACTACCGAAAAAGCAGAAGCCCTGCAGTGGTATCCTGCGGAGCTAACCCAAGGAAAGCGTATGCCGTTCTTATTTACACAGAGTCAAGCTATTTTGGCGCGTACTTGGGTGCCTTGTCAGGACCGGCCCGGTGTGAGATTCACCTACGAAGCAAAGGTTAAGGTGCCAAAGGGAATGCTTGCCCTAATGAGTGCATCGAACCCTACGCAAAAATCCGACGACGGGGTCTACGAATTTTCTATGCCACAGCCTATTCCAAGTTACCTTCTCGCTTTAGGTGCAGGGGATTTAGCCTTTATCGAATTAGGTGAGCGCTCAGGGGTTTATGCGGAGCCAGAGATGGTACGCAATGCGGCCTTTGAGTTCAGTCAGACGGAGGATATGATTTCACGTGCGGAGTATTTGTACGGACCGTACTACTGGGGACGCTACGATATGTTGGTGTTGCCGCCGTCGTTCCCATTCGGGGGGATGGAGAATCCGCGCCTTACATTCCTGACACCAACGGTTATTGTTGGAGATATGAGCTTGACGAGTTTGATTGCCCACGAACTGGCGCACAGTTGGAGCGGAAACTTGGTGACCAATGCTACTTGGAATGACTTCTGGTTGAATGAAGGGTTTACCGTATACTTTGAAATGCGAATTATGGAAGCGGTTTATGGTCCTGACTTTGCAGATATGCTCGAAGCGTTGAGCTATGATGATTTGCAACGTGAATTGGCCGTTATGCTCGAAGAGGATCCTGAGGCTACCATCTTGAAACAAGACCTTCAAGGAAAAAACCCAGACGATGCTGTGACCGCTATTGCGTATGACAAAGGATTTCACTTTTTGAAACTCTGTGAGCAAACCGTAGGCCGTGAGCGCTGGGATGCATTCTTGAAATCCTATTTCGATACCTATAAATTCCAAACCATGATTACGGAGTCCTTCCTTCAAGAGTTGGCAGGGCTATTAACGCAAGAGGAATGGAACAAGATTGGTGTGAATGAATGGGTCTATGGCAAGGGATTACCAGCGAATTGTCCTTTCCCAGCTTCGAACAGATTCTACATTGTGGATGAGGCAGTCAAGATGTTGCTAGGGGTGAGCCCTGAAGATCCCGATGCGAAGTCCATGGTCTACCTCGAGCAGGACATTACGATTCGATGGACCACACACGAATGGTTGCGCTACATCAGAGGACTTGAAGCGGGTGGTGCCACGGTAGGACATTACCGATTAGCAGATGCAAACTATGGGTTTACAGCAAGTCCAAACCCAGAAATTGTAGCGGCTTGGTATACGGCTATCTTGAAAACAGATTTTGAAGGTTTTGATCCGAAGAAATACGAAGAAAAAGTGGAAAGCTTCTTGATGAGTGTGGGCCGTCGCAAATTCATTGTGCCCATGTATGCGAGTATGCTTGAGGGCGACGAGAAGCGTCAGGCTTGGGCCAAGGAGATCTATGCCAAGGCTCGACCATCTTATCATCCATTATCACAGCAAACCTTGGATCAGCTCTTTTCCGAGCACGAATAATGCAGCATCCCATCTACGAAGCTCTATTGCCTTTGGCAGAACCGGAAAGGGTCAAGGACTTTTCGCGTTATTTCCAGAATTACCCAGGCGGCTATGGGGAGGGTGATGTATTCATTGGCGTGATGGTGCCTAACCGTCGATTGGTAGCTAAGGAATATGCCTTGCAATGGGACGAGGATGTTTTAGCCTCTGGTTTAGTCCACGAGTGTCATGAGGTGCGACATACGGCGCTCTTTGCGCTGATGAGAAGGTTTGGAGCGGAGCGTAAACGCAGAACCCATTGGCACGATTTCCTAAGAGATCATTTTGAGGGCATTAATAATTGGGACCTAGTGGACACCTGCGCATACAATATCTTTGGACGTATGGCTTTCGAAAGTGAGGATTATAGCACCTTAGAAGCGTTCTTGGCGAGTGATAGTATGTGGCATAAGCGCACTGCGGTAGTCTCGACGTTGCACATGATCAATCACGGAAGATTTGATGAGGCGTTTGCTTATTGTCAAGTGGCCGCAGAGGGTGCACCCGACATTCTCCAAAAGGGAATAGGCTGGGTATTGAAGTGCATCTGGCAAAAGGATGCGGTGGTGGCGGAGGCACATTTGGAAATGGGCTACCTAAGTGGACTCTACTCGCGATTAATTGTCAGAATAGGCTTGGAAAAAGCCTCGAAAGATTTTAGAAAGGAATTCTTGGCGATGCGTTAAGGCTATCCTCGGGCCAAACTAGATCGAAAGATCCTGAACCCGGGGTCTCTTGGAAGGGTTTCTTTTCCTCCTTCGGGGTAGGTTTGAAAACATCCAGTAAATCCTGCTTTTCTTGCTTTAGTGTTTCTTTAAAGTTTTGCTTGATACGTTTGCGATCGAGGCTGATACAAACATCATCGAGATTGCAGCCTACAATAAGTCGGATATAGGGTTGTTGTTCGTTTTCAGCTTCTCCTATCCAATCTCCGAGGTCGCGATTTGAGTTCTTTCCACGTAGGGCCAGGTCCTTAAGTCCTAAACGTACACTGTAGCGAATATCATCGGTTTCTAGATTCTGCCAACCATTGACCCAAAGGTTCATAGCGCTGTTTTCAACCTTGGTCTCAGGAAGTTGTAAGGTATCGCCATGCACCCTAAAATCTGAGCTGAGGTAAGGGAAGTTAATACGTTTAAGCTCGCCTTGATCGATGAAAGCGCTCAACTCTTGAAGCGGGGCATAGTTTTGAAGGGTTCCGTTGCGGATCTCCCCATGGCCCTCTACCAGCGTTTTACTTGAAATTTGTTCCCAATCGGCATCAAAAGTTAAAGAAACCGTAGCATCAACATTAGCCTCTCCAAGAAGATTCGAGGCGTCGAGATCCTCAATATCAAAACTGTTGAAGCTTGCTAGGAGTTGGTCCAATTGGATTTGCTTCGCACTCAATTCGGCTTTGAATACATTATTACTTCCATCCTCCAACAGGGTCCAATTTCCACCCATAGTTCCATCACATCCTTCGATGCTCATGTTTTTGCCTAACATCCAGGTACCTCGGTTAAATACCGTCCCTTTCAAATTAGTTCCGACAAAATCACCCAGCGTTATATGGTCCACCTGAACCTCTACGCTATAGTCGAACGTGGTTTCTTCATCAACATCTTCCGGGGAATCTTCAAATTCCCAGAATAAAAGTGGGTCCACATTTATGGTAGGGCTTTGCATTTGAAGTTCCACTTTCGGGTAGCCGCCGGGTTCAAGGGCGTGGTAAATCATGCCACTAACCACGGCAGAATTCATTTCACTTTTCAAAAAGCAACGCTCAACCGCAATATGACGGCCGTCTGCACTCAAATCGGCCTCTACTTTGTCGAAGACAATATTGCTTTCCGCGAGCCCAAAAGAACCTTCGGTAAGTTGAATTTTACCTTCAAACAATGGGCTGCCGTAAGGACTCAAGTCATCCCAGGAACGGAACGCTTGCTTGATAACAATATCTTGTCCTTTCCAAAAACCCATTGGGTTCACGAGGATGCCGGTTTCGACAAAGTCAAAGAGTTCGCTGAGGTTCGAGCCCCCGCTGAGGTTGGTGATTAATTGAGGCCTTGCTCCTTCAATGGAAAGCGATCCTGAGATCTCCCCCGTTTTCGTTTTCACCTGAAGGGTACGGACGGAAATACTTGGCTGTGCACTCCAAACAAAAGCTCCTGAACAAGAAACAGAAGGAATTGCGATTCCATTATAGGTCATGCTGGACCCATTCGTCGAAAAGTCCACTTTCCAATCTTCGTAAGTGCCTGACCACACCCAACTGGCCTTCAACGCTGATATGTTAACATCATCCGGCAATTCGAACAAAGGTGCATACGGCAGTGCAGCGGGTATGTCCATCTGTTCTGCACTAATTTTCCCTCCAGTTGAATGGAGTAAAAGCTCAACGGGATATCCTGCGAGCTTAAGACCCCGCGTTTCTATTTTCCAATCGTTTGGACTAAACAAAACATTGGCACCACCCTTGAGCGGTGCATCGACTAAAAACTTGCTCTGGTCAATGGTGACATAGGTATGCTCGAGATCTGCATTTATGTCAAAGAGGACGTCTTCCGAGATACTTCCAGAGGATGTGAGTGCATCGATGAATGCCTCGTAATAGGAATCCTCCTCGTAGTCGTCGTAAGTGAGGTGCACCTGTTTGGCTTCAAAATGCTTGAGGTTGATCTCCGTCGATCCAGTATCGGATTCCACTAACAAATCCCAATTATCTCCCTTGTTTTTATCATGTCGCAAATGCACCTCGCCATCTGAAACCGCAAGTTCTTCAACGGTATAATCACCCTTGATGACACCGATAACATTCATACCGAGGCCAACTTCACCGGCCTTAATCAATGGTGCGCTTCCGCCAAAGGGGTCCTCAATCAACACATCATTTAGGACGATGCGAACGCGAGGAAATCCTGAAAATAGATCAAGATCTATGGTACTTACAGATACAGGCGTTTTAAGCTGGGTGTTGAGTTTCTCGACTCCCCCTGCGATTATTTTATCCTGATTCGAATAGAGGTAAGCAGCGCCCCCTGCTAGGACAAGGAAGAGCACAAGCGCTAGGTAAGCCAATATTTTCAGCGCGCTCTTCATCAATTCTTAGCGTGTTTTAAGAAACCCTATTTCTTTAGCATCTAACAAACGGTAATGCCCTCGATCAAGGCTCTTTTTCGTCAAGCCAGCAAAAGATACACGGTCAATTTTCTCAATAGAATACCCAAGGGATTGAAAGATGCGGTGAACCAAACGGTTTTTCCCGCTCTGCAAACGAATGCCTACCTCACGTTTATTGTTCTCGTCGGCATATTTGATTTCCTCGATAAATGCTTTGCCATCCTCTAGCTCAACGCCCTTGGAAATAGCCGCCAAATGTCCTTTTTGCAAAGGCTTATCAAGTACGACGCTCAAGATCTGAACTGCACCTTTTGCGGGATGCGTCAGTTTTTTTGCTGTATCGGCATCATTGGTGAAGAGTAGGACCCCCGTCATGGAGCGGTCCATCGTACCGACCGGGTATAGCACCTCGCGCGTGGCATTTCCAATGAGTTCATTCACGCTCTTTTTCACGTGGCGGTCATTCACTGTGGTAATGAAACCTTTGGGCTTATTGAGCAAGAGGTATTTTTTCTTTTCGCTCTTTATAAGACTCCCGTTGAATTTTACAGTATCCGTAGGCTTGACCTTGTAGCCCATCGTGGTCACTACTTTGCCATTGATCTCGACCAAACCTGCTGCAATCAAATCATCAGCTTCGCGACGGTTACAAATACCTGCGATAGAAAGAAAACGATTCAATCGAACATCTTCGTTCGAGCCGGTAAGTTCTTCTGCACTTTTACGCTTCACACGTTTGAAGTTGCTAGGGCCTTTTTTGAAGTCCCGCTTAGGGCCTCTTTGCTCCCCATCATTTTCTGTAAATCTTGGGGTACGGCTGCCTGAAGCAAATCTGTTATCGCTTTCAGTTTTTCTCGGGCCTCTATTGTTGGAACGGCTGTTGCGCATGGTGCGGTAATTTTTACAAAGGTAGTGGCTTAGCTCCTCTGCAATTCAAATGCCACAAAATTTCAGTTAACATCCAAAGGGAGTAGGATCGGGGTGTCCAATTCATTTGAAAACCCGACTAGCAATAACTGAAGTTCTGAGCATTGGTGCTCCCTAAGAAGGCCCGCGCCTAACTTTAGCAGTCGATGAATTTGTGCTGACGTTACCCATTGCCAAGCCTCTTCCGGAATGGTTTTTCGGTATTTAACCTCGACCACATAGAGGACATTCCGCTTTTTTACCACTAAATCGGCTTGATGATGCCCAAGGCGATAATCCTTTGCAATGAAAGTATAGCCGTCTCTGAGCAGAAGGTTTAGGGCACGTATTTCGTATTTCTGATAGAACTGCATGCCCATTAAATTGGACACAAATTCCTCCAGAATCAAATAATGTGGAGAACTAAAAGTTTTACAGCGTCATCACCTGGCGGTAGAAGAAAATGGAGAGAATTGCGAAAATCAATATCGAAATAATGAACGAAACCCAAGTCTTTTGATTTTCTATCCGTTGCTTTTCCGCATATCGTTTTTTATGCCTTTCGGTAAAGGTCCCTTTTCGTTGTTTTCGATCTTCATGCAGCTTAAGTATGTGCCCCATGGCAGAAAAATGTCCTGGATCGGATAAATAGATCTGCATCACTTCAAAAACCTCGGTCCGATTCGTCGAGGTGAAAACGCGCTCCAAAGTATTCTTACCGTCTTTTTCCCATGAGGCGACGCGAACCTCCCATGTTCCGTTGTCCAGCTTTAGTAATCGGCAACCACTTTGCTCCTCTTTTTCAACCTGCAGATAAAAAGTCTTTGTTTCCAGCCACTTGGTGACTTTTTCACGGGCCTCCGACAGGGTATCAAAGGTCAAAGAATGATTTTCTTCATTCGGAATTCCAAAATTCACATGAATCATACAGCTCTCAATATTATGGGCCAATTTTCTTTTCCATGCCCAATAATAGGGTGCTCGTATATAGGAACGCCCTCGGCCTCGAAATGCTTGCGTAAAGTCAGTCCAACATCCTCGCCCCAAGGAATGGTATGATCGTGAATGTCTGAGAACTCACCCAATACCACCGCAGCGAGCTTCTTAAAAGCACCACGACGTTTTAAGGTTAAAAGCATGCGGTCCAAGTGGTAGTGGTATTCGTCCAAATCTTCCAGAAGAAGAATACAACGGTCCAAGTTCGGTAGGCTGGGCGTTCCCAGAATACTCGCAATGACACTCAAATTCCCTGCGATCACTTGCCCACTTAGGTCTTTGGGTATGGCGCAATGCAGCGCATCTTCTGCGCCTTGTAACACATCGAATGTTGCATTCAACGCCTCGGAATTGGTTGTTTCAAAACTGATTGGCATGGCAGCATGTAGGGTAGCCAATCCTTGTTGAACCCCATGGCACAAAAAGGTGGTGAAATCTGAAAATCCCACGAGCCATTTTGGATTTTCCTGTAGCGCCGCCCAATCCACCGCATCCACAATCTCCGCACTTCCGTATCCGCCACGTACGTTCCAAATGGCCTTGACCTCGGGATGGTGTACTAGTGCATTGAAGTGGGCAACGCGCTCTTCAATAGTCCCAGCTAACTGATGGTGTTGTTTTAAAATTCCCAAATCATAGTGAACCTTGAATCCCGCAGCCTCAATGAACGAAGTTGCTATAGATATGGATTCTTGGGTAGCGAACCTGGCGGTAGCACTGATGCCGATGGTATCTCCAGGTTGTAGAAAAGCAGGGATTCTTTGTTTCATCACCCGAAAAATACCCAATAAAAGCGCATTATCTTCGCGGTATCGTTTAAACGTTATCAAAAAGGAATGAGTACGAACAAAAAAATCATGGTGACAGCGGCTTTGCCGTACGCCAATGGTCCTATACACATCGGGCACCTCGCGGGGTGTTACCTGCCGTCGGATATCTATGTGAGGTATCTACGAATGCGGGGCCGGGATGTGAAGTTCGTCTGTGGCTCCGATGAACACGGAGTGCCTATTACCATCAAAGCAAAGAAGGAGGGCATCACACCGCAAGATGTGGTGGACCGCTACAATGCGATGATGAAAGGCGCGTTCGAAGAATTCGGAATCAGCTTTGATCACTACAGCCGCACCTCAAGTCCTCAACACCATAAAAATGCCCAAGAGTTTTTCAAAAACTTGATGGACAAAGGTGCTTTGGTAGCGAAAGAGACGCAGCAATACTTTGATCCTGAAGCGGGCCAATTCCTTGCTGACCGCTACATCACCGGCGAATGCCCAAAGTGTCACGCGGCAGATGCCTATGGCGACCAATGTGAATCCTGTGGTACTTCATTGAACGCCACTGACCTCATACAACCAAAATCAACGCTTAGCGGGGCAACTCCAGAGCTGAGAAATACAACCAACTGGTTCTTACCATTAGACGAACTTGCAGACGATTTACGCTCTTTCTTGGAGAGCCGTGAAGGCTGGAAGCCTAACGTTATGGGCCAATGCATGAGCTGGTTAAACGCTGGCGACGGCCTACAGCCACGTGCGATGACACGCGATTTAGACTGGGGTGTGCCCGTTCCAGTCGAAGGCGCCGAAGGAAAAGTAATGTATGTGTGGTTTGATGCACCCATTGGCTACATCAGCGCCACCCAAGAACTCCTTCCAAACGATTGGGAAGAGTACTGGAAAGGCGACAATGCGGAAATCATCCATTTCATTGGCAAGGATAACATCGTTTTCCACTGTATCATTTTCCCTGCCATGCTCCAGCAGCACGGCGAATACGCCCTGCCGACGCAAGTGCCTGCGAACGAATTCCTCAACCTTGAGGGTCGCAAACTCAGCACTTCAAAGAACTGGGCCGTATGGCTACATGAATACCTTCAGGATTTCCCTGGCCAGCAGGATGTCTTGCGCTACGCATTGACCGCGACCATGCCGGAAACAAAGGACAATGATTTCACTTGGGCCGATTTCCAACAGCGCAACAACAGCGAACTCGTTGCGGGCCTTGGAAACTTCGTCAACCGAGTAATGGTGCTTACCCACAAATACTTCGAAGGTGTCGTTCAGCAACCCGACGTCCTCACGGATGCGGATCGCGAAGCGCTTGCAGCAATGACCCAATACGGCCGTCGCATTGCTAAATCTATCGAAGCCTTCAAGTTCCGTGAAGCAGTGAACGAAGCCATGAACGTCGCTCGTTTAGGAAACAAATACCTTCAGGAGCAAGAGCCTTGGAAAGTTTACAAGCAAGACCCAACCCGTGCAGGTGTGGCACTTTTCGTGGCGACCCAAATCATGGGTGCTGCGGCCATCGTCTTCGAGCCATTCTTGCCATCAACAGCTGCGAAGCTTCGCAACATGTTAGGCATGGCCGAAGGATTCCGTTGGGAGGATGCAAATGAAGAAACCATCATCCCAGGTGGAACTCAGTTAGGCGAAAGCACCTTGCTCTTCTCCAAAATCGAAGACGAGCAGATGGACGCACAACGTCAAAAACTAGAAGCGGCCGCTGCTGCAAATACACAACCAGAAACCACTTCAGAAAAGAAGCATATGGCACAAAAAGAAGATATCTCTTTCGACCAATTCATGGCTATGGACCTCCGCGTCGGTACCATCCTCGAGGCTGAGCGGGTTCCCAAAGCGGATCGCCTCCTCAAGTTCTTGGTAGATACCGGTCTTGACCAACGCACCATCGTTAGCGGCATCGCGGAACACTTCTCACCTGAAGAAATGGTGGGCAAAAAGGTAACGGTCCTCATGAACCTGCCTCCACGCAAAATCCGCGGCGTTGAAAGCCAGGGCATGTTACTGATGGCTGAAGAGTCTGACGGCAAACTAAAACTCATGACTCCTGAAGGCGGCGCGGATAGCGGCGCTGTGATTGGGTAAACTACGGTTGGCCCCGTAGTATAATGGATATTATATGGGTTTCCGGAGCCTAGGATCCAGGTTCGATTCCTGGCGGGGTCACAAAAATAAAGACGCGATTGAGCGTCTTTTTTTATTCACTAAAAAAGGCCCCCATTTCTGGAGGCCTTTGGAATAATCTGGTATAAACTTAGAGCTGTTTTACGTTTACAGCGTTCAATCCTTTTTTTCCTTCTTTCAATTCAAACTCTACTGCGTCGCCTTCAGCGATTTGGTGTACGAGACCTGTAACGTGTACGAAGTACTCTGTGTTTGAATCGTTGTCTTTAATAAAGCCAAATCCTTTGTCAGTATTAAAGAACT
>CAJXTR010000011.1 GCA_913060465.1 uncultured Cryomorphaceae bacterium | reverse complement strand
TGATCAGAAATAGTTTAATACTTCGAAAGGAATCTATACGCAACCAAAGAAAGGATTCCGAGTATGAAAACGGCAATGAGAATGGAAATGAGTACTCCAAAAATTTCCCGTTTTCGACGATTCGCAGCGCGACCTTGTATCTCAGATTTTATAGTGTTCAATTCCTCTTTACTAACCTTTTTGTCATAGGTTGGTGCGTTGCTGAACCCAGCCTTGTGTTCTTTGTCAAAAATTTTGGTGCGCTTTGCCAGCGCATTGTTTTTGATCGAGCTGACCATAGCAGCTACTGCTCCGCCCCAACTCATAATAGTTCAGCGTTGGAAGATCGAATGGCTTCGACCATGAGTTGCAGACTTTTTTCTCCCCTAAATTCATTCAATGAAATACTTGCAATGATATCAACGGGAGTCCCACTTTTTAATTCTGTGATCCAGTCGGCCAAGCCAAAACCTATACCTGTAATGGTGGTATTTGAATTAGGGTGTTTCACCTCAAGTCTTAGATGAGTTCCGTCCGCCCCTACGGCCTTGCTTCCTCCCGCATCGATGATATTTTGGATGAGAAACTTAGGCGCTTCGTTTGCCTCGCCGTGCGGTTCTAGTTGGTGCAGAATATTGTAGAAGCGGTCGGTAATTTGGTCTAATCGGGCCGGTGCATCATAAACCAATTCCGGCACCTTCATTTCTTCGGTTAGATTTGCGGTGCAGTAGGCTTCGAAGGCCTTCTTAAAATGTGGTAACTGCGCTTCATCTAGCGTAAGTCCGGCTGCATACTTGTGCCCGCCGAATTGTAAAATATGGCCTTCACACGCCTCAATGGCGTTGTACACATCAAAGCCAATGACGCTTCGCGCTGACCCTGCGAGATGATCCCCACTTTTGGTCAATATGATGGTAGGGCGGTAGTGGGTCTCGACAATTTTTGAGGCGACGATACCTACGACACCTTTGTGCCAATTGGGACTGTATAGTACGTTGGAGTTGGGGTAGTGCTCCGGGTCGAGCAGCGCTTTGGCCTCTTCGAAAATCTCAGCCTGGGTTTCTTTTCGGTCAACATTGAAGGCATTGATTCTCGCAGCTAATTCGTCTTGCTCCACTTTATTCTTGCTTCGCAAAAGCTCTACGGCGCGTAAACCGCTTTCCATGCGTCCAGCGGCGTTGATGCGCGGCGCGATGCTAAATGAAATGTCGCGCAGGGTGAGGGTAGTTGGATTTTTCGCACTTGCTTCGAGCAGGCTCATAAACCCAGCTCTTGCCTGTCCGCGTTTGAGGCGTTCAAGACCATAATAGGCCAGGATTCTGTTTTCTCCGGTCACATGTACGATATCTGCAGCGATACTTACAGCACATAAATCAAGCAATGGATGTAAATAGTGTTCTTCCGGGAGGCCCCAACGCTCACAAAGGGCTTGGCAAAGCTTGAAGCCAACACCACAGCCAGAGAGTTCCTTGTACGGATACGGGCAATCCGGTCGCTTTGGGTCAAGGATTGCATGGGCCTTTGGTAGTCTTTCCTCGGGGCGGTGGTGGTCACATACAATGACATCTATCCCGAGAGATCGTGCGTGAGCGATTTGATCGAAGGCTTTAATGCCGCAATCCAAGGCAATGATTAGGGTGATGCCTAACTCTGCGGCAAGGTTAATTCCGTCGAAGGATAAACCGTAGCCTTCCTTGTATCGGTCAGGAATATATGCTTCGATAGGAAATTTGCCTTCGAGGAACTCGGACATTAAAGCGACCGAAGTGGTGCCATCTACGTCATAGTCCCCGTAGATCATAACGGACTCTTGACCGAGTCGTGCTTTTTCTATCCGCTCCACTGCACGCTCCATGTCCTTCATCCGGTAGGGGTTGTGCAGGTGTTTTAAGTCTGGTCGAAAAAATGATTTTGCCTCTTCAAAAGTTTGAACACCACGCTGCACGAGCAATGCCGAAAGCAGGTCGTCCTTCGTTACTTCAGCGGTAAGTTGAGAGACCGCTCCTGGATCCACTAAAGGTCGCGGTGTCCAGCGCATTACAACTCTTTTTTAGTCAGACGTGTTTGGTATTCTACGCTGTATTTGTGTATGGTTGCAAACAAATCGTGCATGAACTCAGGGGTCAGTGCTTCGCCATCGCCGCTTTCGGTACGTTCCTTCACCAGTTTGAGCCAACGCTCCATCTGGAAGATACTCGCACCTTCTTTCTCCTTGATTAAGGCAATGTCTTTTGCTAGGGCAAAGCGCTTGCGCATGATAGAAACGAGTTCATCGTCCAATTCGTCCAACGAATGACGCAGTGATTTGAGCTCGTCACTTGCTCCATTTTTAAGGTGAGTAGGGTGGATGACAAGATTTTGAATGATCTCACCTAGGCGTTCAGGCGTTACTTGTTGCGCAGCATCACTCATTGCACTATCCGGTGTGATGTGGCTTTCAACCATGATTCCATCCATGCTGAGGTCCATGGCTACTTGACAAATTTCCGGAACTAAATGTCTTTTTCCAGCAATATGACTGGGGTCCACAATGATTTTAATTTCAGGCATCATGGCACGTAAGCCAAAGCTATGGTGCCAGTGGGGTTCGTTGCGGTATACGCCTTTTGTAGTTGCATAAAACCCTCGATGAACGGCAGCAACACGTCGAATACCAACTTTTTGGAATCGTTCAATAGCGCCGGCCCAAAGTCCAATCTCAGCATGTATTGGGTTTTTTACAAAAACGGGGATGTCCACACCTCTCAGCGCCTCGGCAATCTCCTGAACGTAAAAAGGATTCACCGTCGTTCTTGCACCTATCCACAAAACATCTACGCCTGCTTTCAGCGCGGCTTCGACGTGCTCAGCATTTGCCACCTCGGTGGTTACTGGAGTACCAATTCGTTTTCCGGCTTGGATCAACCAATCCATAGCCTCAAGACCTACGCCTTCGAAGCTTCCTGGTTTGGTACGAGGTTTCCACACACCGCCGCGCAACAATGAAATGGGCGTATGAGTCCGCAAGGCCTCTGCCGTAGCATTGATTTGTTCGGGACTTTCTACAGAACACGGCCCTGCAATAAGCAAGGGGCTTTCCGTAGGCGCGTCAAACCAGTTGTTAATATTTTGAATCTTAGATGCTACCATGTGTTCTTGTGCTTAGGCACCAATGCAGAGAACAATCTCTCCTTTTAAACCACCGCGCTGCTGTACTTGTTCGAGCAATTCTGATGCCGAACCGCGTAAAGTTTCTTCAAACTTTTTCGAGATTTCGCGACTAATGGTCACCGGGCGATCAGGACCACAAAATTCAACAATTTGGGCGAGGGTTTTTTCAATTTTATGCGGGCTTTCGTAGAGCACCACAGTTTTGTTGCTGGCTGCGATTTGCTCAAGTTTCGTTTGTCTTCCTTTTTTGGGTGGTAAGAATCCTTCGAAATAGAAGGTATCACAAGGCAGGCCACTGTTTACTAATGCTGGGACGAAGGCGGTTGCGCCAGGTAATGTAATGACTTCACAACCTGCTTTAACAGCTGCTCGGATAAGCAAGAATCCAGGATCGCTGATGCCCGGTGTTCCTGCATCACTGACTAAAGCTATGGTGCTCCCGCCTTGGAGTTGTGCTACATATTTTTCGACCACCTTGTGCTCGTTGTGCATGTGGAAGGCCTGCTTGGGTGTGGCTATATCAAAGTGTGCTGTTAGTTTTCCTGTGGTCCGAGTATCTTCTGCCAATATCAAATCAGCCGCCTTGAGCGTGTTGATCGCTCGGAGGGTCATATCTTCTAGATTTCCCACAGGTGTAGGAACAACGAATAGGGTTCCCGCCATTAGCCAAATTTTTGCTCGACTGCCGCCATGAATCGGGCCGCGGTTTCTTCTTTTTCTTCCCAACGGTATTCTCCGGCAATGTGGGTTTGGATGAATTCGTTTGCCTCCTCTAAAGAACCCAAGGTGTTGAGCTGACTTACGACGCGATTGAAATCTTCTTGACTGCCGTCAAAGAGATCTTTTACAAAACCGATGCGGTCGTTTAAACCGAACTTCAAAACACCACCGGCCAGGCGGTCGTTCAAACTTTTCTTCTCTGTTGCAGGAGCGGCCGGTTCCGCAGGAGCTGGAGCTTCATCTTTTTCTACCACGTCAAAGGCGAGCGTTGGCATTTCAGGTTCCACGGTGGCCTCCGCTTCTGCAGCTACTTCGGGTTCGGGGGTTGTTTCGACAACTGGAGGAACAATAGGGTCTACAGGTGCAGGCGCAGGTGCAGGCGTTGGAATGGCAGGCGGGTTTTGCGCCTCCGCTTCCAAAGCTCTCAATCGAGCTTCAAGCTTTGATTTCAGGTCATTGGCGGCCTGCTCGTATGGGGCCATCATTTGGGCTTCTAGGCCTAAGAATCGGAATTCACTTGATAACGCTAAAAGGGCATTTGCCGCATCTTCGTTGGAATAATCGGCAATTCGTAATGCCAATTCCGCTAATTTCTGCTCGCTGCTTTTTCTGCTCATTGAGGGGTCTTTGCTCTGCATCTTATTCTCTACCTTTAATGCCTTGAATGTACCACTAAAGTGACCTCATGTTTCACTCAGGAATAGAATTTAACCAACAATCGGGCGGATGGATTGAAGTCGTTTGCGGACCCATGTTTAGTGGGAAAACAGAGGAGCTGATCCGTCGTATGCGTCGCGCACAAATTGCCGGCCAAAAAGTAGAGATATTTAAACCCGCTTCTGACGTGCGTTATGATGATGAAGCTGTGGTGAGTCACGACAAAAATTCCATTCCTTCAACTCCGGTTGAGAGCTCTTCGAATATGCTTTTGTTAGCCGATGATGTTCAAGTTGTTGGTATCGATGAAGCCCAATTTTTCGATGATGGAATTATTGAAGTAGCCAATACCTTGGCCAACCAAGGAAAACGTGTGGTCATTGCAGGACTTGATCTCGATTTTAAAGGAAGACCATTCGGGCCTATGCCGAATCTGCTCGCAACAGCAGAATACGTTACTAAACTTCATGCGATTTGCAAGCGCACGGGAGGTCCGGCACATTTTTCACACAGAATAGTGGATGGAGACCAGACCTTCATGCTTGGCGAGACCGAAGCGTACGAACCGGTGAGTCGTACCGTTTATAATAAGTTGAACGCAAAAACTAGTGGGAATAAAGGCAGCTGATATAGCTAAGCTTTCTGGAGCACAATGCTTGGGTTCGTGTAATGAATTCATGCACTTCGCCTTTGATTCAAGGCGCATGACGGCTTCAGTTCCTAGTTGTTTTATCGCCATCAAAACCCTTTCGGATGATGGCCATCACTATATTACGCAGGCCATTGCTCAAGGTGCCGTTGCCATCATTTGTTCGGATGCATCGCTGTCGAAAGCCTTTCCTCACATCAGTTTTATAGTTCACGACCGACCTGAATTTGTATTGGATACTTGGGCAAAGCATTGCCGTCATGGTTTTGCTGGCCCCGTATTGGCACTAACGGGATCTAATGGCAAGACCATTGTGAAAGAATGGATGTACCAACTCATGGGTGCACCGGAAAATTTGCATCGAACACCCGGAAGTTTTAATAGTGCTCTTGGTGTTCCTCTTACCCTTTGCGGATTGGATACAAATCACAGTGGAGCGATAGTTGAAGTGGGCATCGACCGCCCTGGCACCATGCAGGCGCTGACAGATTTAATACAGCCTGATTTCGGGGTTTTTACCACCCTTGGTGATGCCCATTCGGAACACTTTGAAAGTGATGATCAGAAGTTCGCTGAAAAATGGAAACTCTTCGCGGGATGTAAGAAAATCGCTGCCCATGAAAAATGGATAAATAAAGCCAAGGACTTGAACCTTCCTATTCCCGAGGCCCTTGTTTGGGGTGCTGGGACGCAATGGGACCCATCGGATTTTGGGCTCCAAGGAGGCGATGATGTACATGTCGTTCAAAACACGATGACTGCCTTGCTCGGGGCGGTTTTAATGGGTGCTGATGTTGATGAGGTGAAGGCACGAATTGCAACTTTAGAGCCGCTCGAGATGCGAATGAATCTCGTTTCATCGCGTGATGGAGGCTATCTTCTTGAGGATACCTACAGTTCAGATTTGGAGAGCTTGCGCTGGGCGCTGGAGGAGTTAATGGCACAACCTACGCCTCGAAAGTGGGCGGTGTTGAGCACATTGAGTACTCCGGAGTGGACTGCGCGCGCTAAGGCTATGGTCGATGCCTACGGCGTGGACCGCCAATGGTGGATAGATTCGAATGAGGAGCTTGCAGAAGTGGTGGCCCAATTCGGTCAATTGTCCCTTGCTAATACAACGGTTCTAATAAAAGGTCAACGTCGATTCCGAATGGAGCGAATGGCAGCAACGCTGCGCAATCAACACCATAGCACTTGGGCCGAAGTTAACCTTGCCGCCATGCGCAGGAATATGCAACAGTTCAAAGCGTTGTTGAATCCCTCAACCAAGGTGATGGCCATGGTTAAGGCGGATGCCTATGGAATGGGCATTTTGGAAGTTGCACGCTATTTGGAGCAATGCCATGTGGATTACCTCGGAGTGGCTTTTAGTCAGGAAGCACTTTTATTGCGTGCCCAAGGAGTGGAGGTGCCGATCATGGTCATGAATGCCGAACCTACTCAATTCAACGCACTGGCAGCAGCGAATTGTGAAGTGGAAGTGTATGCCGCGCATCAGCTTGAGCCATTCCTGCAAGAAAGTCGAGGTCAGAGCAAATTGAAAATTCACATCAAGGTGGACACGGGAATGCATCGTTTAGGATTTGAGCCGAAGGCGGTGCCAGGTTTGCTTGAACGTATTTCAGCGCATGAAAATATTGATGTGGTGGGGGTATTCTCACACTTGAGTAGTGCGGGAGATCCTGCCGCAGATGCCTTCACTAGGGGCCAATTGGACCAGTTCAATACAGTCGCAACCCTTGTGCACAATCATTACCCAAATGCCCTAGCACATGTGCTTAATACGCAAGGAATTGCTCGTTTTGGAACGGCTCAGCACCAAATGGTTCGCTTGGGAATAGGTCTTTATGGTATAGGTCAATACCCTGGAATTGCAGGGCTCGAGGAGGTTTTGCAATGGAAATGTAAAATTTCTCAAACAGGTACACTTCAGCCGGGAGAGCCGCTAGGATATTCGCGCGCTTTTGTTGCGGATCGCGAGGTGCATTATGCGACACTCCCTGTGGGGTACGCCGATGGTCTTCAACGTGCCTTATCTTGTGGAAAAGGACATGTAATTATCGCTGGAAAACAGTGCCCAATCTTGGGGAATGTGTGCATGGATATGGTCATGGTAGATGTGAGCCATGTCGATGCAAAAGCGGGGGATGAAGTAATCATCTTGGGACCGGGTCAGAGCGCGTCTGAATTGGCGAAAAGTGCCGGAACCATTGCCTATGAAATGCTTACTGGCGTGGGCTCTAGGGTGCCTCGTTTTTATCTGAAAGACTAGCCGATTCCTCTCGACTTAATGCGGTTAAGGCAACGATGAAGGTCAGGAAGAAAACGCCTGCCTGTTTCTCCAGTAAACTTTCTGTCATTCCTGATACCAGCAAGGCAATCCAGATATATTTCATGCTTCCCCAACTGCGTATCAACCCCCAAAGAAAGATGCTCAGCAAAAGTAGTGTGGCGAGTATGCCGCCTTCGGCCCAAGCTTGAATCCAAATGTTGTGGAAGTCGTATCGGAATTCGTGCAGGTAGTATGGGGTTTTCTTATTGTAAAAGGTAGCATCGCAGGTGAGTAACTTTTGGTGCAGTGCCTCTTCACCAAAGCCGTTTCCAACCCCGGCCCACGGATGTTCTGAAATAATCTCAAGACCATATTTCCAGAGATACACGCGGTGGTTGGTCTGCTTGCCATCGACTACAGTTTCTACACTGCGCAATTCGTTTTTTAGGTCTGTGAGGCGTCTTGATGGGCCTGGAAGTATTGCCACAAGCAGCCCTAAAAGGACCACAGAAATACCTCCATACTGAAGGATTTTTCTTCGCCAAGCGGGGTTGTGGAGGTAGAGCTCGCCTAATCGGGCCACAATAAGCAGTGGAACCGCAATGAGGTGTATGCGCGCGCTCAAAAACACCACGCCCAAGAGTAACCACAAGACGGCCGCGCCAGTGAGCCACGCTTTTATTTTTGTTGATTTCCAGATGCTGCGCTCCAAGATTAAGGCTGCTGCAACGAGGTATAAACTTTGAAAATGTATACCTAAACGCTCGCCCAAGGCAAAGTCGTTGTAGTTCGCCCATCCTATGGTGATTAGGCTGTAGAGAAAGGTCAGCGTCCAGGCAGCGGCCGTTGCCCATGCAAATCCACTAGCAATTTTTCTGGCCCAATTTCGCCCATCAGGAACTTGCAATAAATGCGCAAGCACGCCCATCAATCCGAAGGGCAAAATCATCACTACATCCCCCCAACCAGAGCTTCGGTCGCTACTCCAAAAAACACTGATTATCTCCCAATCAATGAAAGCAGCAAAGAGCAATGCCGGCAACACCTTGGGTTGCCAACGACCGTAAACGCCTATGGCCAACGCCCAAGCGATAAGCCCATAAATAGGACTGAGCCAAACTAAAGCCAGTGGTAATAAAATCGCTGCGCCATAGCCGGTGTAGCGAAACAGGTTTTGTTGCATGCCTATTTAACGCTCAAAAGTTGTTGCATCGTACGGTCCGATTGTAAAATCTCCGCAGCAGCGAGAACCAACTCATCCTTTGTTAAGCCACGCTCCAACGTACCCACATTACCGTAGCGCTTTGAAACCAAGAACTCCTCGAGGTATTCTTGAATAGCCTCTCTATCGGTCTCCAATACTTTGCCTCGGCGTTCCGCAATAACCGACTTCCATTGTGCAACATCTTCTTTTGTGATGTAGTCTAATTCATCGGCATCTTCCATCAATCGTTCCAATTGCATCTCGCCAATGCTCGTGAATTCAAACCCTTCTTGCTCTAAAACTTCGGTGAACGCATTCCATAATGCATCATCCATAGAAAAGTCCATGGGCCCGTCAGCCTGCAAATCTGCCAAGACTCTAGAGGCAAACTTTAAATCCAACGCTTTAGCGTTCAAAGCAGCGATTGCCTCCGAATAATAAGGTGGCTTAATGATTGAATCAGGTGTAATGCCGTCGCCATCGACTACTGGGCGACCAGCTAATGTTTTAAATTCTTTGATTTCAGCCTTCTTTGTTCGCTCGCCATCTTCGCCACGATCATAGTTTACTTTCTGAATGCATCGGCCTGAAGGGGTGTAGTATTTTGCCACCGTCACCTTCATTTGTGCGCCAAAGGGCAGGGGATGTACTTGTTGAACCAATCCTTTTCCAAAACTAGGTTCCCCTAAGATCACGCCGCGGTCAAAATCCTGAATCGCGCCGGCAACAATCTCAGATGCCGAAGCACTTTGTCCGTCGATCAAAACCGCCAATGGGCCCTCAGGCCAAAGGGCGCGGCCCTGAGTGCGGTACACGTCTTGAACTTTTCCGCCGCGCCCACGCGTTGAGACGACGGTATCCGACGTCGTCACAAAAAAGCTCACAATCTTCACGGCCTCCATGAGCAGTCCACCGCCATTGCCACGAAGATCGAGCACCATGGCTTTCGCTCCTTGCTGTTTAAGTTCTTTGATGGCCTTGCCAACTTCTGCGCTGGCACGTTCGGTAAAGGCGTCGAGGTAGATGTACCCGGTGCCGTCCTCACGAAGCCCATAAAAGGGAACGGGGTTTTGAACGATGTCTTCACGATTAAAGGTGAAGCTGGCAGTCGGGGTGTTGTAGCGATCAACCTCGAGCGTTAATTCTGTTCCTGGGGTGCCCTTAAGAAGGGTGCTTACGTCGCTTACGCGTTTACCTGAGGCTGAGGTATTGTCAATGCTTCGGATGATATCACCCACTTGAAGGCCGGCTTTTTCAGCAGGACCGCCAGGGTGCAAGCTGGAGATGAAAATTTCATCGTCGACGCGCTGTATGGTACAGCCTATACCGCCGTAGGCACCGGTTTGGAGTAATCGGACATCCTCAATCTGATCTTCGGGATAGTACACCGTATAGGGGTCCAATTCCTTTAGCATACCACGAATTGCACTACCCACGGCTTGCTCAACCGCTACATCGTCCACGTATTGGGTTTGTACTTCGCGCAATACATTCGTGAATATTTCAAGTTGCTTGCTGGTTTCGAACGGATCACCCTTGGAGGCGCTCATCAATAGCGCTGCACCGATCGCAAAAAAGGAGAGGAGTATTCTATTTTTCATTGGAGTATGCTTTGTTGTAAGTATCGATAAGCTCCAAAAACGCCTTTTCTAAGAACGCGTAGTTGTTCAATCGATTGCCCAAATACCTGATAGACCATACTTGGCCACAGCTAGGACCTTTAATTTTATGCTTGTGAAGACGATAGAGTTCGCGCATTTGACGCTTGGTGCGGTTGCGGTCCACAGCACGCTTTAAACCGCGCTTAGGAACCACCATAGCTACCTGACGATCAACACCTTCAGGTGTGTCGGCATCCATATATTTCAAAGAAAACGGAAATGCCTTTAGCGTCTTTCCCTCGACAAACAGCGTGTCGAAGAGTGTCCTGCTGACCAACTTCTCGTTTTTTGAAAATGTGAATTGCATAAAAAAAGCCCGGCGCTGTGAGCCGGGCTTGAAATTTACGCTATTTCTTACTTTTTGTTGACGTCTTTGATATAATCGCTGATTGCCTTAGTCATCGAAGGTGCATCTGGCGTCGGTGCAGGGATGTCAACGATGAGTCCATTCTTTTCAGCTTCTTGCTGAGTAGTCGCACCAAAACAAGCCAAGCGAGTTTTGTTTTGCTTGAACTCAGGGAAGTTTTCATACAACGATTTGATTCCCGAAGGTGAGAAGAATACTAGGATATCATAAAACACATCTTCCAAATCGCTCAAATCACTGACCACCGTATTGAAAAGGATGGCACGTGTGTATTTAATGCCTGCTTCTTCCAACGCAGCTGGGATCGAAGGCTTCAAGCTGTCCGATGACGGCATCAAAAACTCTTCGTTTTTAAATTTCTTCAACGTAGGAATGAGTTCTTTGATCTGAATGTTACCGTGGTAAATCTTACGCTTACGGTACACTACATATTTCTGCAAATAGTAGGCGATGGCCTCAGAAATACAGAAGTAGCGAATGTCTGGACTGATTTGAACGCGCATTTCTTCGCACATTCTGAAATAATGATCTACCGCATTCTTCGAAGTGAAGATGACGTTGCGGAAATCACGAATCTGGATTTTATCCTTTCTAAAGTTTGAGGCGGTTACTCCTTCAACATGGATGAAAGAGCGGAAATCCACCACTACTTTGTGCTTATCAGCTAACGCAGCATACGGGTTGTTCTCGTTGGCGGGCTGTGGCTGAGAGATTAGAACGGACTTTACTTTCGTCTTTCTTTTATCTGACATAGTAGTAGTCTAGCCAAGGGCTAGGAATAGAGGTGTTAGTTCAAGGGCACAAAGGTACAAAATGGCATAGACTCTCACACCCAAAGTCGAAAAATGAACAAAACCTTCATGTTTGATTGAAAAGAGCACTAATCCTAGTACATGTGCTCCAAGGGTAGCGCGTAAAATCCAATAATCACCCGAAGGCCAAGTCCAATGGGCAACAAGAACCAATAAGGTGGTAATTAAATATAGTAATGCTAGGGGTGCAATCTGGAAAAATTCAAGACTAGGAACGCGCATGTTTTCCTGCCGCAAAATTCTAACAATCAAGTCGGAAAACAGAATCCTTACCAGAATTAGAACGGGTAAAACGGCGAATAAAATCCCGGTTGAGTAGTCGAGATTTAGAGTCGAAAACAAGAAGTAGGAGCAGGTCGCAAGTACCAGCCACATTAGAATGAGCGAAGGAATGGCAATAGGATCTTCACGGTCCAATTTTCCGGTGGTCCAGGCCAAAAAGAATTGGGGCTGAAACAGCCGTACTCCGGCCATCAACCCCAATAATGCTATAATTGTCCACTTTGCGCCCATCAGGGCACAAAATTACTGTAAAATCACGTGTTTGTAATGCGTGTTGCCGTCCAAATATGTTGCTTTGACAATATAATTTCCACGAGCTAAGCTGCTCACATCCAAGTAGATTTCACCTTGTTCTGCGTTCGCGCTAGTCTCCAGGCTAATGAATCTGCCCAAGGTGTTGTACAAACCAACACTGGCCAAATCTTCGTGCTGTATTCTGATGTATGATGTTGCTGGGTTCGGGCCTACCACCAGACCTTTTAGATCACCTTCATCAACATTTGCCTGACTCTTGTACAACGTTTTCGTTTGAGTCAAAACATAGTCGCCTTGGTAGTTGCCGTTTCCGTTGGTGAAGTTCACAGCAACATAAATGGTTAAACTATCGGGGTAGGCACTATCTTCAAATGTGAAGTTCCAACCAATGCTATCGTTCGAAACAGAGGTGCTCGAGCTGGTGTGCGTTAAATAGTTCCCAACCTTCTTCGAGTTCGAACTGGCCGTAACTGAACCTACAGAATTTCCACTGGCATCTTCGACGCTGGCCATGAAGCCAATTTTTGATGATGCCCCGCTTGGCAATACTCCCAGCGATACGTTTACCGCTTGGTTATCCACCAAATTTGCTTGGTCCGTATTTATGATGATCTGCTCATTTCCGGAAGGAGATCCGCCACTGTGACAATAACCGCCCGAACAGGTCTGGCCATTCGAAGCTGGTGAGCCGCTGCGTCCCGAAGGAGAACCGCCTGAATTTGTGTATGAATATTGTACCATGCCCAGCACAGCTAATACGAGTAAAACTTTTTTCATAGGATCTTATTTCTTGGTTTAAATGTAGGGTTAATGCAGGACATGAGGAGGTCATTTGGTCCCCAGCTTGAATAAATTTTGTTAATAATAGAACACCTTTTTGCGCATTGTGTTCTAATTTCAACAGCTCAAAACAATCACAGAGAAAATGGACGCATTTCAACACCCGGATTACTACCTCTTAGATGAGTTGCTCAGTGAAGAGCACAAGATGATCCGTGATGCAACAAGAGATTGGGTGAAGCGCTCAGTGAGCCCAATTATTGAAGATTACGCACAACGCGCCGCCTTCCCAGAACACCTTGTCAAAGAAATGGGCGAGGTAGGCCTTTTCGGACCCTACATCCCAGAAGAATACGGTGGCCCGGGACTTGATCACATCTCCTATGGTTTGATGATGCAAGAAGTTGAGCGCGGCGATTCTGGAATACGTTCAACCTGTAGTGTTCAGAGCTCCCTAGTTATGTTCCCAATCTTTGCTTATGGTTCAGAAGAGCAGAAGCAAAAATTCTTGCCTAAACTCGCCACCGGCGAATACCTCGGGTCCTTCGGTTTGACCGAACCGAACTTTGGTTCAAATCCCGGAGGGATGACCACAAACTTCAAAGATGCCGGTGATCACGTAATCCTCAATGGGGCAAAAATGTGGATTTCGAATGCACCATTCTGTCATGTAGCCGTGGTTTGGGCGAAGAATGAAGAGGGTCGCATCAAAGGCCTTATCGTAGAGCGTGGCATGGAAGGTTTTACCACTCCAGAAACGCATAATAAATGGTCTTTACGTGCCTCTGCGACGGGCGAGCTCGTCTTTGATAATGTGAAAGTGCCTAAAGAAAATATCTTGCCAGGCCGCGACGGACTTGGCGCTCCGCTTTCCTGCCTTGATAGTGCCCGATTCGGTATTGCTTGGGGTGCGATCGGCGCTGCGATGGATTGTTACGATACTGCATTGCGTTATTCAAAAGAGCGTATCCAGTTTGGTAAGCCGATCGCAGGTTTCCAATTGCAGCAAAAAAAGCTCGCTGAAATGATCACCGAAATCACCAAAGCGCAGCTGCTCACCTTCCGCTTGGGCCAGCTCAAAAATGAAGGCCGCGCTTCTTCAGCACAGATTTCAATGGCAAAGCGAAATAACGTGGATATGGCGATCAAGATTGCACGTGAGGCACGTCAAATGTTAGGAGGCATGGGTATTACCGGCGATTTTTCAATTATGCGACACATGATGAACCTCGAATCTGTAATCACCTACGAGGGCACGCATGATATTCATTTGCTCATTACCGGTTTGGACATCACAGGCGAAAATGCCTTTGTCTAGTCTAGCCGAAAAAAAAATTGAGATTTCAACTAAAAAACGCGCCCATCGGGCGCGTTTTTTAATTTGAGATTCTGATGATGTTAATACCGTCGAAGGAGCAATTAAACTCTTTGACAGGCAAGGTGTATGATGTATCAATGCTTTGTCCATCAAGTAGTTGGTATTGGTGATCTCCGCACCCACAGGTCAAATAGAGATCGCCATTTGAGCTGGATAAAAGCCCGCAGGCATCCGTCCAGTGATAGGGGCAGGCAAGTTCATAGGCGGCAAAATCATAAAAGGCCTGGTCGTAGTAGCGACGATAAATCATCACGCCTCCATGGCCGACATTTGGCAAGTATAATTGGCCACCGATAACGGTCAAATTAAAGCTCGAAGGATCGCTCAAATAGACCGTTTCATCTACGTAGGGTTCCGGAATATCGTATTGTACTGTGGTCGTGTTGCAGCTGAATAGCAGTAAAATGCCGGTAAATACAGGCGCTAACGTGTTGATATTCAATTGGAATAGTTTCTTCATTTCAAAGCTCAAGATAAGCGGATTTTCATTGCCGATTAAGGCCTTCTGCGTATTATATTTACATCCTTGTAACCCAAACATAAAGCCAGTTTTTATGGTTAAAAGATTACTTACGCTTGTTTTGGCCCTCGGGATCATGGTTGGTCATGCCCAAAGTCGTCCAGGTTCGCTTCGCGGAACCGTCAAAGACAAGCGCACCGGTGAGGTCATTCCCTTTTCTACGGTTATCGTAAAAGACAAAGATGTAGTTATCACTACTGGAACGACAGATTTCGATGGCGAATACAACATTAACCCTGTAGATGCAGGTACTTACAATATCACTTGTAAGTCCTACGGCTATGCGGATTTCAACCTCAATGGCGTGACCGTTAACCCGGGCAAGCCGAAGGTGGTGAACTTCGACATGACGATCGAATCGGTAATGATTACAGAGGTGACTGTGATTGCCGAAGAGGAGCTTATCGAGACTGGTAAAACCTCTGAGATCGTTAGCGCAGAAGAAATTAAAAACCTTCCCTACCGTAACCTAAGTCAAATCGTAGGTACTACTGCCGGGGTTTTTCAGCAAGACGGTTCAGGCTCGTTCAACGTGCGTGGTGCTCGTTCTTCGACGAACGTAGTATTCATCGATGGGGTAAAGGTTCGTGGTAACGTAGATATTCCTCGTGATGCGATCCAAAGTACAGAGGTGATCACAGGTGGTCTTCCAGCACAATACGGTGACGTTACTGGGGGTGTCATTAGTACCACCACCAAAGGTCCTGCTCCTTATTATTTCGGTTCTTCGGAATACCTCACGAGCTCGTTGTTTGATAATCAACACTACAACCTTGGGGCTCTAACTTTAGGGGGACCAATTCTTAAAAATGAAAAAGGACAGAGCGTTTTGGGTTTCTTGCTCGCGTCTGAATTCCAATATAACAAAGACGGAGGGCCTAGGTCTTTGCCTACTTACCGTGTTAAAGATGAAAAGTTAGCTGAACTAGAGGCTAATCCATTGGTGCCTGCTTCGAGTGGTTTTGGGGTATTGAATGCTGCAGATTTCTTGACTGCGGATGATTTGGTTACCCAGAACTATAGAGAGAATGTTGCTAGCCGTGCGGTGCGCATGTCGGGTAACCTTAAGCTAGTTACTTCAGAAAAAACAACATTAACCCTAGGGGGACGTTTCAACTTGAGCCAAGGAAATTCCGGAAGCCGTTTCAACGAGTTGATGAACTACGCCAACAACGGAGAATACTTCCGTCAAGATTTATCCGGTTACTTGCGCTTCCAACAGCGTTTTGGCACACCTTCAGACACCTCTAGCTCGCTGATTCGCAACGCATTCTACACTATTCAAATAGATTTCACTAGAAACACAGGATACAATAGAGACGCGCGCCACAAAGAAAACATTTTCAACTACGGACACATTGGTAAATTCCAAACCACCTACCGTCCGTTGTATGTTTTAGGTTCAGATACCATTACGGATGTAAATGATCCTAACTACGGAAAAGTAATGAATGCATGGACACAAGCCGTATGGCAGAGTGTTGGTGTGGATTACACGGCTTCGGAGAACAACCCGATCTTATCGAACTACACATCAAACTTCTTCAACTTCGTAGATAACTCACTGATCTTTAATAATGCGCGCTCATTGGAAGATATCCGCGCCGGGGGTGGCTTGTTGAACGGCGACCAGCCTTCCTCTGTTTACGGATTGTGGGGCAACGTAGGTGCAAACCAAGCGGGTTATTCGAAGTTCATGAATGACCAGTTCCGTATTACAGCGTCTTCAACGTTTGATATTAAAGACCACTCACTTATTGTAGGTGTGGAATATGAGCAGCGCTTTGACCGTTCTTACTCGCTAGGTGCTACAGGATTGTGGACCTTGATGCGCTTATTGCAGAATGATGCCATTCGAGAATTGGATCTTAATAATCCTATTGCTTCTTACGATAACAATGGTGTATTCCAGGATACCCTTTCTTACCCACGTCTTTTTGATGCTGGTAAGCCAAGAACCTTTGACCGTAAGTTGCGTGAGAAACTTGGTTTAGATCCTAATGGAACAGATTGGTTGGATATCGACTCGTACGATCCTTCGACCTTTAGCTTGGACATGTTCTCTGCTAATGAATTGTTGAACATAGGTTCAGGTCAATACGTAAGTTACTTTGGATACGACTACCTAGGTAATCGTCTTACCACTCGTCCTTCATTGAATGATTTCTTTGCTACTGATGCGCAGGGCAATAGTAAACGTATGGTAGGTGCATTTGAACCTATTTATATGGCGGGTTACATTCAGGACCAATTCACGTATGAAGATTTGTTCTTCAACATTGGTTTGCGTGTAGACCGTTTCGACGCCAACCAACCTGTATTGGCAGATCCATTCGTATTGTACCCAGCCTACACTGTGGGTGATTTGGGTAGCACTGCTCTTGCCGGTTATACAGTGCCTCAGGGTATTTCTGAAACGGCAGTAGTATATGTTGACGATCAAGAAAACCCTTCTTCTATTGTTGGTTACCGCGACGGATTTACTTGGTATACTGCTGCTGGTGATGTGGAGGCTAACCCTAAAAACATTGCTGATATCAGCGGAGGTATTAAGCCATTCTTGAAGCAACCAGGTATTGAAGATCAGAAGTTGGCCGTTACTGCAGATGAGAGCTTTAAGGATTATGCACCTCAAGTAACGGTGAGCCCACGTGTATCGTTCCAGTTCCCGATCTCTGATGAGGCGGAATTCTTTGCACACTACGATATCTTGGTACAACGTCCAGATCCAGGATTGAACAGAATGAACCCAATTACCTACCTACAATTGGAAAATGGTGATAATGGTAGCTTCTTGGCAAACCCTGATTTGAAACCACAGCGTACTACCGATTACGAGATTGGTTTCCGTCAAAAATTGAACGATAACAGCGCATTAAAATTGAGTGCGTTCTACCGTGAGATGCGTGATATGATGCAGACGTTGAGCATGACAGAAGCATACCCTATTACTTACATCGCTTACGGTAACCTTGATTTCGCGACGACAAAAGGATATACCATCGCTTACGACTTGCGTCGTACCGGCAACGTTCGCTTGAACGCAAACTACACCCTTCAGTTTGCGGATGGTACAGGTTCTGGTGCGAACTCGGGCGCGAACATCGCTCGTTCTGGCCAGCCAAACTTGCGTTACATCCTTCCATTGAGCTATGATTCACGTCACCAAGTGGTAATGAATATGGACTACCGCTACGGTGGCGGTCCAGCATACAACGGACCAGTTTGGTTTGGAATGCGCATGCTAGAAAATGCTGGTTTGAACGTTGTGTTAAACGCAAACTCAGGTACGCCATACACGCGTCGTTCGTTGGCTTATGGTTTGACTGATGGAGCTACACCTATTACAGGTAACATCAACGGTTCACGCTTACCATGGAGTTTCCGTATCGATGCGACAGCGAACAAGGTATGGAACTACACAGAAGGTCCATTCAGCAACTTCGAAGTATACGTTCAATTGTTGAACGCATTGAATACGCAAAACATCTTAGGTGTATACTCATTCACTGGTTCACCTTCAGATGATGGTTACTTGAGCTCTCCTCAAGGTCAAAATGCCATCCAGTTCCAGACGAACGCACAGTCGTTCGCTGATTTGTACAACATCAGTTTGGCTAACCCGGGCTTGTACAGCCTGCCACGTCGAATCCGTCTAGGGGTTCGTGTAGGACTATAATATTTAAAGAAGCATAGGAAAACAGCATATGAAAAGAGCGTATCTCCTTTTACTTTCAACTATAATCGCATCGCCGCTTGCAGCACGTGAAGTGCAAGGCGTGGCTAAAACCGGTGAAACTACGGGCTCAATGAAGACTGTAGAAGAATTGTGTCAGCCTTCGAAAGCACAGAGCGATTTGAGTATTAACAACGTTCGCGCAACCATTTTGGGTGGTGGTGATATGTGGTGGGATTTGAACACTGCACGTTACGAAGTGCCTAAAGGTTCGAACAAGCACTCGATGTTCGCTGGTTCATTGTGGCTCGGTGGGGTTGATGAGGGTAACCAATTAAAATTAGCAGCCATGACCTACCGTCAAGCTGGTAATGACTACTGGCCTGGTCCATTGACTACGGATGGTTCTGCATCGACCAACAAAGAAATTTGTGATAAGTACGACCGCCACTGGATCATCATGCGTGAGGAAGTGGACGTACACAAAGCATGGTTGGAATGTTTGGACGATCCAGATTGTGACGACACAGAGTTGTTCCCAGGGTACGAAGCACAGATTCCTGAAAGCATTAAAGAGTGGCCAGGTAATGGTGTAGATGGTGAATTACCATACCAATTAGCGCCGTTCATCGATCGCGATGGCGATGGGGTATATGACTACTTGATCGATTACCCAGCGTACGATATTGATAAGGAATATGATTGTCGTGATAAAGAGACAGATGTGCTCTACGGTGACCAGACTATTTGGTGGGTATACAACGACCGTGGTAACGTTCACACTGAATCTCAAGCAGGTGCTCTAGGGTTTGAAATCCGTGCACAGGCCTTTGCATTCTCCACGAATGACGAGGTGAACAACATGACATTTAACAACTACCGTATTATCAACCGTTCAACCTTCCGTTTGACTAATACGTATTTCTCTACTTGGTTTGACCCGGATTTAGGGAACTACACCGATGATATCATTGGTTGTGATATTGCACGTGGTTTGGGGTACTGTTACAACTCGGACACCGATGATGAGGGTCCTCTTGGCTATGGTTTGAATCCACCTGCCGTTGGGTTTGACTTCTTCCAAGGACCATTTGCTGATTACTTTGACGGCATTGATAACGACCGTGATGGTTGTGTGGATGGTGTAAAAGACCCAGAAACGGGACTTTGTGTTGCTGAGGACCCAACTACGGGTGTGAACGAGCGTATTATCATGAGTCACTTCATGTACTACAACAATACTGCTTCGAACATCTCTGGTAACCCAAGCAACGCGACGCACTTCTACAACTACATGCGTGCAATGTGGAAAAACGGTTCTGAGTTGATCATCGAGACGCCTTCAGGTGCGGGTGACCTTGGAAACGGTGATGGTTTCGTTGCTTCAGGTAATGGAACGCCAACACGTTTTGCTTACCCAGGTATGTCGTACGATACCACAGGTGCTTACCCTCCATATTCTCCAGTAGACTGGTGGGAGAGCCCGGCTAACAAAGAAGATAAGCGTGGTTTGCACAGTGCGGGTCCATTCTCTTTGGCACCGGGTGCATTGAACTTCGTAACCACCGGTGTGGTTTGGGAGCGTGATTTGATCAATAACGATTTGTTCGCTTCAGTAGAGAAGGTGATCATCGCGGATGATAAAGCACAGAAGCTCTTCGACAACTGTTTCCAAGTATTGAACGGTCCGGATGCACCGGACGTTGAGATTCAAGAATTGGACCGTGAGTTGATCTTGAAGTTGACCTACGGCCCAGGTTCAAACAATCTTGGTTTCAGCTACCGCGAGCGCGATCCACTGATTACAGTGAATCCTGACGACCGTGATTCTATCTTGAACGTAAATCCTGACTTCTTCGATTACACTTTTGAAGGATTCCAGATTTTCCAATTGGCAAACAGCGACGTGAGTGTATCTGATCTTTATGATCCTACACAAAGCCGTTTGGTTGCACAGTGTGATATCAAAAACGGACTAACTCAGTTGATCAACTGGGAGGTGGACCCAGATTTGAACGCATTGGTGCCACAAGACATGACCTTGACTTCGAACAACGACGGAGTATTCACTTCGTTCCAAATCAAGGAGGATGCCTTCGCAACAGGTGACCGTACGTTGATTAACCATAAAGAGTACTACTTTACGGTGATCGCTTATGGACAGAACCAATTCTTGGAGTTCCACCCAACAACAGCGCCTGGTGGTCAGAAAATTCCATTCTTGGCGGGACGTCGTAACATCAAAACTTACATGGCAATTCCTCATCAGATTGATTCTGAAAAAGGAGGAACCATTCAAGTAGCACAATACGGTGATGGACCAGAAATCACTCGACTAGACGGTATCGGTAATGGTGCCAAGGAGCTTGAGTTGACCTTAGAGGAGGTACAAGCCATCCTTTCTGGCAACGCTTCTGAGCAGCCTACTTACATGGGCGGTTTAGGACCAGTTGATATTAAAGTAGTAGATCCACTAGAGGTGAAAAATGGTCAATACCTTCTCACTTTTGATGGAACTAACAACAACGCTAAATGGGAAATCACTGATGGTGCTGGAAACGTCGTTGCACAGTCTGATTCTACTATTTCGTTCTACAACGAACAAATCATTCCAGGTTTAGGTTTGTCGGTTGCAGTACAGCAAGCGCAGTCTCCAGGTGGTGACGATGAAGGAACCTACGATAATGGGGTGATCTTCTCTGAAATCATTTACGAAGACCCTTCTAAAGAGTGGTGGTCGGGTATTAAAGATGATAAGAGCTACACGCCATACAACTGGATTCTTGCAGGTACGAACAGCTTCCCAACAGAAGAGCCAGCAACACTTTACCCTGATCAAAATGGTGATGCCAAAGGATACTTTGAAAACATCGTTGATGGTACTTGGGGGCCATATATGTATGCTTCTGCAAACCAACGTGCAACAGTAAATGGCTACAACAACTATGGTATGGGACCTGCGGTGAGCATTGGTCGTAACATAGCGGATGCAGCTGACCTTCACTCTGTGGATATCGTTTTCACTACTGACCACACACTTTGGACACGTGTTCCAGTGTTTGAATTGGCGGAAGATGAGAACCTCAGTGAGCACGGAGATAAGAAATTGACACAGCGTCAGGATACTTCTTGGACGTTAGAGAACGGACAGTTGAAACGTGCTCCAGCGATGGAACCAGGATGGTCATACTTCCCGGGTTATGCGATCGATGTTGAAACCGGAAAGCGTTTGAGCATGGCCTTTGGTGAGAACTCATGGTTGCCAGGTGAAAACGGTAACGATATGTTGTGGAACCCAACGGATCGTGAATTCTTGCCTCCAGGTAACACTGTAAATGGTGGTTACGTTTTCGGTGGTCAGCACTACATCTATGTATTTGCGGATCAAGATAAGATTGGTGGTAGCACAACGGATCTTGAGTATTCAGGTGCAAACATCAATGATTGGCCATTGAAAGATTTGATGGGTGACCTTGTTAAGTCTGGTGGTATTGGTAACATTGCGAAGGCGAACTTCTGGCGTTCAGTACGTTGGATTGGTATGCCAACGCTCCGTCAAGGAATGGACTTCGATCCATATACTGAATTGCCTACAGAGACCCGTATTCGCATTCGTATGAACACGAGCTATGCGAGTCGCCAATTGGCCGACGGACCTAACAGTGGCAATCCACAGTTCCAATTCAATACGGCAAACATCGCAACCAAAACGTACGTAGATACCGTTGGTCAGAGTGCACTAGAGACCATTCGCGTCGTACCGAACCCGTACTACGGATTCAGTGCTTACGAAACTTCTCAGTTGGACAATACAGTGAAGATTACAAACCTTCCGGAAACTTGTACCATTAGCATCTTTACACCTAGCGGAACATTGATTCGTCAGTTGCGCAAGGATAACAGCATGACCTATGTTGAGTGGGATATGAAGAATACCTACAATGTGCCTATCGCATCTGGGGTATACATCATCCATGTTGATGCAGGTGAGCTTGGCGAGAAGATTGTCAAGTGGTTCGGTGCAATGCGCCCAGTGGATTTGAACTCATTCTAAGAGAAATACTATTATGAAATTGAAATCATACCTCTCTATCTTTTTATCTGTAGCGACCTTGAGCGTTGCCACTGCCGGTAACCCACAACGTGCGGGTTCAGCAGGTGCCTCAGAGTTGTTGATTAACCCATTCGCTCGTTCAACGGGTTGGGCCTCTGCAAACGTTGCAGGTGCTACTGGAATGGATGCGACGTTCATGAACATCGCGGGAATTGCAGCTACAGATCTAAACACAGAAGTAACCTTTAGCAACACACAATGGTTGGTGGGTGCAGGCATCAATATGAATGCAGCAACCCTCGTTCAGCGTGTGAGCGATGTAGGGGTTCTTTCACTTGGCTTGAATGCATTTGATTACGGTGAGTGGGAAGTAACTACAGAAGATCAACCTGAAGGAACGGGTGCGACAATCAGCCCACAGAGTTTGGTGATAAATATGGGCTATGCTCAGAAGTTTACTGAAAACATCTACGGTGGGGTGAATGTAAAAATGTACAGCAGCTCTATTTCTAACTTGAATACAAATGGGGTGTGTTTTGATGCAGGTGTGCAGTACCGCACAGGTCAGGCAGACCGATTCAAGTTTGGTATCACTCTGAAGAACGTTGGTCCAGCCGTTACTTACGCAGGTGACGGTTTCGGTGTGACACTTCCGGTTCCTACCTACGGTGTAGCTTACTCACAAACGTTTGAAAGCCGTTCTGCTAAGTTTGAATTGCCTACACAGTTGAGCATCGGCGGATCGTACGATTGGTTACTAGAAAAAGGAAAAATCACAGGAGCTTTGAACTTCAGCTCTAACGCATTCGAGAAGGATACGTACCATGCGGGAGTTCAATACAGCTTGAAAGAGTTGTTCCAAGTTCGTGTAGGTTACAAAGTATTTGATAACCGTGCGGATGATCTTGGTACTTCAGCTATTTCTGGTATTTGTGGTGGCTTTAGCTTCAACGTACCTACTTCGGATGAGGGCAGCTTCGCAATCGATTATTCGTACCGCGGAACTACTGCAGCTTTCGGTGGAATTCATTCTATCGGTACGCGCATTAGCTTGTAATAAGGAAAGTTATACCTTTGTATCATAAAAATTAAAGAGAGGCCATTGCGGCCTCTTTTTTAGTAATACTATTTAGTAATGTCATCAGTAAGTTATTACACTACAGAAGGCTTAAAGAAGCTTCGTGAGGAATTGGACCACATGAAGAGTGTGGAGCGTCCTCACATCTCACAACAAATTGCGGAAGCCCGCGATAAAGGTGATTTGAGTGAAAATGCGGAGTACGATGCCGCTAAGGAAGCTCAAGGCCTCTTGGAAATGAAGATTGCAAAACTCGAAGACGTTTTAGCAAATGCCCGTGTTTTAGATAGCGACAACATCGATTTGAGCAAAGTTGGTGTGTTGACCAAGGTGAAGTTGAAAAACGTAGCCAACGGTGCTACAATGACCTACAGCCTTGTTGCAGAGAAGGAAGCCGATATTAAGCAAAGCAAGATTTCGGTGAGTAGTCCTATCGGCAAAGGTTTGCTGGGCAAGCGCGTAGGCGAGATTGCAGAAATTCAGGTACCACGTGGCACCATGAGTTTCGAAGTTTTGGAAATCACCGTAGCCTAAGACCCAATGGCAAGCATCTTCACTAAAATCATCAACGGCGACATTCCTTGTTATAAGGTAGCAGAGGATGAGAAGAATATTGCCTTTCTAGACATCAGTCCACTAAAGAAGGGGCATACTTTATGTGTGCCAAAACTCGAGGTGGACGAACTCTACGAATTACCTACGGAAGATTATAACAGCCTGATGGCCTTTTCTCAGAAGGTAGCTAAAGCTTTAAAGTCGGCTGTGCCGTGTGCCCGAGTAGGTTCTATCGTTCTTGGAATGGAAGTGCCTCATGCACATTTGCATCTGGTTCCAATTAATGCCGAACATGAGCTAAGCTTCGCGAATACACGCGTGTCATTAAATCAGGAGGAAATGGCCGCGTTGGCCAAGTCTATTTCAGACGCTCTGGATTCTGCTGAATAAATTGTTCCCAATTACCACTCCGGCCTTTACCGCCGGAGTTTTTTTTGCCACCCGAACCATGTTTGGGGGCCGGTATTCCTGTAGTTTGATTGTGATGACATAGGGCCACGGCAAGTGCATCCGAGGCATCGAGGTAGTTGTGCTCCACTCCGGGATACATGGCCTTCAACATGCCGCTAACTTGCTCCTTGCTGGCATTCCCATTTCCTACGATGCTCTGCTTTACTAGACGCGGACTGTATTCAAACACTGGGATTTTTTTCGAGAGTGCAGCAGCCATACAAACCCCTTGGGCACGACCAAGCTTGAGCATAGATTGGACGTTTTTTCCAAAGAAAGGAGCCTCGAGAGCCATTTCATCAGGAGAATAAAGCGTGACAATCTTGCTGAGTTCTTCAAAGATTTTTGCGAGGCGGGTGTAGTGATCGAGCTTGGTATTGAATTTTATCACATCCAAGGTGATGGGCTTAACTTGGCCACCAACTACATGCACAACGCTATAACCCATGACCACTGTCCCTGGGTCAACCCCAAGAATCACTTTTTCTATGGTCTGAGGCCCCGCCATATTAGATCATTAATCCAACAATGGCAGCCGTGTATAAGGATGCAATGGTCCCAGCGATAAGGGCTTTGATGCTTAACTCACTAAGATCTTTGCGTCGCGATGGTGCTAAGGTTCCAATTCCTCCAATCTGTATTCCAATACTCGCAATATTCGCAAAACCACAAAGCATGTAGGTGCTGAGGATTACAGAACGTTCTGAAGTAAATAGCCCTGCGTTTTTCATGTCCGTCAAGGTCACGTAGGCGTAGAATTCATTCAAGATGGTTTTCTCACCCAATAATTGCCCCACCAACAATAAATCTTCCGGCGGAACGCCCAAAATCCATGCGATAGGACTCAATAAAGCGCCCATGATGAATTGAAGCGAGAACGTATCGTAACGACCATTGGTGAACTCTGCAGCCCAAGCGTTCAGTCCGGTCCAAGAGCCAATACCTTCGACAAACAAATAGTTCACCCCATAAACGAGCGCTGTGAATACGAGCAACATGGCCCCAACATTCACCGCGAGTTTTACTCCTTCTGTAGTTCCGTTTGAAATGGCATCGAGGGCATTTGAGCCCATGTCTTGAGAGGAGATCTCAGCCACTTCTTCAACGTCTTCCGTCTCTGGAAGTAGGATTTTCGCGCTAATCAAAGCCGCCGGCGCACTAAGTACCGAGGCGGTGAGCAAGTGTTTTGCAAAGAATAATTGGCGCTCGGGATCATCACCTCCTAAATATCCTATGTAGGCAGCCAATACGCCTCCTGCGATGGTTGCCATACCACCACTCATCAAACTCAACAGTTCTGATCGACTCATCTTATCGATATAGGGCTTCACAAGAAGGGGCGCTTCGGTTTGACCGATAAAAATATTGCCTGCAGCAGCTAAAGATTCAGCCCCGGAAAGACGCAAGGTTTTTTGCATCACCCAAGCCATGGCCTTCACAACTTTCTGCAAGATTCCGAAGTAGTACAACAATGAAGTTACCGCCGAGAAGAAAATTACCGTAGGCAATACTTGGAAAGCGAACAGGTAACCAAAACTGGTGGTATCTGTAATGAGGGAGCCAAACAAAAACGTAGAACCTTCACGCGTAAAATCAAGCAAGGTCACTGCTCCCAGACTGAATTTTTCAAAAGCCCAACTCACCCCAGGTACTTTCAAAACTCCCAAGGCCAAAACAAACTGTAGTCCCAAGCCTTTAGCAACCTGCCACCAATTAATGGCTTTCTTATTCGAACTGAACAGCCACAACACCCCAGTGAGTACGGCGATTCCTAATAAACTTCTTAGAATCATTTAAGCTTGTCTAACTTATCCCTAAGCCTTGCGGCCAATTCATAATCTTCATTTTCCACGGCCTCATCCAGTAAAGCTTCCAATTCTTCGCGGGTCTCCTCTGAAACAACAGGTTCAACTTCCTCTTGTATCTCCTGCGCGGTACCGTCCGCCTCGGATTCCTCTTGTGGTGTGATACCCGCTTGTTCCAATAAAGTAGATAAAGCAAAAATTGGACATTCTACGCGCACTGCTAGAGCCACGGCATCGGACGGTCTAGAATCAAAGACCATGGATTTTCCGTCGGCATCGATGGCATAAATGCTTGCGAAGAACACGCCATTCACTAATCTATGGATGATGACCTTTTGAACCGTCACCTGCATCTCCTTCAGCATATTCACCCAAGTATCATGCGTCAGCGGACGAGGCGGCGCTACCGACTTTTCCATAGCCACGGCAATACTCTGTGCTTCCGCACCCCCAATAACGACAGGAAGCTTACGTCCTCCCTCGCCTTTTTCAGCGAGAATGAGGGCATAAGCTCCTGACTTTCCTTGACTGTAAGAGAGTCCTTTTACAGTGAGTTCTATTTCTTGCATTTAGTTGGCGGCCTTGAAGGCGCGCAATTCCTCGATCAGTCGAGGAACGACATCAAACGCGTCGCCAACAATACCGTAGTCCGCAGCCTTGAAGAATGGTGCTTCAGGGTCTGTATTTATTGCCACGATAGTCTTCGACGCGCTCACCCCTGCGAGGTGTTGAATAGCGCCTGAAATTCCTATCGCAATATACAGATTCGGGTTGACTTGAATGCCGGTTTGACCCACGTGTTCACTGTGGGGCCTCCAGCCGATATCACTTACCGGTTTAGAGCAGGCGGTTGCTGCACCTAAGACTTCTGCTAACTCTTCAATCATGCCCCAGTTTTCAGGGCCTTTAAGACCGCGTCCGGCGCTTACAACAACCTCGGCCTCGGGCAGGGCAACCTTGCCACTTGCCACACTAACTTCACTAACGGCTACTTTATCTGTACCCGATGCTGATCCACTTTCAATGGCTCCGGCTCCGGCCTTCTCTTCTATGCCAATGGCATTTGGAACAAAACTTACGATAGGCATTCCTTCACTTAGTGCGATGGTCTCGATTCCTTTGGATGAGAATGCCCCACGCTCAACAACCACCGGTCCAACAGACGAAGGAGTGCTTGTGGTATTGGTGCTCAATGCACCATCGATAAGGGCGGCAAGGGTAGGGGCAAGGGTTTTACCCACGGCCGTACCTGCAACTACTACACCTTGAACGCCGTCCATCATGGTGGACAGCTGGCCAGCCATCCCAGGGCCTGTCGCGGCGAGGTCTAGCGTAGCAATGCTATCCGCTCCATACTGAGCTAAGCTTTCTGGATTTGATGCTCCGCTGCTTACTACTGCCTTAACTGAACACCCGGCCATATCGGCCCATTTACGTGCATAACTCACTGCTTCAAATGAAGCTTTTTTGAACTGATTGTTCCAGCTTTCTACAAATACTAAGATCATCTTATCAGTGGGTTAAATGGATTTACTTTCCTCGTGCAACAGGCGAACGAGCTCATTGACTTGGTCGGGAGCGACCATCTTCACAGCAGATTTTGCCGCAGGTTTACGGAAGGCTTTAGCAGCGGTATTGCTCCCTGATAGACCTTCTTCAACGCTCAATGGCTTCGTACGGGCGGTCATAATACCGCGCATGTTCGGGATACGGAGGTCTTTTTCTTCAACTAAACCTTTCTTGCCGCCGATGACCATTGGTAAGTTGGCCGTGTAGGTGGCGTGGCCTCCGTCAATCTCTGCTTTTGCAGTAGCAGTGGAGCCATCTATGGTTAAACCTACGCAAGCATTTACCATTGGTACATCTAACAATGCAGCGAGCATTGCAGGGACTTGCTGGCCATTGTAATCAATGCTTTCTTGTCCGCAGATAATTAAGTCATACGCATTTGCCTGTATGTGGTTCTTGATGGACTTAGCGACTGTGATAGCGTCCGTAGGGGTGGCGTTAATGCGCACGGCTTGGTCTGCACCAATAGCCAATGCTTTGCGTAATGTAGGTTCAGTTTCTGGTCCGCCCACGTTAAGCACGGTGATGGTCGCGCCTTGGGCTTCTTTAATGTGCAGGGCTTTGGTCAGTCCAAACTCATCGTATGGATTAATCACAAATTGAACGCCTGCTGGATCTAATGCCGAGCCGTCCGCAGTGAAGTTGATCTTCGCTGTGGTATCCGGTACATGGCTGATACAAACAAGTATATTCACGTATTCTGTGTTTTTCTGGCCTTAAAATTACTATGCACGCATAATAAATCCAAAGGAAAAATTGTCCTTTTCTGCACTTTTCTGCCCCGTGCATAGAAATTCCCGTGGGCTACCTCCACAATGCATACTATATTTGCCGCTCGACACATCTATATACTATGAAAACTATCCAGTTTAGAGAGGCCGTATGTGAGGCCATGAGCGAGGAAATGCGTCGCGACGAAAGCATCTACTTAATGGGTGAAGAAGTTGCAGAATACAACGGTGCATACAAGGCGTCGAAAGGCATGTTGGATGAATTTGGTCCAAAGCGTGTTCTTGATACCCCTATTGCTGAGCTAGGTTTTGCAGGGATTTCTGTGGGTGCCGCAATGAATGGTTTGCGTCCGATTGTTGAATTCATGACGTTCAACTTCTCGATGGTAGCTATTGACCAGATCATCAACAACGCTGCAAAAATGAAGCAGATGTCTGGTGGTCAGATTAACGTACCTATCGTATTCCGCGGTCCTACTGCATCGGCAGGTCAATTGGCCGCGACACACTCTCAAGCATTTGAGAGCTGGTACGCCAACTGTCCAGGTTTGAAAGTAGTTGTTCCTTCAAACCCATACGATTGTAAAGGACTTTTGAAAAGTGCTATTCGCGACAATGATCCGGTAATTTTCATGGAGAGCGAGCAGATGTACGGTGATAAAGGTGAGGTGCCAGAGGGCGAATACCTATTGCCACTAGGCGTTGCTGATATCAAGCGCAAGGGAACAGATGTTACCATTGTGTCATTCGGTAAAATCATCAAAGTAGCTTACGAAGCTGCAGACGTCTTGGCTAAAGAAGGTATTTCTTGTGAGATTATTGATTTGCGTACGGTTCGTCCAATTGATTACGCTACAGTAATCGAGAGCGTTAAGAAAACCAACCGTTTGGTTTGTCTTGAGGAAGCTTGGCCATTGGGTTCTATCGCTACTGAGATTGCATACAAAGTACAATCAGAAGCCTTTGACTACTTGGACGCACCAGTAAAACGCATCACGACGACGGATACGCCAGCCCCATATTCTCCAACACTTCTGGAGGCGTTCTTGCCACAGGTGGGACAGGTGATTGACGCGGTGAAGTCGGTCATGTATGTTAAATAACCTAGAGCTTTTTCAACCTAGGTTGAGATAAAGACTCTAACGCTTATATTTGCAGCCCTTTCCGTAAAAGCGGGAAGGGCTGATTATTTAAAATCAAACCATCTATACAATGGAAAATTTGCTTTTTGTGATTCCTGCACTCGGAATCGTTGGCCTGTTGTACATGCTCGTTCTACGCTCTTGGGTAGTAAAGCAAGACACAGGTACTGAGAAAATGTCAAAGTTGGCTTCTTACGTTAAGGAAGGGGCAATGGCGTTTTTGAATGCGGAATACCGCATCCTTGCTGTTTTTGTAGTGATCGCTGGTATTTTGCTAGGCGTGATCTCAAGCGTTGTTGAAACCACGCACTGGTTCATCATCGTAGCATTTGTTATTGGTGCTGTATTCTCGGCTGTTGCAGGGAACATTGGTATGCGCATCGCCACTGACGCTAACGTTCGTACCACCCAAGCTGCTCGTACATCTCTACCAGAGGCATTGAAAGTCTCTTTCAGTGGTGGTACTGTAATGGGATTAGGTGTTGCTGGTTTGGCCGTTTTCGGTTTGAGCGCACTATTCGCTTTGTTGACCGGTTGGTTCATCACAGGTGAAGACACTTTATATAATGAAATGACCATCGTGTTGGAAGCCCTTGCAGGTTTCTCATTAGGTGCAGAGAGTATTGCTCTTTTTGCTCGTGTAGGTGGTGGTATTTACACTAAAGCTGCTGACGTAGGTGCTGACCTCGTTGGTAAAGTAGAAGCGGGTATCCCTGAGGATGATCCACGTAACCCTGCAACTATTGCAGATAACGTAGGTGATAACGTAGGTGATGTTGCAGGTATGGGTGCCGATTTGTTCGGTTCATACGTTGCTACTGTTTTGGCTTCTATGGTATTGGGTAACTATGTAATGCGCGACGATGCAGCAATTACAAACTGGGGACCTATCTGGTTGCCTATGTTGATTGCAGGTGTTGGTATCGTGTTCTCTATCCTAGGGACTTTCTTGATTCGCATCAAGGATAACAACGCAAAAGAAGAAGAAGTACAACGCGCATTGAACATGGGTAACTGGACATCTATCGCATTGACGGCTGTAGGTTCTTACTTCATGATCAAGTGGTTATTGCCTGAAACTATTTCAATGAACTTCTTCGGTGAAGGGTTGAAGACTGTAACTAGTGGTGATGTATTCGGCGCTGTAGTTGTAGGTCTAGTTGTAGGTGCATTGATCTCTTACTTCACAGAATTCTACACTGGTTTGGGTAAAAAACCAGTTCTAGGTATCGTTCAAAAATCTTCTACGGGTGCTGCAACCAACATCATTGCTGGTTTGGGTACAGGTATGATTTCTACGTTCGCTCCAATCCTTTTGTTCGCTGGCGCTATTTGGTCGGCTTATGCGTTCGCAGGTTTCTACGGTGTAGCAATCGCAGCTTCTGCGATGATGGCTACAACCGCTATGCAGTTGGCTATCGATGCTTTTGGTCCTATTGCGGATAACGCAGGTGGTATCGCAGAGATGAGCGAACTTCCAGACGAAGTACGTGAGCGTACAGATATTTTGGATTCAGTAGGTAATACTACTGCTGCAATTGGTAAAGGTTTCGCTATTGCTTCTGCAGCACTTACTGCATTGGCTTTGTTCGCAGCGTTCGTAACCTTCACAGGTATTGATGGTATCAACATTTTCAAGGCGCCAGTTCTTGCGATGCTATTCGTAGGGGGTATGGTTCCTGTAGTATTCTCTGCATTGGCAATGAATTCTGTAGGTAAAGCTGCAATGGAAATGGTAAAAGAGGTTCGTCGCCAATTCGCTGAGATCCCAGGTATCATGGAATACAAGGCTGAGCCAGAGTACGACAAATGTGTTGAGATCTCTACGCAAGCTTCTTTGAGAGAAATGATGTTGCCAGGTGCAATGAC
>CAJXTR010000010.1 GCA_913060465.1 uncultured Cryomorphaceae bacterium | reverse complement strand
TCTCGATCAACCAGAAGTAATCACTGCCTTCCTTAATGAAGTACTTCAAAACGGAAATCCAGAGGAGCTGATTGTCGCTATGGGACATGTTGCAAAAGCCATGGGGATGACCGTCATAGCCGAAAAAACCGGAATGAGCCGAACCAGTTTATACAAGGCTTTGCAACCTAATACTAAGCCTCAATTTGATACAATCTTTAAAGTGCTCAAAGCGTTTGGAGGTGAGATTGAAATCAAGGCGGCACCGCTCACAGAATAAACCTGCAGCAGTTACCTTTGTTAATGTTCATACATACCTAAAAGAATTGGACCATGGCCCAACTAGAATGGCAAACCGTCAAGGAATACGAGGAAATCACATTTAAGCAGCTTAACGGCGTCGCACGAATTGCGTTCAACCGTCCTGAGGTGCGCAACGCATTTACTCCAAAGACCGTAGACGAGCTTTGGGAAGCACTCATCTTGTGCCACGAGAGCCAAGAGATCGGTGTTGTACTTATCACTGGTGAGGGACCTTCACCGAAAGACGGCGGCTGGGCATTCTGCTCCGGCGGTGACCAACGCGTTCGTTCAACCACTGGATACAAAGGTGAGAACGGCATCAATAGGTTCAACATCCTTGATGTTCAACGTCAGATCCGATTCATGAATAAGGTAGTCATAGCCGTAGTACCGGGTTGGGCAGTTGGTGGTGGCCACAGTCTTCATGTAGTGTGTGATATGACCATAGCCTCAAAAGAACACGCCATCTTCAAACAAACCGATGCGGATGTCGCGAGCTTCGACGGCGGATTTGGTTCAGCTTACCTAGCACGCCAAGTGGGTCAGAAAAGAGCACGAGAAATTTTCTTCCTTGGGGCTGAGTACTCAGCGCAAGAAGCCTACGAAATGGGCATGGTAAACAAGGTAGTACCGCATGAAGAACTGGAACAGACAGCTTACGACTGGGCGCAAGAGATTATGACTAAAAGCCCCACAGCCATTAAGATGTTGAAGTTTGGGTTTAACCTGATCGACGACGGGTTGGTTGGTCAGCAGGTTTACGCTGGAGAGGCCACGCGCTTGGCTTATGGTACGGATGAAGCCGTTGAAGGTCGCAATGCCTTCTTGGAAAAACGACCTAGAGACTTTTCTAAATTTCCGAAATTCCCTTAATGGACGCGATAAAGCATAGAAGAACCCAAAAGGTATTGGCTAAAACCCCTTGGACACCCTCATTGACGGACGGGCAAAGAGAGGAATTGGTCCAAGAACTGCTCACACTTGCAGCTGCGGCTCCATACCACTACGAGAGCGCGGCAAAATATCGTAATGATTTGACCTCAGGATTGCCGTTCCGTTGCTATGTGGCGGATGCGGCACGTTGTCGTGCGGCGGTTGATTACGCAGCGGCACAAGAGGTACAGGCGGGCAAAATTTCCGAGATGCTCAATGCTGCTGAGGTGTTGTTCATTGTGACTTGGCTGCCGGATACTTTCGGAGAGCCGATCGTAGGCCGAGAGCCAATTCCCTTCACAGGCAACTTGAGAAATATGGAGCATATAGCGGCTACTGGAGCAGCCATTCAGAATATGTTAGTCGGCGCGACGGGGTTGGGGTATCCAAATTATTGGTCTTCAGGCGGAGCGCTTCGTTTTGATCCTATGCGTTCGCATTTCAAGGTTCCGAACGAGGAGATCATTCTTGGGACCTTATTTATCTTTCCAAAGGATGCTGCATCACGTGCCGATGAAGTTGTACCTGGAAAGCTGCGGAATAAAGGGAAGGAAATCGCTACTTGGTCAAAGAAGGTCTAAACTTCGTTTGCACCCGCCCGTCTTGAGCCGTACTTTTGGGGATAGATGGTTTTCCACAAGTACAAAACAATTTTCGTTCATATTCCCAAAGCCGCAGGGCAAAGCGTCGAGGCGTATTTTCTAGCGCTGGAAGGGCTGAAATGGAGTGAGCGACTTCCCTTGCTTTTAACACCTAATGATGCACCGAACATAGGTCCTCCACGTCTGGCGCATTTACAACTTCAAGAATACCTTGATAACCTATATGTGAGCGATGAGCTCTATAAAGATTATTTCAAGTTTGGGTTCGTGCGCAATCCATGGTCTCGGACGGTATCCTTCTACAAGTTTCATGGGCACCATCATTTGATGAGTTTCGAGAAATTCGTGAATAAAGCCTTACCGAAGCTTATCAAAACAGAAGGCTGGTTTTATGGACCGCAGTACGATTTCTTTTACCGCGATGGAAAGAATGAGGCGGACTTCATTGGCCGATTCGAAACAATCCAAAAGGACTTCGAATACGTATGTGGTCAGTTGGACATTCCTTTTACCGGGCTCCCACATCGCAACAAAAGTGTGGAGAAAGGTGGAGTAGCTGGATTAAAAAGATTTGGCAATAGATTCTTACACCGTCCCCAAACCTTGCCAGCACTGTTGTTTAAAAAAGGGGACACCATCAAGAGTAAGAACTTCCGGGACTACTATACTCCGGAATTGGTCGAAAAAGTTCGTGCACTTTATCCAAAGGACGTAGAAGCGTTCGATTATTCTTTTGAATAAAGATCTGTGAGAATCTGATCGTACAATTCGCGCTCATCCAAGCCTTCTAAACTGATGAGTACAGGTATTCCCTTGTTTGGGTATAGGGTCAAGATCTCACCAGCAGGCTTATCGATAAGTAAATGGTAGCGCGCATTTCCCGGTCCTTTATACTTTCCTTTTGCTACTTTTCCTGTTGAAATACCGTGTGATCGATGCGTGATTTCAGGCAATTCATCTAGTAACACCACAGAGTCTAATTTGCTAATCTTCAGCGTTATACTGTACGGGCCTTCCACGGAGAGTTCACCGTTTTTGTAGGACCACGAGCTTTCCCGATCTGACCAAATAAATAACCCAACAACAAATGCCAAAGTGAGGCTCAGTACAATCAACCCAAGGGTGGTATTGTTTTTTGTGTCCGTACTGAGTCCTTCGTTGAATTTTCTCGATGTCCATAAAAACCAACCGTAGGCAACAATGGGCGTGATCCCCAGATGATATCCTACCCAATCGGAGTCGAATAGATTAAAAACAACCGACAGGGCGGTATATAATATCCCAAACCAAATATGAAAGGTTTTGAATGCCTTCAAATATTCGACAATGGGGAACGCCTCTTGGTCTTCGCGGCTCATTGTGTTATAGCCACTGAGTATGTATTTAGCATTATTAGGGGTGATGATAAATCCCAAGCTAAAAAACAACAATCCAAGACCTATGGAAACGTAAATCATGAGTGTGATATATGTTATGATTACCTGTGATGAAAAGTAGCAATTTTGTCATTATTACATCGTCATGAAAATCTTCTTTTCGATTTTGTTTGCCGTGGTTCTAGGATTGAACGCACAGGCTCAGCACCACGAGCATAATGTGGAACCAGACCCTCACCATCACCGTCATCCATTGCGCTTGGCCTTACTTATAGGCCATGGTATGGTCCCCGAAGTAGGGGGTGAAGGTGTGTTCTTTGTGCCTACTTGGGGTATGGATGTAGATTACCACATCAATGATCATTGGTCATTGGGGTGGCATAGTGATGTTGAATTGGAAAACTACTTGATCGAGAATGCTGATGGTGAAACTATTGAGTTAATTACTCCAATGGTCTCTACGCTTGACTTGTTCTACCGATTATCACATAACGTCTTGCTGGGTGTAGGTCCCGGTATTACTGTGGAAAATGGTGAAATGAAAACCCTCATGCGCGTTGGGGTTGAAGGCGAGGTACCGATGAATGATCGATGGGAGTGGACGCCAACCTTGTATTTAGACCAGCGTATAGACGGGCACCAGGTATGGACCTTTGCGGTGGGCGTGGCGCATTACCTGTAACTAGCGCTTTTCTCGTTTACTTTCGAGTTCTAATAATAGGTCACGTAGTCGAGCAGCTTCGATAAAGTCCATTGATTTTGCCGCTGTTTCCATGCCCTTGCGGGTTTCTCTGATGCGCTTTTCAAGATCTTCTTGCGTAGTGTAATTGACAGCTTGCTCCGCAGCTTTTACCGACGCCATGCCTTCTTTGTATTGCGCACCTTTGTTAACTGCGCTGGATTTAGCCAGAATTTCATCTCGACTACTGCGCAGGGCAGTGGGCACTATGCCGTTTGCCTTGTTGAAGGCATCCTGTTTTTTACGACGTCGGGAGGTTTCATCAATGGTACGCTGCATGCTGTCCGTAATCTTATCCGCATAAAGGATGGCCATGCCGTTCACATTACGTGCCGCACGTCCAATGGTTTGAACGAGAGAGCGGGTACTACGCAAGAATCCTTCTTTATCGGCATCCATGATTGCCACGAGGCTTACTTCGGGGAAATCCAGTCCTTCACGAAGAAGGTTCACGCCTATCAAGACATCGAAGGTTCCTAGGCGTAGGTCACGCATGATTTCTACGCGCTCGAGCGTATCTACATCACTGTGAATGTAGCGGCATCGGATATCGTAACGTGTGAAGTATTTAGTTAACTCCTCAGCCATACGCTTGGTTAAGGTGGTGACCAAGACACGTTCGTCACGTTCAACGCGTATGCGTATTTCATCCATGAGGTCGTCGACTTGGTTTTCACACGGCCGCACCTCAACCACAGGATCTAGCAGTCCGGTTGGACGTATAACCTGTTCGGCAAAGACGCCGCCTGCTAGTTCAAGTTCAAACTCTGCGGGTGTAGCACTTACAAATAGTGCCTGTCCACGAATCTGTTCAAACTCCTCAAACTTGAGGGGACGATTGTCTAAGGCTGCGGGTAGACGGAAGCCGTATTCTACCAAGTTTTCTTTACGTGATCGGTCGCCACCGTACATGGCGCGCACTTGCGGTATGGTTACGTGGCTTTCATCAACGACTAACAGAAAATCGTCAGGGAAATAATCTAGCAAACAGAAGGGGCGTACGCCTGGTGCACGTCCGTCTAAGTATCGGCTGTAGTTTTCGATTCCCGAACAGTAGCCCAATTCCCGAATCATTTCAAGGTCAAAATTTGTCCGCTCTTCCAATCGTTTTGCTTCCAGTGGACGACTCACATTTTTGAAATGATCTACTTGGCTCATTAAATCATCCTGGATTTGATGAATGGCATTCTGTAGTTGATCTTTTTCTGTGACAAAGAGGTTCGCAGGAAATAGCCGCATTTCATCCATCATCTCAATCCGCTGATTGCTGATGGGGTCTATGTGCTCGATACTTTCGATATCATCTTCCCAGCCAAAGTTGATGCGGTAATAGGTTTCGGCATAAGCGGGAAAGATGTCCACTGTATCACCTTTCACACGAAAGCTTCCGCGTTTAAATTCAGCTGCAGTTCGGGCGTAGAGTGCGTTTACAAAGGCATGGAGCAGGGCTTGGCGAGAAATTACTTGGCCCACCTTAACATTTACCACTGAACTGTTGAAAGCTTCAGGATTCCCCATCCCGTAGAGGCAACTCACGGACGCGACCACGACAACATCTCGTCGGCCGCTTAATAGGGAAGAGGTTGTGCTTAATCTGAGCTTTTCGATCTCATCGTTGATGCTCAAGTCTTTTTCAATGTACAATCCAGATGATGGAACGTATGCTTCAGGCTGGTAGTAGTCGTAATAGCTAACGAAATATTCCACCGCATTCTCAGGGAAGAACTCTTTCATCTCACCGTAAAGCTGCGCTGCAAGGGTCTTGTTGTGACACAAGATTAGGGTAGGGCGCTGTGTTTCCTTGATCACATTCGCCACGGTAAAGGTCTTGCCTGAACCGGTTACCCCAAGCAATACTTGGTCACGTTCACCATTATCTAGCCCCTCTACCAAATCTTTTATGGCAGTGGGCTGATCGCCCATTGGTTCGAATGGAGCGACTAGATTGAATTTCATACCCCTATTATTTCAAAAGCGAATTGAATAGTTTTCGCAGGGCAGTGTAGTGCGCCACCTTTTGTTTCTGGGCTTCGATTTTCTCCAACGCAGCATCGAGTAGTGGATTTCCCTTAGATGCAGAGAAGAATGCAATGTTGTTTTCAAGCTGGTGGAGTTCCTTTTTAGCTGCATCAGCTTGCTCACGGATCCAGTTGCGTTGGCGGTAAAGACCGTCTTGGTCATCAGCTTCCACCATAGCCTTCACCTTGGTTTCAAACAATGCTGCTTCTACAGCCTCAGCGCCTAAACCAAGCGGTTCAAGCTTTTCATTGAGCGCTTCATCAAAGCTTTGATCCATACCTTTCTTTCCGCCGGCACCCAAGGCGCCCCATTGCTCACCTAAGGCGATGGCATCTTCCAAGCTTGAAATTTTGGCTTTCTTCACTTTTGCAATGAAATCCTCTTTAGCTTTTTGAACGGCAGTGCTTTGTTTTTCTTGCGCCTTTCTTTGTCCATGCATGCGGTCAAAGAAGTGGTTACAGGCTGCTCGGAACGCTTCCCAAAGTTGATCGCCTTCCTTCTTAGGTACATAGCCAGATTTCTTCCAGTCCGCTTGTGCTTTTTTCAAAACTTTCGCGGTTTCTCCAAAGTCTTCACTGTCCTTCAAACTTTCGGCAAGTTCAACGAGGGCTTGCTTCTTCTCAAGGTTGATGCGCTGGGCTTTTTTCTCTTCTTTATAGAAGGCGTTTTTCAAACGGTTAAAGTTGCGCTGTGCCTCTTTATAAGCCTCCCAAACTGCAGCGTTCTCCTCGCTTTTAACAAAGCCAATCTTTTTAAACTCAGCACGCAGCGATTCTAATGATTTGCTTGCCTTTTGCCATCCGCTGTGTTTTGTAGGAAGTTCAGCCGTTAGCGCAATGATCTTTTCTACTACGGCTTGCTTGGCGGCAATTTTTTCTTCGTTAGCCGCTTTGATTTCCTCGTTAAAAGAATCACGCAGTTCATGAATTTTAGCGGTGATGGCTTTAAACCTATCCCACAATTCATCTTTTTTCTCACGTGGAACTGGACCAATGCGCTTCCACTTGCCGTGCGCTTGCTGTAGGGCTTTGAAAATTTGAGCATTAGCACCATTGCCGAGCATGCCTTCAAGCGATTCACAAAGGGCAATCTTTTCTTGAAGGTTGTTCTGATAGTCGATTTCGATGAGATCGTAAGCCATGCGGAGGTAGTCGAAGAAGTTATCGACGTGGTGATTGTAGTTAGCCCAAACGTTACGAGCATCAGACTTTGGCACTAGGCCTGTTGCATTCCATCGTTCACGAAGGTTCTTGAATGTGTCGTATTTCTGTTTTGCACTACCCTCGAGCATAGGCAGCCCTTTGATTTGCTCGATGATATCAAGTTTAGTCGCAAGGTTAGCGCTGAGCTCTTCTTCGAGTTGGCTGTAATGCTTGCGAAGCTTATCGCGGTATTCGCCATAAATGGTGCCCAATTGCTTGCGCTCCGGCTGGTCGTATTGGAAGTCTATCGTATTACCACCTTCTTCAATAAAGGTGGCTTTGGCCGCATCTCGAGCTGCATTTAGCTCTTGAAGAATACGTGATCGCCCACTTTCAACAACCCCCTTAATACGCTCTGGACTGTGCTCTTTGATGTGAGTCGACATGATTTCAAGACACTGCTCAATATTGAGGGCGTCAAAATCTGGAATAACGAGCTTCCGCTCTTTCGGAGTTTCATGATCTTCTTCCGCTTCGACGGCTTTCACTTCCTCCTCTTGTTCATCGGAGATCTCTTCACTCGCTGGAACGTTTGACTCCTCTTGAGGAACTTCCTGCACGTTGCTTTCTACGGGTTGCTGTGCTTCTTCTTGCGGTGTTTTTTCTTCCTGACTCATCATCTACAAAGTTTTGTAGTAAGCGGCATGGAATAATTGCCATGCTTTTTTCGCTTGCTCGGTTAACATTATTGTCCCACCAAGGGTGGTGGCGCCCAATTCTTCACCCTTTAACATCAAAGGAGTAGTCTTGGGTTCATAATTCATATCAAATATGGCGAATTCCTTGGTTAAAACGGCCATCGGCAGGGGTAAATAATGGCCGAGGTATTTGGGGCCGCCGACGGGTGTACAATTGATCCACCATTTGAAGTGCATTGCCTCTTCCGGTTGCAGTTCTGCGTAGTTCGGTGTGGTATTTCGTCCAATTATTTTAAAATCAACCCCCATCTGGCGCAATACGTGTGCGGCTGCTTTCGACGCGCCACCCGTGCCAAAGACCAAAGCGGGTTTTGGTGCACCCAATAGCGCCAAACTCTTTTTAATTCCAACCACGTCGGTATTGTAGCCTATAAGGCGACCGTTTTCGAGTACAACGGTGTTAATGGCTCCGATAGCTTGCGCGTCTAGATCGACATCGTCGACCCAATCCAAAGCCTCGGTTTTATATGGGATGGTGATGTTTACCCCGTGATAGTTTTCTTGAGTAAACAAAGCCCGAAAGCCTGCTCGATCAAGTTTAGTACGTTCTATGAGCGTGTAGGAACCGTTCACACCTTCCTCCGCCATAAATCCTTGGTGAAGGGCTGGGCTCAAGCTGTGTTTGATGGGGGTTCCTACAAGGCCCAGTTTGATCATGCCGCGTGGTCTTTCTTTTTCTTACCTGCCCATTCCAAGGCAAAGACAACCACCGCGCCGGCGAGTGCGAGTGCAAGTGCGAGAGGCCAATCGGACCCTGGAACCATATTCTCCGTCACCAGCGGAACGTATTCTTCCTTTTCCGTGCCTTCATGTTTGACGTAGTATTCTACGACCCATTTCCAAGGCCACAATTTATTGAGCGAACCCAATAAAAATCCAGTCAATAAGGCAATTGCCACATTGTAATAATTTTCAAAGATCCATTTAAGGAGTTTCGTAAAAGTGATCAGCCCGGCCACTGCACCCACGCCGACATAGGCAATGATCAAAAGATTACGATCGCTCACTGCACCAAGCACAGTTGCATATGCACCTAAAAGCAACAAAATGAAACTTCCGCTAATTCCTGGTAGAATCATTGCGCAAATGGCCAATGCACCGCACAGAATTAAATATAATGGGTGTTCTGTACCGCCTACCGCAGGCAGGGTTGTTACCCAAAAAGCGATCGCGCTACCAATGATGAATGCGACAATATCCTTGCCTTTCCAGCCCTTGACATTTTTCCCTACACTGAAAATACTAGCGAAGACGAGTCCAAAGAAAAAGCTCCAAATGGCAGTGGGGTGGTGTTCTAGGGCGTAGTCTAATACCGAAGCGAGTGAAAGTACGCTTGTAAAGATCCCCGCGAAAAGCACGGCCAAAAAAGTTCCGCCAATGTGCTCCCAAAGGGCTTTAAATTCACCCTTGAACAATAGCTTAACTGCATGTCCGTCAAACCTACTTAGATTCCCGATAAGGGTTTCGTAGATATTAGTAATGAAGGCAATGGTGCCGCCGCTGACGCCCGGTACAACATCTGCCGCTCCCATGGCCATACCCTTGAGAAACAAGCTGAGGTATTTCTGCATTGTTGAGTTATTTCAGTTCTGCTAAAATAGCCGCTACGATGGGTATTTCGAGTAAATCTGGGAAGTATTCCGCGAAAAGCGTACGCAGTTCATCGCGGTTTAAGTGCAAGTCATCCAACACTGCCTTAGCGCTCACAATATCATCTGTTGCGAAAAGGTAGCCTGCAAGTACTAATCTGAATTGAAGGACATCCGGGAATCTATCTACAGCATCGTACAGAATAGTAATGGCTTCATCAAGATGGTCCAATTCAATGAGGCATTCCACAAAATCCAATACATCTTCAGATCCATAGGCTTCTTCCAACCAAACCTTCTTGTAGTCTTTTATAGCCTCTGCATATTGCTCAAGTTCCACGTATACACTAGCGCGCTCTAAATGAACATCGTCCATATCAGGCTCCAATGCGATGGCTTGGTCGAATTGGCGAAGGGCTTCATTCAAACTGCCCAACTCTGCTTCTAACATCCCAATTCTGAAATGGACGTAGCCGCTTGGCAATTCCTCATTCACGCTTTGTTTATAGGAGGTTAAAGCATTAATGTATTCCTCATTACGCTCATAGATTCTTCCCATCTCAAAGTGACCGGCGTGGAAAGAATCGTCAGCTGTAACGGCCCATTGGAACATCTCCATTGCCTTAGCTTCATTGTTCAGGCGTAGGTAGAACGCACCGAGCTGGTACCACAGTAGGGCATTATAGGGTTCACGCTCGGTAAAGCTTTGGAATAATGCAATGGCACGATCATACTCGTTCGTGAAGTCAAGGCACATGGCCAACTGGTAGAGCGCTCCCTCGTCCAATTCCTCATCCTCCATGCGACACCACTGAACAAGGGTGTTAATGGCACGCGGATAATCTCCTTGACTTAGATAAGTATCTGCAATCATCTGAAGGACCTCAATAGGGTCCTCAGCGTTTTCCAGCGCTTCGTCCAAGAGTTGAAGTCCCTTTTTGGTCGCACCGCGGTGCATTAATATAGTCGCTCGAGCAATGAGGAGTTCCGTGGAACGCATGTTCAGTCCTTCTAAGTGGTTCAATTTTGCTTCTGCCCGCGTGAAATCTTTCATCGCAATGTCCAATTGGACCTCCTTGATTTTAAAGGTAAAGGCCAGTGGATGAATGTTTTGGGCAACTTCTAATGCGGTTTTAGTCTGCTCAAAAGAGCCCGTGTCGAGGTAGTAGTCTAGAATGAGTTCTAGGTCTTCTACATCGAAGTAGGGTTCCTTGCCCTGGCTTAGTGCCTCTTCGAAAGCGTTGACTAATGTTAAGGTTTCTTGATCCTCAAATCGCATAGTAGAAAGATAGCGACATTGTGTGCCGAATGGAAGGCTGTAGTGGGTTGCTTAGGGTGAAGTTTTCACACTGTTATTAACAAGTGAGCAAATCCAATGCCATAGCGTTGCAGCCGGTAAAAGATGCGGTTATCTTAGCGCTCAATCAATGATAACCCTATGACACTTATAAAATCCATTTCTGGAATCCGTGGAACCATTGGAGGTAGCCAAGGAGATAACCTAACCCCAATAGATGCGGTAAAGTTCGCAGCGGGCTACGGCGCTTGGCTAAAGCAGCGACATGAAAATTGTACCGTGGTTATCGGTCGTGATGCACGTCCGTCAGGGCCTATGCTCGAACAGCTGGTTATTAGCACACTTCAAGGATTGGGAATTAATGTCATCAACGCCGGCTTGAGTACCACACCAACCGTAGAAATGTTGGTGCCACGATTTAATGCCGCAGGAGGAATTATTCTTACTGCTTCGCACAATCCCGAGCAATGGAATGCGCTAAAACTACTCAATGAAAAAGGAGAGTTCGTTTCAGGCCAAGATGGTGCAGCCATTTTAGAGCTTGCCGAAGGTTCTGATCTTGATTTTGCTGAGGTTCATGAATTGGGTACGGTATCTACCTGTGAAGATGGAATGCAATGGCATATCGACGAGGTATTGGCCTTGGAATCTGTGGATGTTGCCGCAGTTAAAGCCGCTGGGTTTAATGTGGCTATTGATGCAGTTCATAGCTCTGGAAGTATCGCCATTCCTATGCTTTTGGATAAAATGGGGGTGACCTACACGAATCTGTATCCAGAGCCTCACGGTCGATTCCCACATAATCCAGAGCCGCTTGAGAAGCACTTATCTGAGATTTTAGATGTGGTTAAGAATGGAAATTTTGACCTTGGTATCGTCGTTGATCCAGATGTGGACCGATTAGCCTTTGTCGATGAGAAAGGCTCCATGTTTGGTGAGGAATACACGCTCGTTTTAGTGGCCGATTACCTACTGTCGCTTCAATCCGGACATGTCGTGAGCAACATGAGCTCATCTAAAGCATTGCGCGATCTCGCAGAATCCAAAGGAAGCAGCTACACTAGTTCGGCTGTTGGCGAGGTGAACGTGGTAAATGAAATGAAAGCCCAGAATGCGGTTCTCGGGGGCGAGGGCAACGGAGGGATCATCCTTCCTGAGCTACACTACGGTCGCGACGCGCTTGTGGGCATTGCTTTGGCCTTAACACATCTGGCAAAATCTGGTAAAACCATGAGTGAATTGCGTGCGGGCTACCCACAGTATTACATGGCGAAACAGAAAATTGAATTGACTCCTGAACTCGATGTAGATGGCATCTTAGCCGCTATAGCAGGACGCTACAAAAACGAAGAGGTAAGTACCATTGACGGAGTGAAGATCACCTGGTCAGACCGTTGGGTACACCTTCGTAAATCCAATACAGAGCCCATCGTTCGCATTTATACCGAGGCACCTAGCACGGATGAAGCAACCACCTTGGGCGAGGAGTTTATGGACATTATCAAAGAATTGGCCTAAGTACTATCTTTGAGCAACCTAATTACAACAGCATGGAAGTAGTTTTCTTGGATAACGCAGCCACCACACCCTTAGAACCACGGGTGAAGGATGAAATGGTGCGTATGATGGAGAATTTTGGAAACCCGTCGAGCACCCACGTAAGTGGACGTGGCGCAAAGGTTGAGGTCGAGGTCGTTCGTAAGCGCATCGCTCAAAAACTGGAAGCAGAGCCGGGTGAAATTTTCTTTACTTCAGGAGGTACTGAGGCTGATAATATGGCGCTATTCTGTAGTGTTCGAGATCTAGGAGTAAAGCGCATTATCAGTACTACCATAGAGCATCATGCTGTAGGTCACCCTATTGAATTCATGGAGCAACGTGGCGAAGTAGAGGCTGCCTATTTAAGTGTAAACGAACATGGCGATATAGACTTGGCTGAACTCGAAGCATTGCTTCAAAATGGACCTAAAACCCTGGTCAGCCTGATGTTCGCTAATAATGAAATAGGTAACCTAAACCCTGTTGCTGAAATCAGCGCTCTTTGCAAGAAATATGGTGCGTTATTCCATTCGGATACCGTGCAGGCCATGGGCCATTTGCCTATTAGCGTGAAGGAAGTTGCCTATGATTTCTTAACCTGCTCTGCTCATAAGATTCATGGCCCCAAAGGAATAGGGTTTGCCTATGTTCGAAGTGGACTTAAAATCAAACCGCTTATTCAAGGTGGTGCCCAAGAGCGTAACATGCGTGCAGGCACTGAGAATACTATCGGTATAGTCGCATTGGGCAAGGCTTTTGAGATTGCAACAAACGAGATGGCTGATGACCAGCAAAAGGTTGAGGCACTGAAGCAAAAAGTCATTGATGGCGTAAGGCGATTAGTGCCTGATGCCAAGTTTTTTGGCCGTAGTGCAGAGCTTGATAAAAGCTTGTACACCGTTTTGAGTATCGCTTTCCCAAAAACGGAAAACGACATGTTGACCTTCTCATTTGATATGAAAGGCATTAACGTCAGTGGCGGTAGTGCGTGTACTTCAGGTTCGAACCAAGGCAGCCATGTAATTCGAGCTTTAGGCTCTTGGACGGCAGATTACCAGCCCGTTCGTGTTTCCTTCAGTAAATTCAATACAGAAGCCTGCGTCGATAAATTTTTGGGTGTTCTCGAGGAGCTTTACGCTCCCGCTTAGTAGATGATGGTGACGGTTCCCATTCGAACCTCATCGCCTCCAGTAAATCTATAGGTATAAACGTCCTGCGGCAGTGGTTTGCCATTGAATGTGCCGTCCCAGAATTCATGAAAAGGATCTTCGCTTCGGAAGACTTCATTACCCCAGCTATCGAAAATGCTGAAGACAGGATCTTCTAAGCAACTGTTCCCGTAGATTTCGAAGAGCTCATTGTCTTTATCACCGTTAGGGGTGAAGGCACTTGGAATCCATACGCGGCCATCGATTCGGATGATATCAGCAAGAAAATCGAAGACATAGCTTCGGTTGCATAAGGTGTCCGTGATGGTCAGGTAGACTTCTTCTAAACCGCTTTCTGGGTAGCGGAATGAAGGTACCATGCCAGAATCTTTATTACCTGCAAAGTTCCATTCAAAGAGCATGGTGCTGTCCACATTTTGGTAGAAGACATCTACACCGCCGTAACGGCAGCTGTCCGTTGTTATGCTAACGGTCGGCAGGTTGGCATCGTCATCGAACTCAATGAGGAAATTTTGTACGGCGCTCACATCACAGAAACTGTCCTTTGCGGTAACCGTCGCCGTATAGGTTGCAAAGGCGGGGTAGGTGTGGGTGATGTTTCGTGAGGTAGTGGTTAAGTTTTGACCATCACCAAAATCCCATTCGTAGAAGTCGGCATCTTGGAGTTGTTCTATAAAGTTTACTTCGCGCATCAAATCACAACTAACGTAGTCCGCAATCCAGTCGGTCACCGGGAAATTAGCCGTGTCGTGCACGATTTCAATGTAGGTGGTATCGTAGCTATCGCAAATAGTATCAATGGCCACAAGCATTACGTTATAGGTACCTAAATTTGGGAAGGTTACCACAGGATCCTTGATATTCGAAGTATCACCTTGGTCAAAGTCCCACCAATATGCATTGGCGTTGACGCTGTTGTTATCAAGCTTCAGCGTGAGTTCGTAGCAGTTCGTATCAATAAGGTAGTTCAGGTCAATTTCGGCTCTTGCTTCAATGCCTGTTTCAAAATCCAATTTGATCACACCAAGGTTGCAGTTACTACTATTATTAGTCTCTGAAAAAGCCCCAGGTGTCGTAGGTAGGTCGTCGTTTCCGCCACAACCGGCGCATACGGCTTGGTAGATTCTGCCTCGTTCATCAAACCTACTGGTGCCCCCGTCAACGTGTTCTGATGAGGTTGAGCCACCGAAGTAGCTACCGTATTTAAAGGACCCAAAGTTTTTGGTGAGTACCATGAAATAGAAATCCGATCCGTTGGTCGAACTCTGCAAAGCGTCCGTGCTGACGGGCAATTGTTCTACTGTGGTGTTCCGGAATCCATTATTCGTTACGCCGCCCCAGCCTGAAAGGAGAATATTCAAACAGTCGTCGACGTTAAAGGCTGTAGGAACCAGATTTAGCACGCCTGATGGGGAGCCAAACGCCGTCGAAGCCGAGCTGCTGGTCAAATCATTGCTCAGTTTGTGAATGAATTGTTTTCTATACTGTGGCGTTCCCCAAGCCCCTGTTGATATCGGATAGTTCCCTAAGGTTTGTCCAAAAGCGTAGACATTACCGAGTTTGTCTACATCTAAAATGAAGCTCTGGTCATAGGTATTGGTGCCAATGTAGGTGCTTTGAAGCAAAGCGCCCGTGGCTGAATTAAACTTTGCAATATATCCATCGGTGGAACCGCCGTAAGTGCTCTTGTAACCACCCGAAGTCAGTGGCAGGTTGCCGCTTTCTGTACCGCCAGTAATAAAGACAGCGCCGTTGTGGTATTTTAAACTGTAGCCAGCGTCATCAGAGGTGCCGCCGTAGTAGTTGCTCCATTGGATGGCCGATCCCGCAGCATTGAGTTTCATTACAATAGCATCTTGTCCACCAGCTTTGGAGCATGTGCTACAGTTCGTAGAGGGGAAGTTGGTACTGTTCGTGGATGCGGTGATGTAAATGTTATCACTTTGGTCAACTACCACCTCACCGCGTGCAGCATCCCCGTAGTTTTCAATCATTGCGGTATTTAAACCGTCATTTCCAGTTCCTCCCAGGTAAGTGGAACTTAGAAGCGCTGAACCTGTGGTGTTGAATCGGGTAACAAAGATGTCCGATTTCTTGAACTCATAGCCGTTAATCTGGACAGAGGTTCCTCCGGCATTACTGCTTTGAATGGCATTTTGCGTCGGGAAATTGCTGCTGCCTGTAGTTCCCAAGACGATGAGTTGGCCGCTGCTGTTGACGACCATACTGTGAGGATGGTCTGGGGCCGTCCCGCCGAGGTAGGTGGCGTAAAGCATGGTTGCTCCTTGCGGTTCGAATACCGTTATGGTTACGTCTGGGTTAAACCCTAGATTGATCCCGGGTGGATCATTATATGTTGTTTGAAATGCACCTGTCGATGCTACATAACCCGTTGCGAAGGCAACTCCGGCGCCGTAGAGACGTCCTTGGTCATCATAGGTTGCTGAGAATCCCCAGTTATCCGTCAGTGACCCGCTGAAGGAGGTGAAAATCAATTGTGGGTCAATGACTAAGGAGTCTAAGTCTTTGGCTGTGGATTCACAATTGAAGCCAATTGTGCCGTTTTTCAAGGTGTACCAAATTCCAAAGTCTACACGTTCTCCATCTTTCCAGCCCCAAGCTACGGGGATACTTTCCATGAATTCGCCTACACTGGTTTCCACAATCAACGCTCCTTCTTTGTTGAGCGAAATTGCTGTGGCCCCGTCGTATTGCCATTTGATTTGGTTTAATGTAGCTGGGTTATCGAGGTGCCAATCGTACTTCAATCGTCCATCGGCAGTGTAAAAGATAATTTTCGTTCCCTCGTAAAGCTCGGTGTATTGGAGCGCATTGTGCGGGTAGATGCCTCCTTTCCAGCGAGAAGAATCGGACCCTATGAAATAGTTGTGGTAATATTCAAGTGGCGCAATTCCGGAACTTTTCACAGGATCAGCATTCAGCCATTTGAGACGAACGGCATGTGTTTTCAATGGGTCGACAGGCAAGCTCAGTCCGGCTTCGTGCATAGCATGTCCTCGCAGGTCTTCCACTTGATGAGCATCTCTAAGCACCATTTGAACGGACCCTGGCTCAAAGAAAAGAGCACCGTATTTCAAGGGCATCTTATATTGAAAGTCACTTTCCCATTGGCCTTCATTTGGAATAAAAACGGCTTCTTGCGCCTCAGCCGAAAAGGAGAGGAGCAGCCCAAGGATTCCAAAGAAAAGCGCGCGTTTCATCATTACTAAGTTACGATTCAAAAAGTATGCCTCAATCCAAGCGGTTTACGAGAAGCATTTGTTTTTGATTGCCTAATTTCAGTGCATAAACCTTCATTTCACGCCCTTCTTTTGCCTTCAATTTTTTTCGAATTACATCCGGGTGTTCGGGAAAACCTATACGTTCAATAGCGGCATGGGTGAAGGGTGTTTTGATTTTGTAAGGTTTAGCTATTTCTATAACCTTATAACGTTCATACAGTTCGCTTGGTGCGGGCTCGTGGTTAACAGTGTAAAGATTTCCACATACTAGCTTTTTAGCCCCCATCGGCTCAAGGAGCCCTGCATGGCCTTCGCTTTTCGATAGCGCTGGGCCGGGTTGAATTATATATGCTTCGGGATTCGTGGTCATTTCCAAAGATGAAAGATTGACTTGCTCAACCCCATATTGAACCCAAGCTGTGTTTTCATCCGGTGATAAAACCACCACTTGTAACGCTGGTGCTGCTGTATATCCTTTTCGTTGAAGGCACAACAATTCCTTGCATTCTCCTTGGTATTCCACTACATAAATGGTAGCACACCCTTCAAGTTGTTGCAGCTCTTCGAGGGAAGCCATAGGACTGTGCTTGGATAGCACATTGTGTGCGCTTTCAAGCCATTGTTTTTGGAGGGAGGGCAGGTGAGGGACCGTTTGGGTTATACTATGGGCCTTGTTGCCAGTGGCGCGGCGGTCCGGGTCGACATAGATGGTCAGCGCTTCGGCAGAAATTTGATGTTCCTTTTTCCATTGTTCCAATTCATTCATCAATTCCTCTGCTGGTGCATTGGTGATTTTTACCGCGGGCAGATTATGCGCTAGAAGGCGCGCTAAATCCGCATTCAGTTCATTTGCCCAGTGCTTTTGAACTTCAAAACGTTGACTGAGTGCCAAGCTATCGACCCCCATACCGGCGCATAAATCAATGGAAAAAGGTGTACGCACCAGGGACGCTTTGAAAACTGCCGTTGCCCAACTACTGCTCTGCTCCAGGGGGAGGCCGGTGGGAAAGATCCAATTATTCGAAAGTAATGGCTTGAACTTCTTGCCGTATTTACGCTGTGCTTCCAGTTGACTGATCCAGCTAAAATAAGGGCGTTCAAGGCCGTACTTCAGGCGCAAATCCTGCAAGGATGCATCTTGATTATTAGCTATCCATTGCCACGATTCTGGCGAGTTAAAATCTTCAGGGTGTACCTGTTGGATGGGTTGGGGCATGTTTAGTTGCCTTGGTTCAACTCATCGCGGACGGTGTTCATCACTACCCGGATAATGCTGTAGGCGGGTACGGCGAAGATCATACCGACAATCCCTAAAAGCGTACCTGCAATGGAAATGACGATAAAGATTTCCAGCGGATGGGCACCAACACTATTGCTGAAGATGAACGGTTGAAAAACGATGTTATCTAATAATTGGACCACAGCGAACAGTCCGACCAATAAATAGAGTCCTTGCACCAAATCTGGGTCAATGGTTGGGTCGGCCGCACCCAATGCATAGAGTTGTCCCATACTGAGTAAGATTCCTAGCGTTGCACCAATTATGGGACCAACATAAGGGATCAAGTTAAAAACAGCAGCGGTAAGGGCGAGAACGATTGCTCCTTCAACGCCGATCAATGTCATACCGATGGAAAGTAGGGTGAAGATTGCGGTGATTTGCAGAAGGATACCAAAGCTGTATCGGGTAACGATTCGCTTGATTTGAGGGACAATAATGTCCACTTTATTATGGTACTTTTTAGGTGTGATTTTATCAATGAACGTGTGGGCCAATTCTTGTTCGCGAATCAAGAAGAAGCTTATGAACGCGATGGAAAAGAGACCAATAATGACGTTGCCAACAGACCCTAAAACGCCTTGAACTGCACCGGAAATAGCTTCAACGCTGGCAAAGTGTTGCAAGCTCTGGTTGATCTTTTGCAATTCTGCTTGACTGTCGATGCCTAGGTTCGAAAGAAGGTTCGAAAACTGCTTCATTTCTTGCTCAAGCGTAGTAATCAGCTTGTCGTAGCGAATGGTGCGTAGGAAAGAGAATTCCTCCAATACCATTGGAACAAACCACGATACCAGAAAGGAAAATATTGCTCCAATCACTAACATGGTTAGTGTCGCGCTTCCCGTCGGTCCAATGTATTTGCCCAAAGGGCTTTTATCCTGAATGAGTTTAAAAAGAGGACGTCCTAAGACGCTGATATATAGAGCGATAAGAGCGTAAGCTACGACGCCTTGAATGAGAAAGAGGGCGTAGATTCCTAAGGCTACACCGAGTAACTGCAAGGCGGCTTTTGCGATCGGTTGAAGTTGGAATAAACTCATGGCTTAGTGTTTCGTGTTAAGGCCCAATGTACCAAGTTTGCGCCCATTTTCAATGCTTTTTCTCGAGTCTCTTGATCATCGTTATGAACTTCTGGGTCCTCCCAGCCATCTCCTAAATCTGATTCAATGGTCAGCACAGCGACCAATTCGTCTTCTATGAAATACCCTAAAGCCACTGGTGGTGAATTGTCGTGTTCATGAATTTTTGGCAGTCCATCGGGGAATACAAAAGGGCCGTGGAATAGGGGGTGGTCTATTGGTAGTGCCTGCGGCGTTTGATCTGGGAAGATTTTCTGAAGTTCAGTTTGGGCAAATTCTGCCATCCCATAGTTGTCATCAATATGAAGAAATCCACCTCGTTCGACGAAGTTGCGCAATGCAACGACTTCCTCGGTTTCAAAATAAATGCGGCCATGGCCGGTTGCATGTAAAAATGAGATTCCAGATTTTTCTAGTTCATTGGGTTCAATTTCACTCGGATACAAGGCAACCTTGGCTACATTGTTTTCGGTACAAAAGTCACCGAGGTTTTTCAGCGCTGTGGGGTTCGCATACCAATCACCGCCACCGTTGTATTTCAGTAAGCCAATGACCTGACTGGAGCAATTAACAGAGACGAGCAGTGTGGCCAAAAAAAGATAAAGTTTCCGCATAGGTTAAAATTACGCAGAATTACTTGGTTCAATGAACACTAACATTGACTCATTGTTAGATTTTCGGTATAAAAGTTGTGGTATAATTGTACTATGAAAAAACTGTTTGTTTTCATCTTTACACTGACCTTGGTCTTTTTGGCGCAAAACGCTAAGGGTCAGTGTATTAAGTCGACTCCATATACGGAGGATTTTGAGGGTAATAATTGGGTCTCTCAAACAAATTGGAACAATAGTGGATCTATTCCTAGTTGTTGGACGCGATTGCAAACCAGCAATAATTATTTATGGATGGCAGGACCACCGTCGCTCACGACCTTGAATTCAGGACCTGCCGATGACCATACTCCGGGTAATGGTGGTGGTTATGCGGTTGCAGAAGGTTGGTATACCGGAGCGTTTACAACAAATGCTACAGTTACGCACCTGGTCACACCTCCAATTGATCTTTCGACGGATACCTTACCTCGATTGATATTCTATTATCACATGTATGGTTCGGATATCGATCTTTTGGATGTGCGGGTTAGGAAGTTGGGTACAAATACTTGGACGCAAATCCATACTGTTAATTCGACTACGGCGAGTAATCAGTTTTCCTCAAGTAACTCTGCTTGGCGCAAGAAAGTCGAAAGTTTAAGTAGTTGGGCAGGTGATACCATACAAATTCGTTTCTCTGCGAAACGCGACGCAGGATTTTCATGGTGGACAAATTCTAGAATCAGTATTGATGATATTTTGGTGGAAGAAACACCTTCATGTGATCAGCCGTATTCATTGACTTCATCAAACGTGGTTGCGACCTCGGCACAAATAAACTGGGGTTCGTTGAATACCTCGCCAATAGGGTATCAAGTTCAATATAAGCAGGGAAATACGACTCCATCGGGCGGTACGATCATAAACTCGACGACAAAACCTTCGACTATTTCCGGTTTGAATGCCAATACGACTTATGCGGCGCGGGTAAGAGAAATTTGTTCTGCCGGGGATACCTCGTCTTGGTCGAATTTTACCGTGTTCACTACCCAATGTTCGTACTATACAGCTCCATACTCAGAGGATTTTGAAAGCAACACTTGGGATCCTTCTTCGAACTGGAGTGTTCAAGGGGATTTAGATCAATGCTGGTTAGATCAGGGTTCGAGTACACAATTCTGGACTCCCGGGCCACCAGCGTTTAATTGGTCCCAAACGGGCCCATCAGGAGATCACACCACTGGTTCAGGGCAATACATGCACAATCAAGTGACATCGACATTTGTGTCAGGTACCAACCCACGTTTGATTTCACCATGGATTGACTTAGATACCCTCACAGATCCTCAACTAAGTTTCTGGTACCATGGATATGGCATCAGCATGGGAGACTTCGATGTGTACTTACAACCTCTTGGTGGAACTTGGACGTCATTATGGGACACTTCTGGTTCAACACATGGCAGTCAAAATGCTTCTTGGACTGAGAAAATCATCTCGTTGAGTTCGTATGCTGGCGATACGGTTAGAATCCGTTTCGATTACACGAACGCTAATAACTCTTTCTACACGCAGTTCGCCATTGATGATATCAGTATCGATCGTGCACCTAGTTGCCCTAAGCCTAGCAATACAGCGATTACTGGGGTAGGGGTTATGGTCGCTCAGCTTGATTGGACTTCAGGTGGTGCAACGAACTACCAGATCAAATACAGAGAAGTTGGGACTTCTACTTGGAGTTGGACAACGTCAAACACAAGCAGTAAAGGGATACCCATGCTTTCGCCTCAAACTACTTACGAATGGTTTGTACGCGATTCTTGTGGGCAAGGTGATGTGAGTGATTGGGTTCCCGGTCCACGGTTCACCACTAATTGTAGCTACTATACTGCGCCTTTCACAGAAACATTCTCCAACTCAAATAAGTGGGTTGGACCGGGTTGGCCGGATCAAAACGGAGATATTGACGATTGTTGGCAGCGTGCCGACAGTACGGATTATTTCTGGACCGGAGGAGGAACGGTGAGTCACTATTTTGGCACGGGTCCTTCAGGAGATCATACCTCAGGGAATGGTGGTTATGTATTTGCACGAAGTGGTACGCCTTTTACGTCAACAGCGGATACAGATTTGAAGACACCGTTTATAGATTTAGACACGCTTCAAAGTCCTCAGCTTACGTTCTGGTATCACATGTATGGCGATCAAATTGATAAACTTCGCGTTTTCATAAAGCCAATCAGCGGTACAGCCTCATTGTTGACTACCATAAGTGGTCAACAACATTCTGCAGCGAATGCGAGTTGGACAAAAGCCACGGTAAATCTCGCGGCTTTCCAAGGAGATACCATTCAGCTTGTTTTTAGAGCAATGAAGACAGGAACGGCTGCAACGTTCCGTGCTGCTATTTCGTTGGATGACATCAAAATCGACGAACCAACTACTTGTCCAACGCCAACCTTAGCTGCGAACAATATCACTTATAACAGCGCTGATATCTCATGGAATGGTTATGCGGCTACGTCAGCGCTCGAATATGGGGTAACGGGGTACACCTTAGGCAATGGAACACGCGTGCAAGCGACCAACCAGGCTTATGGACTTACGGGCCTTCAGCCAAGCACCTCATACACGGTGTGGGTTAAGGATACCTGTACCACGACCTTAACCAGTGCTTGGGAGGATATAACGTTCACAACTTTGCCTTGTCCAGCCATTACAGCATCAGGTTCAGTAGCGGTAAATGGACAATCTGTTCAAGCGACTAACGCAACGGTTGCACCTGATTCAGTGCTTTGGTATTGGGGAGACGGTAGTTCGGACACTGGCGCAACGGCACAGCACACCTATGGTCCTATTTTTGGTTCTTTTGATATCTATCAAGTCGTATTCAACGAATGTGGTTCTTCCGATTCCTTGTTGCACAGCGTGGATGTATGTGATACCATGGCCATTTCTACAGGCTATACGGTTAACGGTTTAGCGGTTACCTTCACGACCACCGGTTCACAAGGAACTGGGTTGTCGTATTCATGGGATTTCGGGGATGGAAACAACGGATCGGGTAGTTCAAGCACGAACAACTACGCAAGCGCAGGAATTTATACTGTGATTTGTACTGCTACGTCCTATTGTGGCGATGTATTGACGGATACCTTGCAAATTGAGATTTGTGCTCCTGTGAATTTAACTTTCAACGAGACTGCCTCAGGTAACAACTTTAGTTTTAGTGCTAGCCCTTCAAACTTGGTAAGTTACTCGTGGGATTTTGGTGATAGTTTCTATGGTTCCGGGGCTAATGTGAACCACACTTACTTATCCAATGGTACCTATACGGTCGTGCTTACTGCCACGGATTCATGTGGAAACGAGCACACCTATTCTAAAGACGTTGCAACATGTACCGCACCACAGGGTGATTTCAGTTTCAATATCGTTTCAACAGGTAGTAATGGTATGGTGGTGAACTTCTTTGCTTCAGCAACCGATGCTACCCAGTACCATTGGTATTGGGGCGATGGAACTAATTCTAAAGGCAACACACCAAATGCGCAGCATACCTATGGCGTAATTACGTTGAGTTACACGGTGAACTTATTCTTAATAAATGATTGTGGCGATTCAACCTTGATTACGCACAGCTTAAATGAAGCTGGAGTAAGAGACCTTGGTTTGAATGCAAGTATTTACCCAAATCCAACACAAGGGGTAGTGAACGTGGTTTTTGAGCAAGCGGTAACCGGTACTTTACGCTGTTACAGTGCGATAGGCGTTGAGATTACATCATTAGAGTTACGTCAAGAAAACAAGGCTCAGTTTGACCTTGAATCATTGCCAAGCGGAACCTATTGGTTGCATTTTGAGGGAGAAGAATCTTCTTGGACGCAAAGCATTATTAAACCTTAAGGCCAAAGCAGTCGTACCTTATATTTGTGGTCTATCACACTTAGCGTGAACGTATCACAACTATGAAGAAATTGACCAAAATTCTTGTCGCCAATAGAGGCGAAATTGCCTTAAGAATCATGCGTAGTGCCCGTGAAATGGGCATTAAGACCGTAGCCATTTACTCTGAAGTAGATCGACGTGCACCCCATGTTTTGTTTGCAGACGAGGCCGTATGTGTCGGTCCAGCGCCCTCTTCAGAAAGCTACTTAAAAGGCGCTGAGATTGTTCGCATCGCAAAAGAATTGGGCGTAGATGGGATTCATCCTGGCTATGGTTTCTTGTCTGAGAATGCAGCTTTCGCTACCCAAGTAGAAAATGCGGGAATCACTTTTATAGGACCACGACAGCATGCCATTGAAATCATGGGCGATAAGCTAAGTGCGAAAGATGCCGTTAAAGATTTTGATGTGCCACTCGTTCCTGGTTCTGAAGGTGAGGTTCAGGATCCTGAAAAAGCTTTGAAGATTGCACAGGAAATAGGTTTCCCGGTGATGATCAAGGCCAGTGCCGGCGGTGGCGGAAAGGGAATGCGTATTGTTCAAGGTCCCGATGAGTTCGAAAGTCAAATGGAGCGCGCCATCAGCGAGGCTACTAACAGCTTCGGTAATGGTGCCGTTTTTGTGGAGAAGTACGTTGAAAATCCACGACATATTGAGATCCAAGTTTTGGCGGATGAGCACGGTAATGTAGTCCACCTGTTTGAGCGTGAGTGTTCGATTCAGCGTCGTCACCAAAAAGTTATTGAGGAGGCGCCTTCTGTGGTGTTGACGCCTGAATTGCGCGAAGCCATGGGTACAGCGGCTGTGAATGTTGCAAAAGCATGTAATTATCGCGGTGCCGGGACCGTTGAGTTCATTTTTGAGCCCGGCGGCAAGTTTTATTTCTTGGAAATGAATACACGCTTGCAAGTAGAGCATCCGGTAACGGAGCAAATCACAGGTGTCGATTTAGTTAAAGCACAAATTCGCGTAGCACAAGGCGAGAAACTTTGGTTCTCTCAAGAAGATTTAAAGATTCAAGGTCATGCCTTGGAGGTCCGAGTATATGCTGAAAACGCTGCTGAGAACTTTATGCCAGCAACCGGAACGCTTCGTGAATACAAGCGTCCACAAGGATTAGGGATTCGCGTAGACGATGGTTTAGAAGAGGGTATGGAAGTGAGCATTTACTATGATCCTATGATTGCGAAACTGATCACCTTTGGAGCGGATCGTGCGGAGGCTATCGCTCGTATGAAGCGCGCCATCAGTGAGTACCGTATTTCAGGTGTTCAAACCACGTTAGATTTTGCGAATTATGTAATGGATCATGAAGCATTCCTAGGCGGGGATTTTGATACGCACTTTGTCGCGAAATACTTTACGCCTGATCAACTCGAAGCGAAAGATGCGTCGATAGAGGAGGTGGGTGCGATGGCATTGGCAAGTTTGTTGCAAGAGCAAAAGAGCACACAAAAGGTTCAAAAGAATGGCACTACTAGCCGCTGGAAGGCGAATCGGTCTTAGCCTTTTCGCATTTCTTTTTTCTTTAAGCATTCATGCTCAGGTAGATACGCTGAGTAAGTCTTTGCGTCCAGAGGGGCCGTTGATGGGCCAATTAGTTATCGATGGCGACACCATCCCTTGGACGGTATTGGACGAAATTCTCTTTGTGCCAAAGCCTACGCTAAATGATTTTCAGGCAAGACGTCAATACTACATGTTGATGAAGAAGGTCAAGCGCGTGTATCCATATGTTCGCGAGGCAGCCTTGCGTATGGATAGCGTTAATATGAAGCTCGAGGGTATTGAGGGACGTAGGAAGCGCAAGAAGTACGTGAAAGAATATCAGAAATACCTGGAAGAACGCTTCGAGCCTGAATTGCGGAAACTCACGCGTAGTGAAGGACAGATCTTAAGTAAGTTGATTTATCGCGAGACCGGTACCAGCGTGTATGAGATAATTAAAACCTACCGAAATGGATTTTCCGCAAGGTTTTGGTCGCTCACGGCATGGTGGTACGATATTGATCTCAAGAAACCTTACGATCCTGAAAACGATCCGGAGGATAAGCTGATTGAGAATATTCTAGTGCGCAAGTTTATTGCTGGAGAGCTTGTTCCGGCGCGGCAAGACGAGCGAGATCTTTACCAGTAGCGCGAACCGGAGAGGGATATATGTTGAGCTTCGTGAAAGTGTTCTCGCATTTTGCTAAATTCCCTACCGCGTAATACATCCATTTTGAAATTAGAACAGGCATTGGCAATTCTCGGCATGGACCGGCTTCCGAAAGATGAGGCTGAGTTGAGTGCGGTTTACCGTGATCTCGCCAAGAAGGTGCATCCAGATGCCGGCGGGAGCGAGGAGGCGTTTCAGGAATTGGGAGAGGCGGTCGATTATTTGAAGCGTGCATTGCTTCTTCTAAATCAGCGCGTTCAGACCAAGACACGAACGGAAGATGCTTTGGCACGAAAGCGGGCGATTCTCAGAGAACAGATGCTTCGCCGTCGGGCGGAGGAGGACCGTATTCGCAACCAACAAGCGACAAGATGGATTGTAGGTTTGGTTGTCGTGATGGCCGTTGTTGGGATTTGGTTCTTGTTACAACCCCGTATTAATCGTTGGGTGATCGAACGGAATCGGACCGAAACTATGGCTAAAGTCGTGCGTCTGGACAATGAAAGAACGTACACTATTGCGTGGGAATTTAATGGGCAGGTGTACGAAAAGGATATCAATGGCCGATTCATCGATGGTACCTGGATTGTAGGACCAGCGGGAATGCCTATGCTGCCGGGAGCGGAGTTTGTGGTTGCCTTTAATCGCGAAAACCCCAATTATTTTGAGCCACTGGATCAATATATTCATCACGAAACTGCGGAAATTTATTTTGCCCTTGTGCGTCCGTTAATCGCGGAACAGTTTGGTATGAATGAAAATGACCCCGATATCGTATGCCTGTTCTGGGCAATCCTTGATGAGTATGGGGTTGAAGGCCTTGCTCATGTCCAATTTTCTAAGGTTCCCATGCGCCGAAATTGGTCCCACAATGAACGTACCTTTCAAACGCTGATTGCCACCGAGCGCTTCCAAGAATTGTATAGAAGTTGTGTGCTTCATTAGCCGCAAAACGCGCTTTATGCGGTATTTTTGTCGTAAAGCAATCGACACCACCTACGTATGAAACCCTCTTTAGCAAAAGGAACAAGAGATTTTTCAGCCATTGAAGTTCAAAAACGTCAGTACATCATGAATGTATTGCGTGAAGAGTTTGAGTTGCGCGGGTATGATCCTATTGAGACTCCTTCCTTTGAAAATTTAGAGACCCTTACGGGCAAGTATGGGGAAGAGGGTGACCGATTAATTTTTAAAATCCTACGTTCTGGCGATTTCACTTCAAAAATTGATGAAGGCGCCTGGGCGAATAAGGATGCAAAGACATTGGGTGCAAAAGTTGCCGATAAAGCGCTGCGTTATGATTTAACTGTACCCTTTGCTCGCTATGTAGTTCAGCACCAAAACGAAATAGCATTCCCTTTTAAACGCTATCAGATGCAGCCGGTTTGGCGTGCTGATCGCCCGCAAAAGGGGAGGTTTCGCGAGTTTTACCAATGCGATGCAGATGTTGTAGGTTCGGATAGTTTGTGGCAGGAAGTTGAATTAATTCACCTCTATGATGCTGCTTTCACCCGCCTCGGTTTGGGCGCAACTATCAAGGTGAACAACAGAAAGATTCTCGCCGGAATGGCTGAAGTTTTAGGCATTTCCGATGACTTTGTTGCTTTTACCGTAGCTATTGATAAACTAGATAAAGTTGGTGCTTCAGGTGTTCTTGACGAAATGACGAAGCAAGGATTGAATTCCACCGCTATCGCAACCTTTGGACAATGGCTTGAGGCGGGACTTACGCTTGAGGCATTATCAGCGTTGTTGCAGGATTCTGAGGAAGGAAAGATAGGATTGGAAGAGATGAATTTTGTCTTGACCAATGCCGTCGAAGGCCTCCAAGATTCAAGGTTGGTGTTTGATTTTACGTTGGCTCGTGGGTTGAACTATTACACCGGAACCATCTTCGAGGTTGCTGCCGATGGTGTTGCCATGGGCAGTGTTGGCGGCGGTGGACGCTATGCAGACCTCACCAGTATATTTGGATTAAAGAATACTTCTGGTGTGGGTATTAGCTTTGGTTTAGACCGAATCTATTTGTGTTTAGAGGAGCTCGATTTATTCCCTGAAGCTGTAGCAGGTAAGGCTTCTATATTGTTTGCAAACTTTGGCGAAGCGGAAGCGGCTTCAGCTTATGGTTGGGTTCAAAAATTGGTGGCAAATGGGGTTCGTGCAGAACTGTATCCAGATGCAGCCAAATTGAAAAAGCAGTTTGACTTTGCAGATAAAAAGCAGGTTCCATATATGGCTATGGTAGGGACGAATGAGATGGCCGCGGATGCTATTCCTGTAAAGAATTTGGCGACGGGCGCTCAAGAATCTAAAACTCTTGAAGAGATTATCGCATTAGTGCGCGGTTAACTATTCGCAATAGCTTCCCACAAATCCGGTGAATTATGCTCAGGTTTCATGAGTACACTGCGAATAACTACTAGGTTTTCTTGATCCCATTCTAGGTTCCAAGGGCATTGTTCACGTGAAAGTTTGAATAGTGCTAGGTGGATATCTTGCGCTGCTTTTGATTCAAAAAATGCTCTGTTTCGTGCACTTATTTCCGAAGCTGAGGCCCCAGGTTTACTGAAGATACAAATGTCCATTGCTGGTTCCAGTGTCCAGTAACCGTGTGTGTTAAGCGTGCTGGAGAGTCCTTTTGCTGCCTGCAGGCTTTTATCCAGACGGTTATACATTGCGCCGCCCAAAACCAACGGGAATTTTTGAAGCGTTGCCCACAGCGCTGCGGCCGAGGCGCCAGGTCGTGAGCACTCCAAGGTAATTTCGCCTAAGTGCAATTCGTTAGATGTAAAGTAGGTGTAGGGACTGTCGTGTTTGTAGTATTTCCCTTCGCTTGGGTCTTTAAATAAAACTGCGCCACAACCGTAGGGTTGAAGGCCATGTTTGTGCGGATCGACAACGACTGAATCGGCCAAATTAATAGCTGCAAAAGCATCATTGTCGCAAGTGTTGGGTAGGCTGCAAAGTTTGAAGTAACCGCCATAAGCTGCATCGACGTGAACTCTGGCACCAAAGGAATGGGCTAGGGGGATGATTTTATCCAATGGATCTACGGCTCCAATGCCCGTTGTTCCTAGCGTAGCAACGATGGTTGCAGTGCGGTTCGATTGTTTTAGCGCGGATAATTGGTCCGCCAAATCTTGTAAATCCATTCTGCCATGCGCGTCCGCCCGCACCGTTCCGAAATCCATTCCGAGCACTTCACTCATACGTTCATGGGTGTAATGGGCTTGGGCGTTTGCCAATACTTTTGTGGTAGGGTTCGCTTGTCGCGCGACCCAAAGTGCTTCAAGATTCGCAACTGTACCGCCAGAGGTAAGATGGCCAAGGGGCTTTTCGTACCCCATCATATTGCCAAGCGCAACTACACATTCCAATTCCAGTGCCGAAGTTGCTCGCCCGCCATCAAGGGCATGGTTGTTGGGATTGACAAAACTAGTCATCCAATGAGCGGCTTGAGCTAAGTGGTGCGGCGGCTTAATCATTTGCCCGGCATAATTCGCCTTCGCATAGGGATAGTTATCCTGCAATCGTTCAGCCAGCACCTTCAAGATGCGCTGGTCTTCACTATCGAGTTGCAGTTGCGGAAAATCTAGGTCTTTGAGCTCGTTCCAATCCATGGACGGAATTTACATCAATCCAACCAAGTATTCACATAGCGTCCTTCTGGATCGTAACGCTCAGCTTGAAATTTCGTGTTGAATTTTCGAAAGGGACGGGGGTCGTTACCAACACCGGCAATGTAGAGCCAATTCCCGTAGTTAGACGCAGGATCATGGTCTACGAGATGCGCTTCAAACCAGGCTGCACCGTACCGCCAATCAAGGTGCAGGTCGTGCACAAGGTAAGAGGCAACGTTTTGGCGGCCTCGGTTGCTCATAAACCCGGTTGTGGCCAGCTCCACCATATTCGCATCTACAAGCGGGTCACCGGTCGTACCATCGGTCCATTTTTGGAAATGCTTCTCGCGGTAATTCTTTCGTGGCTTTGCGGGTTGAAGTCCGCCCTGTAAGAAGAGGTCGCGTCCGTGTTTACGCGCAATCCATTGGAAGTATTCTCGCCAAAGCAACTCAAAATAGAGCCAGTAAGTACTTTCGTTTGAAGTTACTTGATGTTCGAAGCGTTTGACCTCGGCATAAATTTCACGGGCTGAAATACAGCCTAAAGCGAGAAATGCGGAGAACTTTGAACTGAAATCCGGGCCGAGCATGCCATTTCGCGTCTCTTTATACGTCGTAATGTATTCAGTGTTCCAGAGGTAATGGTCTAATCGGTCCCAAGCGCTAGCAACACCGCCATGGAAGGGGTGAGCACTGTTGCTAGGAATAGAAAAATCTGAAGTTGGCTCCCAATGGCAATCCAGTTCCAAGCTAGTGATGTTGGGGGCGGGAAGAACCGCAGCAGGCGTGGCATACTTTTCTACTTTCTTGCGAAACGGTGTAAAAGATTGAGGTAAATCTGCCAATTCGAAAGGCAGTTCGTGCTGCTGAAAAAGCGTGCGTTCCTCTTTCCAGATTGTTTTTACATTGCGCCCTGATGCCCAATGATCAATGGCAATACATTCCTGCTGTTCGTTAAACGAAGGCTCATCGGGGCCTATGATGGCATCAACGTTCCATCGAGCCGCTAAGTTTTGGATTCGATCGACATTCGAGCCGCTACCTGTATCGACATAAAGGGTACTCCCGTCCAATTCGAGCGTGTTCTTCAACCATAGAATACTCTCATCAAAGAATCTATGCTTTGCCTTGCCCCAGGCAAACGAACCCGTCGGGTGTTCGGTGTGGGTAGTAGGGTACAGGAATACAGGAATGACCTGGTCAAAGTTTTGATAAGCGTAATGAACGGGAAGGTTATCGCTAATGCGTAGGTTGTTTCGGAACCAAAGCAGGCAAGTCTTCATGGTTAAAGGGTATTGAGGTTGTTTAGAATCCAGCTGGCGCGCTCTTGAATTTCTTCTTTAGACTCAGGTGTCATCTTGTTTAATGTTCTATAAACCATTCCAATACGCGGATTGTTCCCCAATTTATCAGAATGACGCATGTAGAAGTCCCAATACAGGCTGTTGAAAGGACAACTGTGCTCTTCTGTCTTGGTTTTGCGATCATATTTACAATTTGTGCAGTAGTCGCTCATTTTGTGAACGTAGTTGGCAGAGCTCACATAGGGTTTCGTTGCAATCCATCCGCCATCTGCGAATTGGCTCATGCCTCTGGTGTTGGTGATTTCAACCCATTCAAAAGCATCGATATAGATGCCTAAATACCAGAGGTCTACTTCACTAGGATCGATGCCTGCGAGCAGTGTAAAGTTTCCTGTAATCATGAGACGTTGGATGTGGTGTGCATAGGCATGGGTTAAGCTTTGACCAATGGTTTGTTTCATGCACTCCATTTTCGTTTCTCCCGTCCAGAACCATTCCGGAAGCTTCCGGCTATGTTCAAAATAGTTCAATGTCCCAAACTCAGGCATGCGCATCCAGTAGGCGCCTCTCATGAATTCGCGCCATCCGATAATCTGCCGAATGAACCCTTCGGCCGCATTGATACTTACTTCTGGTCTATTGTGGTAGGCCAATTCTACCTGCTGACATACCCATAGGGGATCGATCATTTTGGTGTTTAAAGCAAACGAAATGCGACTGTGGTACATGGCCCACTGGTTACGAGCCATGGCATCTTGAAAATCGCCAAAGAAGGGTAGGTCATGCTCCAGCCAATAATAGAATATGGCTTTTGCCTGATCCGTGTTGGTTGGCCAATAAAAGTATTTCGGATCTCCGATGCTTCCAATGGTGCTAACACCGGCTGTCTGAATATCCTCCAATACTTTGGTAATATCCGTTTCAGGAAAAAATCTTGGAGGTACTTGATGGTTTTTAGGTAAGGACTTTCGGTTCGAAGAGTCAAAGTTCCACTTTCCACCTACGGGCTGTTGTCCTTCCATTAAGATACCTGTCTCCTTGCGCATCCGGCGGTAAAAGGACTCCATAAGTAGCGATTTCTTACCAGTGAATTGCTGGATGAAATCTTCTGTAGTACTCATAAAGTGCTCCGAGGAAACAAAGCTAATGGTAAACCCTTGGTCATTCAAACTAACTAGGTGTTCTCTGACGCGATATTCATCCGGTTCCTGGCATTCAATCAGCGCTACAGAAAGGCTGTTGGCCAAAGCATTGAGGTTTTCACCTAATGATGGCAAACTCTCCGTAATGGTGCTGTAGTGTACACAGTGTCCTTTATCTCGAAGTTGAGCCGCGAATTGGCGCATTGCAGAGAAGATTCCCACAACCTTTTGGATATGGTGGGGAGCATAACTCGCTTCGTCCATACATTCAAAAAAGGCATAGGTTACGTTTGAATCGACGTTTGTATACCAGGAATGTTTGGGATTGAGTTGGTCGCCGAGGACTAGACGGATCATGGGGTAGATTTTTAAAACTAACCCCATCGTAAGTGGAAAGTTCAGGCAAAAAAAAAGGAGCCAATTTCTTGGCTCCGTACCCCTAACCTA
>CAJXTR010000009.1 GCA_913060465.1 uncultured Cryomorphaceae bacterium | reverse complement strand
ATAAAAACGGGTAGGGGAGCAAAATTTTGGGCACAAAAAACCCGCGCGGAGCGCGGGTTAGAGCAGTTTGTTGTACGTGCGGAATTAAATACCGCCTTTCACATATGACCAGCCTTGTTCTTGCTTTTCCATAACCTCGCCAATGCCCATTGGGACAAAATCGAACTCTTCCATAATGGCTTCGCGAGGAATATCGCGGCCTTTTAGGGTGTTCTCACAAGCCACGAAAATGATACCACGTTCCTTCAAAGCGAGGAGTTCTTCGCGGTATCCCGAGCGCTCTTTGTGTAGGAGATCGAGCCCAGGACCGTGACAAACGACTTCGATTGTGATTTCTTCACCGTAGCCATTTTTGAGGTTGTTCAGTTGCTTTATTAATCCGTTTTGCACTTTAGGATTGTTGTCGACCATTTGCACAACTAGCTTATGCGGTGTGTTTTGTGCGAATGTCTTCAAAGGGGTGAATGAGACAATGGTCAAAACGAAGAGTAGGAGCGTGCGGAAAATAGATTTCATAGTGACGGGTATTTTATGGGTGTAAAGTTCGAAAAAGGAATTGGACCCTAGTGGAACCTACATCACAGTTTACGAGCCTTCAGTGAATAGACCAGTGGAAATAGGCCTTCGCGGCCCTTGATTTGATAACGACCCGGAGCAGGGGAAGTTGCTTCAAACAAGGCATAGGGGGACCAATTATGCTCTCCAAAGAATATAAAGTCGCGTTCGGGGTGCTCCGCTATCGGTAATACAATATCGCTGATACTGTGGTTCCACGTAAAGTTTTTCATTCGCTTCGCCTCAGGAGATGCATAGCTGCCTTCACGTTCTTCTACAATCACTCCCGTATTAAAGTAGGGATAGGCGATGTTTTCAAACTTATCGTCCAGGATCCACAGCACGGGGTGGAAATCGGCCATAATCAGCTCACCACCAGATTTGAGGTAGGAGAAGGCGGCATCCATCCAAGGTCGCACATCTGGATGCCATCCTAGCACACCATAAGAGGCGAAAACTACATCGAACTCACCAACGAGTTCAGGTTGAATCTCACAAGCATCGGCACAAACCCAATGTGCCGTAATGCCACATTCGGATGCCAGTTTTTCAGCTTGTTCAATAGCAACAGGGCTAAAGTCCAAGCCCCAAATTTCCTGGGCACCTAAGGTCTTCAATGAGAGGGTGTCCTGCCCAAAGTGACATTGCATATGCAGTACTTTCTTACCCTTAAGATCGGGTAATAGGTCGCGCTCAATGGAGTGCAATGTCATTGGGTTCCTTAGAAATTCTTCTGCATCATAAAACCGGGAATGCGGATGAAGCGAAGCCCAATGATTCCATAACGCCAAGTTAGCTTCTCTATGTTCTTTTGAGATTTTCTCCATTATCGTCCGTATTTCTCCAAGGCCTCCTGACGTTCCTTCTCGCGCTCGTATTCTTCGTAGCAGTCGAGCAGCGAAACCAAGAATTGGTAATCATTAAAGGTGCGGATCTCCGTTTCTGAATACTTACAATAGAACATGAACGCTTCCATTTCAGCCTTCGGAATTCCAGTTAGTTCCTCTATAATTTCTCTATTGGTGCCCTCTTCCAATTTCCTTCTGTAATAATCCTCTCGCTGCAATTCCCGCAAGGCCTGCAACTGACGAGGGCGCTTCCCAAAGCTGTAATACAGCAGGTCTAATGGATTAGCCAGTGTCGGAGCCACGGCTTGTGGGGTGCGAATGTCCTTGTTGGCAGGTACTCGAGGCTCACCTTTGGGCATTGTTCGGGGGTTGTTCGAGGTGATGGCGTAAATACTCACTTCGTCTAGCAAGTAGTTACGGGGGGTGAGACGTATTTCTTGCTCGTTTTTAATCACCGCAACGAGGGCGCTGTCGATTGCGAGGTAGTAAAATTGGTAGCCTACATTCGAAACAACGAGTGTATCGCCCTTCGAAACAGGGATTTCGAAATAGCCGATTCCGTTCGAAACTGTACCAAAATATGTTTTGTTATTAACGACGTATGAATTTGGCAATGCAAAAGATGAATCCCTATCTACAATCGTCCCTTTCAATACGTAACTTTGGGCTTGTGCTTTAAATGAGCACATCCCGAAAAGGAACAAACAAACAGTTACAAACTTTTTATAATTCACATTTCTCATGTCAGACGACGGTCAGAAGGTCATTTTTTCGATGTCAAAGGTGAGCAAGATCTTACCTCACAACAATAAGGCCATTCTCAAGGACATCTACCTTTCATTTTTCTATGGAGCCAAAATAGGCATCTTAGGTTTAAACGGTTCAGGTAAATCCACTCTTTTAAAAATCATCGCCGGGGTAGAAAAGAGCTACCAAGGAGATGTTGTTTTTGCACCAGGCTATACCGTTGGGTATTTGGAGCAGGAACCTCAGTTGGAAGCGGGTAAAACGGTCATGGACATTGTAAAAGAAGGTGCAGCGGAAACTGTTGCTGTCTTAGAGGAATACAATAGCATCAACGACCAGTTTGGTCTGCCAGAGGTCTATGAGAATCCAGATAAAATGGATGCTCTGATGGCGCGCCAAGCGGAACTTCAGGATAAAATAGATGCTACCAATGCTTGGGAATTAGATACGATGCTAACGCGTGCCATGGACGCATTGAATTGTCCGCCCGCAGATCAACTTGTCGATAACCTTTCAGGTGGGGAAGCACGCCGTGTTGCACTGTGTCGCCTTCTTATCCAAACTCCTGATGTGCTTCTTTTGGATGAACCTACCAACCATTTGGATGCTGAGAGTATTCTATGGTTAGAACAGCACTTGCAACAGTACAAAGGAACGGTCATCGCCGTAACGCACGACCGCTACTTCCTTGATAATGTCGCAGGTTGGATCCTCGAACTCGACCGTGGTGAAGGCATTCCATGGAAGGGGAATTATAGCTCTTGGTTGGATCAGAAAACCAAGCGTTTGGCGCAAGAAGAGAAGCAAGCTTCTAAGCGTAGAAAAACGCTCGAGCGAGAGCTGGAATGGGTTCGGATGAATCCGAAAGGCCGTCAAAGCAAGAGCAAAGCTCGTTTGAACAACTACGAAGCCATGCTTGCCCAGGAAGATAAAGAGAAGGAAAGCAAACTAGAGATTTACATTCCTGCCGGACCACGCTTAGGTACGAACGTGATCAATGCAAAAAACGTCCGAAAGGGCTTTGGGGAGAAACTCCTTTACGACGATTTGAACTTCACCTTGCCACCAGCAGGGATCGTAGGAATCGTAGGTCCCAACGGTGCTGGGAAAACTACTATTTTCAAAATGATCATGGACCAGCTTCAACCGGATGCTGGAAACTTTGAGGTAGGGGATACCGTGAAGATTTCATACGTCGATCAAAGCCATGAAAAGATGGATCCGGAAAAAACTATTTTCGAGGTTATAGGTGATGGAACTGAGGAGGTGATGCTGGGAAATCAACGCACCAATGCCCGTGCATACCTCAGTAGATTCAATTTCGCAGGTGGTGATCAAGGCAAAAAAGTTGGTGTACTTTCTGGGGGTGAGCGCAACCGATTACATTTGGCGATGGCTTTAAAAGAAGGAGGTAACGTATTACTTTTGGATGAGCCTACTAACGATCTCGATGTCAATACATTACGTGCATTAGAAGAAGCGCTCGAAAACTTTGCCGGATGTGCGGTAATCATCTCGCACGACCGCTGGTTCTTGGACCGAGTATGTACGCACATTTTAGCCTTCGAAGGCGATTCACAAGTTTATTCGTTCGAGGGATCGTTCTCGGAATACGAAGAGAATAAATTGAAACGTCTAGGTCGAAGTGAACCGACCCGATTCAAGTATAAAAAGTTGATGAAGAACGACTAATACATTCGCTCCGAAAAAAATCTCGAAGCCCGCAAACACCAAGCGGGCTTCTTTGTTATCTTGAAAGACCTATCAAAGAAAAACCCAATGAGAATTAACCGCTCTGATGCTCAGCAAGAAACGCTCGAGCTTATCCGTCAAACCGCACAAGATTTTGCCCAAACCCGCATCAAACCTAACGTAATGGAGTGGGATGAGGCACAACATTTTCCCATCGACCTCTTCAAGGAAATGGGCCAATTAGGCTTTATGGGCGTTTTAGTCCCAGAACAGTACGGCGGCGCCGGCCTAGGCTACCAAGAATACATTACCATCATCGATGAAATTGCCCAAGTATGTGGGTCAATAGGACTTTCTGTGGCCGCTCACAACAGCTTGTGTACAGGACATATACTGCAGTTTGGTACTGAAGAGCAAAAACAACGTTGGTTGCCAAAATTGGCCACTGCTGAATGGATTGGTGCCTGGGGACTGACAGAGACTGGAACCGGTTCTGATGCTGGAGGAATGGACACCACTGCAGTTCTCGACGGTGAGCATTGGGTCTTAAACGGCTCCAAAAACTGGATTACCCATGCGATCTCATCTGAAATTGCCGTGGTCATGGCACGCACAGGTGAAAAAGGCGATAGCCACGGCATGAGCGCTTTCGTAGTTGAGAAGGGAACGCCTGGTTTTACTGCGGGTAACAAAGAAAACAAGCTAGGTATGCGTGCCTCAGAGACGGCTGCCTTGTATTTTGACAATTGCCGTATACCGAAAGAGAATATTCTGGGTCAGAAAGGCGAGGGATTCATCCAAGCCATGAAGATCCTTGATGGTGGCCGCATTTCTATTGCTGCATTGAGTATTGGGATCGCAAAGGGCGCAAAAAATGCTGCGGTAGCTTACGCAGATGAACGCCAACAGTTCGGAAAAAAAATCCGCCAATTCCAGGGGGTGAGCTTCAAACTCGCGGACATGGCAACGAAGATCTATGGTGCCGAGCTCATGACAAGACATGCTGCTGCCTTAAAAGAAGAAGGCAAACCGATGACGCAAGAAAGCGCGATGGCCAAGCTCTACGCTTCAGAAATTTCAACTGAGATCGCAAATGAAGCGGTGCAAGTTTTTGGTGGATATGGTTATACCAAAGATTACCCAGTCGAGAAGTATTATAGAGATTGTAAATTGTGCACTATCGGAGAGGGAACCTCTGAGATTCAGAAGGTTGTGATTGCAAGAAACTTGTATAAGTAGTTTATTTATTGCGTCTACAACGCTCACTGCAATACTTCACATCTTCCCAATTTTTCTCCCATTTTTTACGCCAAGCGAACGGCCGTTTACAAACCGGGCAAACTTTTTCGGGTAAATGGGGTTTTTTGTGCATATGTCACAAGAAACATCAGATTCTGCTCAAAGTTCGCCAAGCATCAAAAACTTGGACCAAAGATCCATTGATAGAATAATCGAAATGGCATGGGAAGATCGAACCCCTTTCGATGCCATCTACGCTCAGTTCGGAATACCTGAATCCGAGGTAATCAAACTCATGCGCAGAGAGATGAAGCCTTCGTCATTTCGCATGTGGCGCGCTCGTGTACAGGGAAGAAGTACTAAACACACTGCATTGCGCGGATTCAAAGTAGGACGCAACAGAAGCGATCAACAGCGGCACATCACATTAAACAAGATGTCGAAGCGTAAATAAATCGAATTCAAGCGTCTGTAAAACAATGTTTTACGTCGGACACTCATTGTTGGTAAGCTGTACGTTTTTCTGCTTTTAGGAATGAAATTATTGCCTTATTTTCGATGTTCAACTATGTTGTTATGAATTTGAGACGAATTTTAACCGTTCTGGTGTTCACTTTGATGGCTTTCCAAAGCCAAGCCACCCACCTTTTGGGAGGAGAAATTATTTGGGAATGTCGCCCCAACGGAAAATATAGATTCACATTGGTTGTTTACCGCGACTGTGGTGGGGTCAGTTTGCCAACTTCGGCGCAAACCCTAGGGACAAATTGTGGTACCTCCATTTCTTGTAGCTACATCACGACTGTAGACGTAGTTCCTTCTTGTTACACAGGAACGACCTCATGTTCAGGAGCCACCTCTGGTTCGGGTAAGATGCAGAAATACATATACCGTTCTGGAGATGTTCAACTTACAGGTACACCGCCTGCAGGTGGCTGGTACTTCACCTGGAGCAGTTGCTGTCGTCCTACGTCGATTTCTAACATTTCATCACCGTCATCTGCCTCTTACCTACTACGTGCGGTAATGTACCCATATACTCCACCGGGAAGTACATCTGCGTTGACTGCGACTACTGGTGGTAATCCATCTTGTTTTGATAGTTCTCCAAACTTTTTAGAAGACCCTCAGGTAATTTCATGTACTGGTGTAGATGTGGTCTACAATAATCTTGGCTACGATCCGGATTTGGATTCCTTATACTACGACTGGTCATACCCTTGGGACGCTTCAACATTCTCTGCCAACCCTTCTACTAACTCTGTTAACTTTTCATCGGGTTATTCGTATAACAGCCCTATGCCATCTACGGGAAGTAGCACTGGAGCTGATATTGATAACGAAACAGGGGAGGTTACGTTTAACTCTGCAGTAGCAGGCTCTTGGGCTACATGTGTTAAGATCGAGGAGTGGCGCTGTGGTCAGTTAATCGGAGAGGTTTATCGTGATATCCCTATCGTAACGTTATCATGTACCCCACCAACAGGTTTGTGTTCGGCAGCCTTTGTAGATGAAGAACCTGAAATGTCGTTGACTATTGATTCTTCACTGGCAAACCCTACCATTCTGACCCCAGTTGTTAATACTTCAGGAGATACTATTTATTACTACACTGAAGTGTATCCAGGTGATACTGTTCGCTTCAAAATTTCTTCAGCGGATCCTTATCCCAACCCGAACTGTTCTTCCCAAAACATTCAGTTCAAGGCATCAGGGGGTAACCTAAGCTCTGCGGCAAACTATAATAATGCAAACAACTGTTTGTTTAACCCGCCTTGTGCGACATTATCCTCTTTGAATCCTGGAAACGTCTTCACTTATCCGGGTATCAACAATGTACAGTTCAACTGGTACATCGATTGTAACCACTTGTTCTATCAGCAGTACCAATGTGGTGCCTTGAAGTCGGAATACTCTTTCTACCTCCGTATGCAGGATGACCAATGTCCTATTAACAGATTTGCCTACAAAAAGGTAGTTGTGAAAGTTAAAAACTACATGCCGGCCTTGCCAGATGTTGGTAATGCTTGTGTATATCAAGACGATCTTGGGGTTTCCTTCGACTGGGTGGCAAACCCTGATACGGGCTTTAATTGGGATTATTACTTGATTAACCGCATTGATACCTTGGGGAACACAGCGGTTATTGATACGATTTTTGACTGGGCTACACAGACGTACACAGACGCTAATGCTGATCCAAATGCTGTGAATGGGTACACTATCCAAGTTGCTGGTGGTTGTGGGCTTCTATCTGATCCAACTGATACATTACAAAACGTACGCGTTAGCCTTCAGGCTTTCCCTCCACCACCTAATTCATCTGTTGCAGTATTGAACTGGAACAGTTGGTTGCGAGGTGATACCAACACCGTCTACGATGTTTGGGTAGAGGCTCCAATCAATTCTGGGTCATGGGTCCAGATTGGAAGTACTGATGATTTTACGTACACGGATTCGGTTGCCTTCTGTGGAGAGTGGTTGAACTACCAAGTGCGTTACCACACCACTTGTGAAAGTACCACCGATAGTGGATTCTTCTCAGACAAAACGCCACCTTCTCCAGTGGTATTCGATAGTGTTACTGTTGCAGCAGGAAACCTGGCAGCTTTGTCTTGGGCAGGTTCTTCAGATAGCGATGTTGTTTACTATCGCATTTACAGAAAAGATAATTCAGGTTTCTTCCAACCTATTGACTCTATTTCAGCTGCTGACCATGCTACCTCGATGCCATGGATCTATGCACTATCAAATGCTGAAAATGAAAGTGAAACTTACTTAATTACGGCAATAGATAGTTGTGGTAATCAGAGTTCCGTAGGAAACACGATTCCATCAAGCACCATTTTCTTAAACCTTGGTGTTGATCCTTGTGATGGCTATGCTCGTATTCGTTGGAATACGTACAAGGAGTGGACTCAAACACAACCGGCTGCATACAATCTATATGCGGATATTACGGACCCATTAGGTGGTGTAATTACAGGGGTACTTCTTAAAGGTGGAAACCTTGATACAACCTTTAACCATTACGGTATTATTAATGGATACACTTATTGTTACTACGTTAGAGCTGTAGATACTACAGGTACTATAACGTCTACCTCGAACCGCGTGTGCAATAGTTCGGCGGTAGTTCAAGGTTCAAAAGTCTTGTATCTGGGTAGAGCATCGGTTAACTCTCAAAACGGGGTTGATTTGTACGCATATATCGATAAGGACGCTGATGTTATCGACTTCCAGATTCAACGTGCCGATGACTTGATAGGTCCATATTTGACTATCGGTACTGTGGCTAAACCGGCCTTAGGTCCTTGGGAAGTTAAGTTTATTGATTTTACAGGTGATCCAAATAGCCGTCGTTATTACTACAGGATTGCATCTCGTGATTCTTGTGGTGCTATGGATACTATTTCGAACCTGGGTACCAATATTCTACTCGATGTGGAAGCCATAGGCAATCTAACGAACCAATTGATTTGGACTGCATATATGGACTTTGATGCGGGCGTGGAAACGTATGAAATCTATCGTTCAATCAATGGTGGAGGTTCGTATTCATTTGCGGGTACCACTTCAGATACAGCTTTCCTCGATGATATCAAGCCGTATTCAAGTAGTAAGGGCAAGTTCTGTTACTACGTTAAAGCTGTGGCTAAGGATGGTGTCATTCCATGGAGAGATGAGTTTGGAGAGAAGTTCAATGCCCGTTCAAATGTGGCTTGTGCAGTGCATAAGGCTCGCCTCTGGGTGCCAAGTGCTTTCAATCCGAAGTCTGATGTAGTAGAAAACCGTATCTGGAAACCGCAAGGTGTATTTGCTAGACCAGATAGCTATACTTTATTCATCCAAAACCGTTGGGGACAAGAAGTCTTCAGAACGAATGACCTAAATGAAGGTTGGGATGGTATGATTGGCGGTAAAGAAGCTAAGATGGGAGTGTACACCTATTATATTAAGTACAGAAGTATTGAAGATGTGCCGATTGAGGAGCGCGGAAACTTCACGTTATTGTACTAATTGTTAAAAGAATATAAAACCTTTACGGGCGGCCTGTGGCCGCCCGTTCTGTTTCATATAAATTGCTTAATTTTGGGCGCAATTCAAATCGGAATTGCAATGCCTTACAACAACGACAAAGTTCTCAGTTTAGGTTTGACGTACGACGACGTACTGCTCGTACCAAATTACTCTGAAGTATTACCAAGAGATGTAGATTTAAGTTCCAAGTTCACTAGAAACATTGGAATGAAAACTCCTATTGTATCTGCTGCAATGGATACCGTTACCGAAAGTGCAATGGCCATAGCTATAGCTCAAGAAGGCGGTATTGGAGTCATTCATAAAAACATGACCATTGAGCAACAAGCGATGGAAGTGCGCAAGGTTAAGCGCGCGGAAAGTGGAATGATTCTAGATCCAGTAACGCTGTCTAAAGATGCTACCGTTCGCGATGCTAAAGCGATGATGGCAGAATTTAGAATTGGTGGCATTCCTATTACCAATGATCAGAAAGAATTGGTAGGTATCATTACTAATCGTGATTTGCGTTTTGAAAAGAACAATGATCGACTTATTGATGATGTAATGACGAAAGAAACGCTCATTACAACGAAGCCAAATGGCACCATGGAAGAGGCTGAGGCTATTCTTCAGGAGCACAAGATTGAGAAATTACCCGTTGTTGATGAGAATAATAAGCTCGTTGGTCTTATCACCTACAGAGACATTACTAAGATTAAGATTAAGCCGAACGCTAATAAAGATCAGTATGGTCGTTTACGCGTTGCTGCTGCAGTTGGTGTTACCGCCGATGTGGTAGATCGCGTTGCAGCGCTGCACGAAAGTGGGGTTGATGCGGTGATTATCGATACGGCGCATGGTCACACTAAGGGTGTGGTTACGGCACTTAAAAGTGTCAAAGCAAAATTCCCTGAATTAGATGTCGTTGTGGGGAATATAGCAACTGCGGAGGCGGCTCTATACTTAATGGAAGCTGGTGCTGATGCTGTTAAAGTGGGTATTGGTCCAGGGTCTATTTGTACCACACGTATTGTTGCTGGTGTAGGTTATCCGCAGTTGAGTGCAGTTATGGAAGTTGCCAAGGCTGTTGATAATCGTATCCCAGTCATTGCAGATGGTGGTATTCGCTTCACCGGTGATATCGTTAAAGCAATTGCGGCAGGCGCAGATTGTGTGATGTTGGGTTCCATGTTTGCAGGAACAAAAGAAAGTCCAGGCGAAACCGTTATTTACGAAGGCAGAAAGTACAAGACCTATAGAGGTATGGGTTCGGTAGAAGCCATGACCGATGGGTCGAAAGACCGCTACTTCCAAGATGTGGAAGACGATGTGAAGAAATTAGTACCGGAAGGTATTGTGGGACGTGTTCCTTATAAAGGTGAAGTCGGAGAAGTGATGTACCAATTTATTGGAGGTCTTCGTGCCGGTATGGGCTATTGCGGATCTAAGGACGTTGCTACCCTAAAAGAAACAGCTCGTTTTGTTCAAATTACAAGTGCAGGTATGTCTGAAAGTCACCCGCACAATGTGAGTATTACAAGAGAAGCACCAAACTACAGTAGATAAAATGAAAAGAATCAGTGTTTTACTCCTTGCCACGTTGGCATTGGGGTTGGGTGTAAATGCCCAAGAAAAATCAATCCTCTTTGAAGTTGGAGATGCGGTTCAAGTCACTGCTGAAGAGTTTAAGGCAGTCTATGAGAAAAATAAAGGCGTAGGAGCAGCAATTGATCCGAAAACTCCTGAGGAATACCTGGATCTATACATTACGTTTAAGTTGAAAATCGCTGAAGCGTATGCACAGCAGCGTGATACTGCAAGTCAGTTCAAGAGTGAATTCGGTGGTTATAGAGCACAACTTGCAAAGCCTTATTTGAGTGATCAAGGAGCTGAACAAGAGCTTTTGGACGAAGCATATGCACGCATGAAAGAAGAGGTACGTGCCGCGCACATTATGATTGCTTTGGATGGTGATGCACTACCGGAGGACACATTGAAGGTATACAACCAATTGCTCGAGTTACGTTCGACCATTTTGAAAGGTAAGTTAACCTTTGAGAATGCTGCTCGTACACAAAGTGCTGATACTTGGAGTGCTAAGCAAGGTGGAGATTTAGGCTTCTTCACTGCATTTAGTATGGTATACCCGTTCGAATCTGCGGCATATGAGCTAGAAAAGGATGAAATAAGCATGCCTGTTCGCTCGCAATACGGCTACCACTTAATCAAGCTCTTAGACCGCAGGCCTGCAAGCGGTACCGTTCGTGTTCGCCATATTTTCTTTGCCGCAAACACAGGTGCTGAGCCTGCTCAGGCGCAACGTGCAGAACGCAGTGCGAATGAGATTTATACTCGCTTGGAAAACGGCGAGAACTTCATGGATTTGCTAGAGTACAGCGAGGACAGAAGAACGAAGGATAAAATGGGTGAATTACCAGAATTTGGTATTAACAAGATGATGCCTGCTTTTGAGGATGCTGCTTTTGCATTGGAAAATCCTGGAGATTATAGTGCTCCTGTACAGACTTCCATAGGTTGGCATGTGATTCAGTTGATTGAGAAGAAACCTATTGGCACCTATGAATCATTGGAGAAAGAGTTGTCTAGAAAGGTAAAGCGCGATAGCCGCAATACTATTGGTGCGAAGCGATTTGTCAAGCAACTCAAGCAAGATTATGCTTTTAAGGTTGATGAGCGTGGCTATGCATATGCCAAAAAGTTGGTGGACATGGAAGCTTTTGAAGCGCACACGTGGGAAGTCCCAAAACGCTTTCAGGACAGAACCGTGGCAACTTTTGCTGACCAAAGTGTTAAGGTGGGCCAATTACTAGACTTCTGGGCAAAAAATCAGCAAGTAGAGGTTGGCGGCAAAGGCGATGAATTCTTGCGTTTGCAGTTCAACACATTGTGTAACGATCAAATCGTGGCATATGAAGATAGCCAACTAGAATCTAAGCACGCAGAGTTCAGAAACTTAGTGAGAGAATACAAGGAAGGTATTCTGTTGTTTGATCTAACCCAGGATGAGGTTTGGGAGAAAGCCGCAAAGGATAGTGCTGGAATTGCCGACGAATACGAACTCATCAAGGAAAATTTCCTTTGGGAGGACCGTATTACTTATAACTATTGGGTTTGCACTGAACAGCGCGATGCCAAGAAGATTGCAAAGTGGTTGGATAAAGGCCGCAGAGACAAAGTGGATGAGCTGTTGGAAGATCAAGATGCATTGAACATTGCCTATGCTTCAGGTCTTGCACAGCAAAAAGATGAGCCAGTATTGCAAGAAATTTGGGGCACAAGCAAGGGTACCTATGGTCCAATTGAGTTGAGCAACGGTGGCTTTGCCGTATTGTACGTTGAAGAACTACTTCCGGCCGGTCCAAAAGCCTTGAACGAAATCAAAGGTTTGGTGATTGCCAGCTATCAAGATCGTCTTGAGAAAGCTTGGGTGGCTGCGTTGAAGGAGAAATTTGAAGTTAAGGTCGACGAATCAGTTAAGGCGGAAGTTTTTGCGGAGTTGAATTAATGCGCAAATTTCTGGTCATAGCGTCATTGAGCTTCTTTGCGAGCTGTACCAATCAGGTATCCGATCCTGAGTTGTTGGCGCAGCTAGGCGCCTCTAAGCTCTATGTGGAGGATGTAAAAGACCGATTGCCCGCTGCGGGAAGCATGGAAAGTGCGGACAGTAGCGCCTACGTGAATTTGATCATTCGCAATTGGGCGAAGAATGAATTGTTGGTACAAGCAGCAGAGTTCAACCTGCGGACGGATTTGCAGAATTTTGAGGACTTGGTGGAGCAATACCGAAATGACCTCTTGAAACATGCGTATATCGATCGCTACATCAACCAGCACCTCGATACGAACATATCTGATGAGGAGATTGCATTGTACTACGAAGAAAACAAGGCGAACTTTGAACTGAAAGAGCGTATCGTCCAGGCAAAATATATGGCTGCTCCAATTGGTGCTCAAAAAGTTGATTTAGCGAAGCGTTGGTTTGCCTCAACAAATCAGCAGGAGCGTTTTTTGGATTGGGCCGAAGTCTTTGCAACGAAACAAAGCAATTACCAAGACTCCGTTTGGGTGCCATTAGATGATTTTATTGCGGAGATTCCCGTATCGGTGAACAATCCGTATTCCTACTTTAATCGGACCAAGAAATTTACCTGCGAAGACACAGTTCTTGTGTATTTTGTAGAAGTTAACGATGTCCGATTTGAGGATAGTTACAGCCCTCTAGAATACGTTGCTGAGCGGATTCGAAAAGTGTTGCTGAACAAGCGCAGATTGAGATTGATTGAGCGCATAGAAGAAAATATTATTGAAGATGCAATTGAAGAAGGCACACTTATTATTTATTAGTCTATTCACCGCCACTGCACTAGTGGCACAGGCGCAACCGAAGACCGTTGATGGTGTTGCTGCGATCGTTGGGGGTGATATTATCCTTAAAAGCGAGATTGAAGAGCAATACGAGGTTTTTAATCGTCAGAATTTCGGTGAATCCGTGAGTCATTGCGAAGTATTTGAAGAATTGCTCTTTCAAAAATTACTCATTCACCATGCGGAGATTGATTCTGTAACCGTAGGTGAGGATGAGGTTGAAGCCAACATGGACCGCCGTATTCAGCAGTTGATTATGCAAATGGGAGATCAACAAAAACTCGAAGAGTTTTACGAGAAATCGGTTGTTGAAATCAAAGAGGAGATGCGTACGCTTATCAAGGAACAATTGGTTGCGCAGCGCATGCAAATGACTATCGTTGAGGGCATTGAAGTTACACCGTCAGAGGTTCGTTCGTTTTACGAGAGCTTACCACAGGATAGCGTTCCATTGATCAACGCTGAAGTAGAGATCTCTCAAATAGTAAAATACCCAGAAGTCAGTAAAGAAGCTGAGAAAGAAGTGGTAGACAAGCTTGCTGGGTTGAAAGAGCGTATTGAGAATGGTACGAGCTTTTCATCCATGGCCATTCTTTACAGTGAAGATCCTGGATCGAATAAAAAAGGTGGAGAATACAAAGGAATTCAGCGAGGTGTCTTTGTCAAAGAATTTGAAGCGGTCGCATTCAACCTTAGAAAGGGTGAGATCAGTGATCCTTTTAAAACTGAGTTCGGTTACCACATTGTACAACTGCTCGAAAAGCGCGGAGAGGAATTGGACCTGCGCCATATTTTGATTAAGCCCAAGCTGAGTCAGGAAGATTTGAAAGAGGCGAAAAACTTCCTTGATAGTGTCGCTAGTGCGATAAATACAGGTGATTTGACTTTTGAAGATGCGGCCCGCATGTACAGCGAAGATGAAAACACTCGCTTCAACGGGGGAAAGATGAGCAACTTCCAAAGTGGGAATAATAAATTCGAAATCAGTCAACTCGATCGTGGTCTGTTCGGCGTGGTAAACAACCTTGAGGCAGGTGAGCTATCTGAATCATCATTTTTTGTATCAGATGACCAGCGTGAGGCCTTTAGAATTGTTCGTGTAGATGCGAAGTTTGAGCCGCACCGAGCCAACCTTGACCTAGATTTCACCAGAATAAAAGGCTTTGCCTTACAAGAAAAACAAGCTCGACTAGTAGACGAGTGGAAGGATGAAAAGCTACAAGAAACCTTTGTTAAGGTGAATTCAGGCTATTATCCATGTGATGATCAACTCAATGCTTGGAATTCAAACAATGACTGATGCACAAATCATAGCGTTGTTGGAGGAAGCTCCGACTAAACTCAAGGCGTTCAAGTCCGAGATTGCCAAGACGATCATAGGTCAAGAGGCGGCTGTGGATTTGGTAGTGATGAGTTTGTTGTGCAAGGGCCATAGTTTACTCATTGGTGTACCCGGTCTAGCAAAAACGCTCTTGATCACTTCGGTTTCAAAGGCATTGGGATTGGATTTTTCACGTATTCAGTTTACTCCGGATTTGATGCCTTCGGACATCACTGGTACGGAAATGCTCAATGCGAACAGGGAGTTCGTATTTCATCAAGGGCCCATATTTGCGAATATTGTTTTGGCCGATGAGATCAACAGAACGCCACCTAAAACTCAGGCCGCACTGCTTGAGGCTATGCAAGAGAAGAAGGTCAGTGTAGCCGGAAATACTCTGGCGTTACCTAATCCATTCTTTGTTTTAGCTACTCAAAATCCTATTGAGCAGGAAGGGACCTATCCTTTACCTGAGGCACAATTGGACCGTTTCCTATTTAATATTAAAATGGATTATCCCACCGCTGCCGAGGAGGTTCAGGTTGTTCAGGCGACAACGGGTGCTTCAGAATCCAACATTCAGTCCATGATGACGGCGGAAGAGATACTTGCCTTACAAGAGGCAGTGCGTGCTGTCCCTGTGACTCAAGATGTGGTGGAGTATGCGGTCAACCTCGTACGCAAAACAAGGCCTGCAACTGACGGTGCTGCTGCGGTGAGCAATGAATATTTGAGCTGGGGCGCGGGTCCTCGTGCTTCTCAAAGTTTGGTCCTAGCAGCGAAGGCCTTAGCGACAATGAAAGGGGAGGGAAGCCCCGGAATTGCTCATGTTAAGGCAGTGGCACATCCTGTGCTCCGTCACCGATTAGCGGTGAACTACAAAGCGAAGGGTGAAGGCTTGGATACCGATGCGATCATAGACCAATTGCTCTAGGCTGTTAAGACGCGTTAAAATCTCCTTTGAAGCGTTTTAATCCCTGTATTTTAGTGCTATGCTTGAATTGTTGCTTTCAAAATTGCGCAAACATTCGTTGACGGCCATATTGACCGCTGCGGTTTTAGGTGCCTTGTACCTGCAGCTTAGTTTGCTTTCTGGCGAGTTGGAATTGCAACGTCAGCAGTATGAGACGAAAGTGGGGCAAATGGCAACGCAGCTTGACGCTCGTGTCCGATTACATGTTCGTCGCAAAAGCATGGGCGCTTTTAACAATAGATCATCTGGCGATAGTACTGTTACCATCAACACCCCAATGGGTACCACAACGTTGCGGTGGTCCAGCGGTCAAGTTCAAAATGGATTTGGCTATGGCGGTATTGATTCTACCATGTTTGGTGGCTTGTTCGATAATTTTCAAAGTTCCATGCCATGGGAAACGCAGCTGAGTTTTGAGGAATTGGACAGTATCCTTGTGGCAGAACTCAGAAGACAAGGTGTTAATGTAGAACCTAAATGGGCCATAGCGGAAAATGGCTATTTGAGCAGTTTGAGTTCAGAAGGGTTTGATGTCCAATTGGTAACCTTTAATTACGTTATAGCAGAAAGCTTCTTCGGTCCTTCGCGACAGTTGTTACTCTATTTTCCTAAAGAGGGTTTTTACCTCGCTAAGCGAGTGTATTTAAGCTTGTTAGCTGCGCTTTTATTTGCTGTAGTGATTCTGTTTGCCTTTTTCGGTGTTCAGCGCCAAAGCAAACGTCAAAAACGCTTGGCAGATGTGAAAAGTGACTTCATCAATAACATGAGCCACGAATTCAAGACGCCGTTGGCAACAATCAATCTAGCTGTAGATTCTTTGATGAAGAACGGAGAGAAAATGAACGGCGAGCAAATGCGCTCTTACTTAGAAATCATCAAGAGTGAGAACAAGCGAATGAATGCGCAGATGGAGAGTGTTCTTCAGATGTCTATGATGGACAAGGAGGAGCTCACCCTGACAAAAGACTGGTTGAAGTTGGACAATTTAGTACGCGAGGCTGTTGATCATTTTAAGTTGAGTGTTCAAGACCGTGGGGGCTGGATGGATTTGAATATCGAGGCGGGTAGTTATGATATTAACGGGGATGAAACCCAGTTGAAAAGTGCCCTGACAAACTTGATCGATAATGCCATTAAGTATAGCCTTGATGCGCCGCAAGTGAGTGTTAAATTGAATCAAAGCGGTGGCGATTATATATGTTCCATCCGCGATCGAGGTATAGGCATGGATGAAGAGACACAAATGCAAGTCTTCGACCGCTTCTTCCGTGCAACGAAGGGAAATATTCATGATGTTAAAGGACACGGATTGGGATTGTCCTTCGTTAAAGAAATAATTGAGAAGCACCGTGGTAGTATCGAATTGGACAGTACTCCAAATGAGGGGACCACATTTACAATTAAACTGCCGAAGAATTAACTATGGAAAAGCAACACATTTTATTAGTTGAGGATGATGTGAATTTCGGAAATCTATTGCGAGATACACTGCTATTCAATGACTTTGACGTGACCTTGGAGCGCGATGGAGTTCAGGGTCTACGCGCCTTCAAACAAGGCAGCTATGATCTTTGCATTTTCGATATCATGATGCCTAAGAAAGACGGATTAACCTTAGCTACAGAAGTCAAGGAAATAGATAATGGACAGCCGTTAATTTTTCTTACCGCTAAGGGGCAGAAAGAAGATATCATTGCAGGCTATTCTGCAGGGGCAGATGATTATTTAGTGAAGCCTTTTGATACCGATGTGTTGCTGTATAAAATTCAGGCCATTATCGGACGTAAAGCCGCCGAAACAGAGGATGAGCCTGATGAGCTCATCCTTGGTAATTTCAAATTCTTCCCTAAAATTCGACAACTCGAGCAGGGGGGTGAGAGCACGCGTTTAAGTCCAAAGGAAAGTGACCTTCTCAAATTAATGATCGCGCACAGAAACCAATTATTACCTCGTTCAAAAGCGCTTCTTAAAATTTGGAAAGAGGACAACTACTTTACCGGTCGTTCCATGGATGTCTATGTAGCGAAACTTCGTAAATACCTCAAGTCAGACGAACGTTTGCGTATTGAAAATGTACACGGCGAGGGATTCCGACTTGTTGATGAGAGCTAAACTTCTCGTCTACCAGGATTAGTATGCCGTTCCAAAATGCGAACGGATTCTATTCTTGAATTCTTTGATTTTTTCGTGGCGTAGAGTACATCACTGGCGTGTTTTCGTGCCTTTTGTAAATCCACAATAGGTTCTCTTGGGTATTTGCCCGTTTGCCATCCCTCCATGGCCCATTGCATGGGTGGGATATTCCAAGGTTCATGGATGAATTCCTCAGGAATGTCGATTAATTCTGGGATCCATTCTTTGATGAAAATTCCGCGAGGGTCGTGGTCTTGACTTTGCTTAATAGGATTATAAATGCGAATAGTGTTAACCCCCGTATAGCCACTTTGCATTTGAAACTGCGGGTAGTGAATACCCGGTTCAAAATCTGTAAAGCAGCCGGCTAAATAGTCGGCACCTGGCTTAAATGGTAGCCATAAATACTGGCTGTAGAAACTGACGACCATAGCCCGCATTCTAAAATTCAAATAGCCGGTATGCTTAAGGCAGCGCATGCAGGCATCCACTAACGGAACTCCTGTGTAACCTTCTTTCCAAGCTTCGAAGGCAACCGGATCCATTTTCTTCGAGGCATCTACTGGAATGAAGGCTCGGTTGATTGGGATATGCTCATAGGCTACTTCACTTTCAAACTTTTGCATAAAGTGGCTTTGCCAGCGTAGCCGGTCTTGAAAGGCCTTGAGATTGCGCTTACTTCCGGGTACGTTGAAATCTCTTGAGTGCTGAAATACTTGACGCACACTGATGGTCCCCCAAGCTAAATGCGGTGATATTCTGGAACAACCACGTCTACTTTCCCGAGGTTTTGAAATACTGCGCGCATATTGGGTGATGCGCTCCTCTAAGAAGCTTTGCAAAACCTTGTGCCCACGATGAATGCCTCCGCGTTGAAAATAGTTTGTGGGAAGTTCCGACGCCTTTGCGGACCAATGTGGAAATGGGCAGGCTAAGGTTAAATCTTTAAATGCAGTAACTGGAGTAGGGGTTATGGGGGCATGGATTTCGGTGTACCAGTTCTTTAACCAATGCTGCCTGTTCTTCAATCCTCTTGCGATGCCAAAGGTGGGGTATTCGTGCCAAGTGATACGCTGTTCACGAAACCATTTCTTAAGCGCTTTATCGCGGTCGAAGGTCCATTGAATTCCAATCTCCTCGTGGCTGTAGATCCCTTTAATGTCGAATGCGGAGTGCGCCGCGGTGAAGAAGTCGATGGCTTCTGCTTCAATGGCATGTATGGCGGTCTTGCCGAGCGCGTTATTTAAGGCTTCAATGGAGTCCCAGACGAACTGCCATTGCCGCGGCGTATGCTGGGGTTGCTGCCATTGGGTGGGTTCCTTGAGGTAGATGGCAAGGATGGGTAATCCTTGGCCCACCGCCGCGCGGAGCGCGGCGTGGTCCTCAAGTCTGAGATCGCGTTTAAACCAAAGTATGTTTATGGCGGTGCGAGACACGATTTTAGATCACGCTTTGGCCACCATCTACGTGCACAATCTGTCCGGTCATCCAGCTGCTTTTATCTGATAATAAAAAGGCTGCCATTTCGGCGATATCTTCCACCTCGCCGACGCGTTTCATTGGGTTATTAGCACCGATGGCCTCTTTCTTTTCAGGTGTTGCTAAAAGTCGACCTGCTAGAGGTGTATCTGTCAGTGAAGGGGCGATGGCATTTATACGGGCTTTTGGTGCCCATTCAGAGGAAATGGCACGTACGAGTCCCTCAATTGCACCTTTGGATGCGCTTACAGTGGCGTGAAAAGGCATTCCGCGTTGCACGGCAACGGTTGAGAATAACAAACAAGAGGGAATGCTATCGGGGTTAAAGTTTTTCTGAGCGGCTTGTAGGGCATGTATTGCACCCATGACGTGAAGTTGAAAATCGTCCTCAAATACCTCAGGTTTTAGTCCTTTAAAAGGCTTGAGGTTGATGGAGCCTACACTGTACATCAGGCCGTCAATGTTTTCGGGCATGCGGTCTTCCCATGAATCGGACAATACATCAAATTCTTCCCATTCTATAGTGTGCGCGGGACCTTCATAGGGTGTGCGGCTGAAAACCGTTACTTGATGTCCCTCAGCAGCAAGTAGTTCTGCCGTTGCTTTTCCAATTCCTTTGCTTCCTCCAACAATTACGTAGTTCTTCATTTTTAGTTGTTTGTTCTAAGATTAAAACCCAATTTTTTCATCGGTGTTCAGCAAATGCCGAAAATACCCGCTATGTGCCGTATTTTGGTCTTCACAAACCCTATTACATGCAAACCGTTTCCATTGGGACTAGTCCCATTTCATACGAAGAGTATTATCAAATTTCTCAAGGTACCGTTCGTCTCGAACTCAGTTCAGAGGCTGCACAGCGCATAAGTGCATCGCGAACTTTTCTGGAGGATAAAACCGCTAGAAGTGAGCGACCTATCTATGGCGTAAATACCGGTTTTGGAAGTCTTTGTAATATCGAAATAGGAGCGGGCGATTTGGGCCAATTACAAACGAACCTTGTTCGTTCACACGCCTGTGGTATGGGTGAATACGTTCGTCCCGAGGTTATTCGCCTAATGATTGCGCTAAAACTGAAGAGCTTTGCCGTAGGGGTTAGTGGTATTCGCTTGGGTGTTTGTCAAAGTTTGGTCGACCTCTACAATTCAGGGGCCCTTCCTGTTATTTATAGCCAGGGTTCTTTGGGTGCCTCAGGTGATTTGGCCCCTTTGGCTCATCTCTCTTTGCCTTTGTTGGGTGAAGGTAGTCTATGGTGGAAAGGAAATAAGGTTGATACCGAGGAGGTTTTAAAGGAGTTATCTGGCTCGGCTTGGACTACTTGGACCCTAGCCTCAAAGGAGGGTCTTGCCCTTTTGAATGGTACGCAATTCATGTCAGCTCATGGAATGTATGCGCTATTGCATGCACGAAAGCTGGATTATCTCGCTGACTACATTGGCGCCCTAAGTACAGCTGCCCACGATGGACGTATCGAGCCATTTACAGCTGGTGTTAATGCTACTCGACCGCAAAAAGGTCAAGTGCTTACAGCCGCCCGTATTTATGGTTTGTTAAAAGATGTGCCAAGCATGCATACGGCAAAAGCACATGTTCAGGATCCTTATAGTTTTAGATGTATGCCTCAGGTTCATGGTGCTTCAAAGAATGCCTTGCTTCATGCCATGGATGTGGTAGAGACGGAGGTGGATGCCGCGACTGATAATCCTGTGGTCTTGGAAGCCGAGGATGCAGTCATCAGTGCAGGAAACTTCCATGGACAGCCTTTGGCATTAGTGCTTGATTATGCAGCATTAGCACTGCATGAGTTAGGGAGCATCTCAGAGCGACGCACTTACCAACTCATTTCGGGCCGCCGAGGTTTGCCACCATTCTTAACACCAAATCCAGGTTTAAATAGTGGATTGATGATCGCGCAGTATACCGCTGCAGGAATTGTAAGTCAAAACAAACAGTACTGTACACCGGCATCGGCAGATAGTATAGAGAGTTCGAATGGTCAAGAGGATCATGTAAGTATGGGAGCGAATGCCGCGACAAAGTTGCTTAAAGTGGTCGATAATCTCTATAGTGTATTGGGTATTGAGATGATTAATGCATCGCAAGCCCTGGCACTTCGTGGTGCTGATATAGGCCATTTACAGCAACAAGTAGATGCATTCCGTGAGGTGGTGCCGGTTATTGAAGACGACCGCTATTTGCATCCAGACCTCATTGCAGCAGCGAACTTTTTACGGGAGCAGTGGGTTGTTTCTGATGACGTACTTTTGCGATCAAATTAACCCCACGATGAGTCAAGACCCGTTTAAAGGACTGAGAGAGAAATTAGAAGAGCGCAAGTGGCCGAACGTCTACTTGTTTAAGTTTATCATTCCCGCTGATTCCCAAAGCATAGCAGCTACTGAAGCGCTGTTCGACACGAAAATTGCTCAGGTGGAATTGCGTCCTAGTAAAACAGGCAAGTTTGTTTCTATCAGTGCTAAGGAAATGATGATGGATGTTGATAGCATCATCGAGCGCTACGAGAAAGCGGTTCAAATCAAAGGCCTCATGGCCCTTTAGGTCCAGCCTTCGTACACACCTAATCCGAAAAGTGCATAATCTAGCTGAGCTGGATCTTGAGGTAGAATCTTTCGGATACTATCGTCCAATTCACACACTGCCTTCCAATCGTTTTGCTTTCTTGTCAAAAGGCCAAGACTGCGGCCAACTCTACCACTGTGAACATCTAGTGGTATAGAGAGTAGGGCAGGCGATATCTCCTTCCAAAGGCCAAAGTCAATGCCCTCTGTGTTCGGACGTACCATCCATCTAGAATACATGACCATGCGTTTGCAGGCGCTCCCCGTATAGGGATCTCCAAAGTGCTTTCCGCCGCGTGCGGGTAATCCGTTGGCTAATAGGTAGCTTTTAAATGCGTGAAACGCCGGACCTAGGTTAGTTGCCGATTCATTCAGGTGTTGCATAAAAAACGCTCCAAGATTAGGATAATCTCGGTACAGCACTTGTAATGCGACCACAAGGCCCTTGATATCTTCATCTGTAAAGGTTCTATGCTTGAATCCATTTAATGCCTGGAGGTCTTCTGGGGATGCGTTGGCGATGAAGTCGGCGGGACTTTGGTCCATACGGTCCATCAGTTCTTTGCTTTTTGCAATAATCGTTTTCCGATTGCCCCAACTCAAAGTGGCAGCTATAAGACCGCTGATTTCAATATCTGCGGTCGCCTCGAAAGCGTGAGGGATTTGGATAGGATCATCAGAGATGAAACTCTGGGTCGCGTATTGTTGGGCTTTGGCGCGAAGAAAATCGGACAGTTCAGCAGCGCTTAAGTCATTCATTGGTCAAGGAGCTTACCGTCCTGCATCACCCAACGTTTTTTACCCAACCCGGCCAATTCCTTATTGTGGGTCACTACCACTATGGTCTGACCGTGCTCCTCATTCAGCGTTTTCAAAATCTCGTGGACGGCAGCTGCATTTGCACTGTCAAGGTTACCCGTGGGTTCATCCGCTAAAAGAATCGCCGGTTCATTCACTAAGGCTCGGGCAATAGCAACACGCTGCTGTTCTCCACCCGACATTTGGTTCGGATAATGTGAAGATCTGTGGGCAACGCCCAGTTGCTCTAACAACGCCTCGGCGCGTTCTGAACTATTTTCTTTTGATTTACCGATCCAACGCGGCACCATGGTATTATCTAAGGCGCTGAGTTCAGGAAGCAGGTTGTGAAACTGGAAAACCAGCCCAACACGCTCGTTTCGCCAAAGATTTCGTTCCTTTTTGCTTAAAGTATCCAGGGGTTTACCCTCAAAACGAACTTGGCCAGAAGAACAAGAATCCAAGCCTGCGATCAGGTGTAAGAGCGTACTCTTCCCTGCACCTGATGCACCGGATATAGTAATGAAATCGCCACGCTCAATAGTTGCAGTAATGCCCTTAAGCACCTGCGTTTGTCCAAAGCTCTTGTGGATGTTGTCCAATTCTATCATCGTGTGACCAAGGTAGTTTATTTCACTATGTCTGCATAATCTAAGAAGTAGACCAAGCGCAAGGAGAATACATGATCTGTAGGTCTGCCACTTAGGTCTTGGATATTCTGCCAATAAGCGAGCTGACTTTCATTATCGGCATGGGCCATAGAGGCGCGGTACAATAGATTCAGCTCACGCCCCGGCGCAAACCATAAAACGTACTTCAGGTCCATGTTGAAGATGTTAATTCGCAGTTCTGGATCCGTGTAGGCCGAAGATGGCGACATCGTACCATCATTATTCAGGTGGTATGTGCCCACAGGATCAAACCTGTTCCAGGTATGGCGCAAATCAAGTGTAACGTAGCTATTGGGGCCAAAGAGGTAAGTTCCGCTCAGTGTTTGTGCAAGTTTTCGATTCGTTCGAACCGCCATGCCGATGCTATCCGTGCTGATGGTTTGCGCCCAGCCAATCTGATTGAAGTGGTTCATATCGATGCGTGCTGTAAAGTTCAATTGGTCACTTACACGTCCGAGTAATTTCACGTTTCCATAATAGCCACCTGCATCATAGTCGCTCCATTGCCAATATCCGGCACCAACATCTATTGCTAAGGGTTTGCGGTAATCCGTACTCACAAAGAAATCATGCCACATTGATGAGGGGTTGATGCGATAACGTCCCCATACGCGCGGGTCAAAGTAATCATACTCAGCAGGTCGAACTTCGAGTTTATACCGGTAGGCTACGAAGTTCTTAGTCAAGCTGAAATGTGAATATTCTGCATGCATGCGTTCAAAAACATTCGGGTCGAATAAGCGACGGTATTGTAACTCAAGCGTATTCCGGCTGCGAAGGAGGTTCTTTCGCGGAGTGAGAATTTGATGAGATACCTGAAAATCTTGATGAATTCGATTTGCCCTGCGCTGAAATCCCATATCGTTCGGATCGAAATCAGCCGTGGTTAAGTTTAGTTCGTGTTCCCATCGCCAACTTCCCACTTGCTTACCCAATTCCCATTCTACACTTTCTCCGCTGTACGGCTCATCAATATCATAGATTTGACTCTGTGCTGCCGATACATTCCAGAAATGCGAGTTTTTCAAAAAGTTAAGGTTACCCGTGATTGCTGTGGTTCTTGCATCTCTCGTAGGGCCCGATTCATTAGAACGAAGCACGTGGGTATTGATGAGCCCGATGGAAGAGTTGTTGTTAAGTCGCTGGTCGAATGCCACAACATTGTAGTTGGTTAATGGCTCCGTCAAAATAGAAATAGGGTTGCCCAAGCTATCTTCCCCAAGCGCATAATTTGCTGCCGTGATAGCATTTAAAACCCCTACACTTAGGTTATTGTCGGTTGTACCCGTCAGTTTTGTAGCATTGAGCATACGGGTAAAACTCTGCGTCGTATTACTTAGGTCAGCGAGGTTCGCATTCGTAAAGTTTTTGGGGTTTCCGCCGATTCGTCTAGAGTAAAACAAATCACCCTTGCTGAAGAGGTTTACCCCCTCAGTAAAGAATTGGCGGTTCTCATCAAAGCGTTGTTCAAATGGCTCGAAATTCACAAACTGCTGATCGTAAGCGACTTGAGAGAAGTCAGGTAATAAGGTCATGTCGAGCGTAAAGCTCTTATTCAAACCGATTTTTATGTCCGCTCCAGCATTATTATTCCAACGCGTGGTACCATCTCCGCCCGATTGTAGTGTCGAAGTGGCATTCGGGCGTAGGCTAATACGTAAAGGAGGATTAGTAATGCGAATACCGCGTAGTTCACCGCTCTGAAGACTTTCGTTTTCAAAATTACGGTCGATGGGATTCCAACTGTACATCGTTCGGTCACTCCTGATGGAGCGCTTAAAATTGAACCCCCATGCTTTGGCCGATTCATTTATGCCCGTTTTAGGAATACGCAAGGCGCGGTAGGGTATGAACAGCTCGAAAGACCATTGATGGTCAGACTTCAAGGTTTTGCTGTACCATACAGCATTCCAATTCCCATCTTCTCGATCCGGTCCAATCGCTCTAGCATCTCCCTGAACGCCGGCAGCACTGAGATAAAAATTAAAATCGTTAGCGCCGTCATTAAAAGGGTTAATGATCAACTGAATCCAATCCGTATTTGCATTGATGCGATCGCGCTGCGTTAATTGGGCCAGGATAGGGGCTCTGTGGTCTTTAAATACACCACCGACATACAAACCTTTTTGGGTGTAGAAAATTCGAACGTCACTACCAACACCATCGGGGGCGCTTTTTGGTTCAGGAAAGTACTGGTCCAATTCCTCAATAACAGCACTTTGCGCCCAACAGACCTCGTCCAAAACTCCATCAAGATTCACCGCAGCCTCCGGGATTTCTGGAACTTCTAGAGATTTCTTTGTTTGGGTTTGACTGTAAACATTGGCTGATAAACCAATGCAAAGGAGTAGGAGGTAGGTTTTTGACATGCCCAAATATCGGTTAAAAACAACATATTTTCATTTAGCAATTTCATCCATTATAGGCTCTGCTATTCCCGACTTGTGCCCTACATTTGTGCCTCTAATCAACGATAGTTATGAACCTTCACGAATATCAAGGAAAAGAAATTTTAGCCGGTTACGGCGTTCGTATTCAGCGCGGAAAAGTGGCGCAGACTCCAGCAGAAGCTGTAGAGGTAGCGAAACAACTTACAGAAGAAACAGGTACTTCATGGTACGTGGTAAAGGCGCAAGTACACGCAGGTGGCCGCGGAAAAGGTGGCGGTGTAAAGCTCGCCAAAGGCATTGATAAAGTTGAAGAAGTTGCAGATAGCATCATCGGTATGCAGTTGGTAACGCCTCAAACTTCAGCTGAAGGAAAGACTGTTCACCAGGTTTTGATCGCAGAAGATGTTTACTACCCAGGTGAAAGTGAAACTTCTGAATTCTACATGTCTGTATTGTTGAACCGTTCTACAGGTCGCAACATGATTATGTACTCTACCGAAGGTGGAATGGACATCGAGACAGTAGCTGAAGAAACACCTCATTTGATCTTTACAGAAGAGATTGACCCGAAAGTAGGTTTGACTGGTTTCCAGGCGCGCAAAGTAGCGTTCAACCTAGGTTTGAGCGGCGCTGCATTCAAGGATATGACAAAGTTCGTAACCGCGTTGTACCGCGCTTATGAAGGTGCTGATGCTTCGTTGTTCGAGATCAACCCTGTATTAAAGACTTCAGACGATAAAATTTTAGCGGTAGATGCTAAGGTAACTATCGATGATAACGCCTTGTACCGTCACCAAGATATCGCAGCCATGCGTGACACGCGTGAGGAAGATGCTACGGAGGTTGAGGCTGGCGAAGCTGGTTTGAACTTCGTAAAACTCGACGGTAACGTAGGTTGTATGGTTAACGGTGCAGGTCTTGCGATGGCTACTATGGACATTATCAAGATGGCTGGTGGTAACCCGGCTAACTTCCTTGATGTAGGTGGTACTGCTGATGCAGCGCGCGTTGAGCAGGCGTTCCGTATCATCTTACGCGATGAAAACGTAAAAGCGATCCTAGTAAACATCTTCGGTGGTATTGTACGTTGTGACCGCGTGGCACAAGGTGTTGTTGATGCGTACAAAAACATGGGTAACATTAATGTTCCTATCATCGTACGTCTCCAGGGAACGAACGCTGAGGAAGCTAAGAAATTGATCGACGAAAGCGGTCTTGAAGTACATAGCGCTATTGCTTTGCAGGAAGCGGCAGATTTGGTTCAAGAGTTAGTATAAGTCGCGAAGAGATAATCTTTAAATTAGCCCCGAGCCGAAGGCTCGGGGTTTTTTTATGTCCGCAAATTTTTTACTTGAATGGTCTTCAACGGCACTGAGCCTTGCTTTTCTTTTGGGTTTAATCCTAAGAAAGACTTGGGCATGGCCGGCGGGTATTATTTCTAGTGCACTTTCTGTCTTGTTGTTTTACAGAGTTGGACTTTATGCCGAAACTGGACTCTATGTGGTGTATGTTATCATGGGGATCTATGGTTGGAACCATTGGCGAGAAAATGCCGTCGAGGATCAGGTAGCTTTAGTAGATCTATCCATTAAAACACAACGACTCGCCCTTTTGGGAATTCCTATTGCGCTTCTATTAGGTGCAGGACTGAATTCTTTGCCCATGGTGAGCTACGCGTACTTCGATGCTTTTACAACTGTTTTTGGTTTGTGGGCTACGTGGCAAGAAACACGGCGAATTCGAACCGCATTTCACTACTGGATTCCCTTAAATATTGCCAGCGTTGTATTGTACGGAATGAAAGGCCTTTATGTCTACGCGGGGCTGATGGTGATATATTCCATCATGAGTGTTGTGGGATATTTGAATTGGCGCAAATAAAACGCCTATTTTAGCGTTCTAATTCTGAACGCAACGCAATGAACCCACAGCATTACATCGATTTAGTAAAATCTACTCTTGACGCTTTAGACCCTAAAGCGTTGGATGCATTAGTAGAAGCATTCCATACAACCTATGAGAAAGGTGGTAACATCTATACTATGGGTAATGGCGGCTCTGGAGCTTCCGCTTCTCATGCTGCGGGAGATTTCCTAAAAGGTGCCAGCTACGGTTTGGATAAGCGTTTCAGAATGATATGCTTGAACGATAATCTTCCTTCCATGATGGCTATTGCCAATGATATTGGTTGGGATAGCATTTTCGTGGAGCCCTTGAAGAACTTTTTGAAGCCTGAAGATCTAGTTATTGGCATCAGTGGCTCTGGTAATAGCAAAAATGTTGTTAATGCATTAGAATATGCAAATGCACAGGGTGCTACTACAGTGGCGATGAGTGGTTTTAAAGGGGGTAAGATCTCTGAAATTGCCACCATCAATGTTCATGCACCAGTTATGGACATGGAGGTGACCGAAGATGTTCACATGGTCATCTTTAATATCGTCAAGAAGCAAATGATGGCTCGTCTCATGGGGGATAATCCATCAATGGGAGATACCTACGATCAGCGTATTGGTTAATGAAGCGTTTCGCACTAATAGGAGCAGCGGGATATATAGCGCCGCGTCACTTACAAGCAATACATGAAGTAGGCGGAGTATTAGTGGCAGCCTATGATCCTAGTGATAGCGTTGGTCATCTTGATGCCTACTTTCCTGAGGCAGCGTTCTTCACAGAATTCGAACGCTTTGACCGCCACCTTCACAAGTTAAGTGAACGAAATCTAGGCGTGGATTACATCAGTATTTGTTCACCAAATTACCTGCACGACAGTCATATTCGCTACGCATTACGCATGGGTGCAGATTGTATAGTTGAAAAACCTATTACGCTGAGGCCTTGGAATGTAGACGGGTTAAGTTCAACAGCTGCTTCTAGTGGTAAGTCCATCTTTACAATTTTGCAACTGCGCCTGCACGAGCAGGTCATCGCACTGAAAGCGCAAGTACAAGAAAAGCTAAATCAAGATCCTTCCTATATCTTTGATGTTGACCTCACTTATATTACCTCACGTGGCCATTGGTACTATGCCAGTTGGAAAGGTGATGAAGAAAAGAGTGGGGGAATTGCCACCAATATCGGGGTCCATTTTTTTGATATGCTCCAATGGATTTTCGGTGTTCCCACTTCCCAAAAAGTATATATCCGAACGCATGATCGTGCCTCTGGTACCATTGAATTTACCAACGCAAAGGTGCGCTGGTTCTTGAGCATCAACGCCCAGACTTTGCCTACTGAGGCCAATGGGAGTAGAACCTACCGCGCATTGACTTTTGATCAGTGGTCTTTCGATTTCTCTCAAGGGTTTACAGACTTACATACGGCTTCTTATGCGCACATCTTAGCCGGTGAAGGGTTTAATGAGCGTGATGCACATAATGCCATCGCAATGGTCCATGAAATGCGTGAATTACCGTTGCAATCTATCGATGCTAATGCGCACAAATTGGCGTCATTGCCCTTGGCAGATCATCCGTTTTACAAAAAGCGTTAATGCTTGTAAATCAATGTATTAAAGAGTAACCAATAGTTATTCACATTGGTTTTATTTGCGCAGTGTTTGTGGTAGTTTTGAGATAAGCACCAAGAGCACTTCTTCCCATGTTTTTAATCTTTGATACTGAGACTACTGGATTTCCTAAGGATTGGAATGCGCCATTGACAGATTTTGACAATTGGCCAAGAGTAGTTCAGTTAGCATGGCAAATTCACGATGCAGAGGGAGTATTGGTCGATGTTCAAGACCACATCATCTTTCCGGACGGTTTTGATATCCCGTTTAATGCAACCAAGATTCATGGGATTTCTACGGAACGCGCAAAAGCAGAAGGAAAGCCCTTAGACGAAGTTTTAGCATTGTTCCAAAATGCCATGGAGACCTGTGAGTTCGTGGTGGGACACAACGTGAAATTCGATTTGAACGTTACCGGGTGTGAATACCTCCGCACCACAGGGTTGAATCCTTTCAAAACTCAGAAATGGTTGGATTCTTGTACGGAATTAACGGCTGAACTCTGCCAGATTCCTGGGGGTAGAGGTGGACGTTACAAGCTTCCAAAGCTTGAAGAACTTCATAAACATCTCTTCGGTGAAGGCTTCGATGAAGCGCATAATGCTGCGTTCGATGTGGAGGCTACGGCCCGAGTATTCTTAGAATTAATCCGTATCGGCAGTTTTACGCCGGCTTCCTTGGGAAAAGATGATGCCTTCATAGCACGATTTAAAGCCGCCAATCCGAACCCTATTGAGGCCATAGGACTTGCGGTTGAAGATGCCAAAAAGAAGCGTGAAGAAGGCTTAACGGGTACTACTGGAGCACCGTCCGATCCTGAGGAAGATTTGGATGCGGACGATGTTCATTTTGCCCACCTGCACAACCACAGTCAGTTTTCTATCCTACAGGCTACTTCGGTTGTCGGAGATTTAGTGCAAGCCGCTGTTGACGATGGTCACGACGGCGTTGCTATCACCGACCTTGGAAATATGATGGGGGCCTTCCATTTCAATAGGGCCGTCATGGCCGTTCCTGGCAACCGAGAGGCCTATGAACATAACCTGAAAGTTAAAAAAGGCGAACTCGCGGAACCACTGAAGCCTTATCCCTTCGTGGGGGTGATCGGTTGTGAATTTTATATCTGTGAGGACCGACTGGATCGCACAAGAAAAGACGACGGTTATCAGATTGTCATTTTAGCGAAGAATAAGAACGGTTACCACAATCTTGCTAAGTTGAGCTCGGAAGGGCAACTGCATGGGTACTACTATGTGCCTCGAATCGATAAGCAGATTCTTCTCGAGCACAAGGACGACCTTATTGTTCTTAGCGGTGGACTACGTGGTGAAATTCCGTCACTGTACCTCAATGTCGGTGAGCAACAGGCTAGAGAAGCCTTGCTTTGGTGGCAGGAACAATTCGGTGAAGATTTCTACCTCGAGCTGAACAGACATGGCTTAGAGGAAGAAGATCACGCCAACGCACAGCTATTGGCCTATGCAAAGGAATATGGAATAAAATACATCGCGGCAAATAATACGTTTTACCTAACACAAGAAAACGCGGAGGCGCATGATATCCTGTTGTGTGTGAAGGAAGGGGCGCAGAAAAGTACGCCAATTGGTCGCGGTAGAGGCTTTAGATACGGGTTCCCGAACCAAGAATTTTACTTCAAGGACAAACAGGAAATGGCAAATCTCTTTGCAGATTTACCTGAGGCCTTGAATACCACAAAAGAAATACTCGACAAAGTGGAGCTCTATCCACTAGAACGAGACGTTTTATTGCCCGCCTTTGCTATTCCCGAAGAATTTCAAGATCCTCAAGACAAAATAGATGGTGGACAACGCGGAGAGAACGCTTACCTCAGGCACTTGACCTACGTGGGTGCAGAAAAGCGGTACGAAACGATCACAGACGACATTAAGGAGCGTTTGGACTTTGAGCTAGAAACCATTGCGCGAACAGGCTACCCCGGTTATTTCTTGATTGTGCAAGATTTCTGTGCCGCCGCGCGCAACATGGGTGTGAGCGTTGGTCCAGGTCGCGGTTCTGCGGCCGGTTCGGCTGTGGCTTATTGCATTGGCATTACCAATGTTGATCCTGTTAAATACGATCTACTTTTTGAGCGCTTCTTGAATCCCGAGCGTGTATCTCTTCCGGATATCGATATCGACTTTGATGATGAGGGCCGCGATAGTGTTATTCAGTACGTTATCGATAAATATGGCGCCTCACAAGTTGCCCAGATTATCACCTATGGTACTATGGCTGCCAAAAGCTCTATCCGTGATGCGGGCCGAGTTTTGGAGTTGCCGCTGCCCGATACCGATCGGATCGCTAAGCTCATTCCAGACATGACCAAGCTTAAAAAGCTTTGGGATATGGACGACAAGGATCTTCGCAGCAAGTTTGGTTCGGAAGAAGCCCAACAAGTCGTGCAACTCAAGGAGATTGCGGATGGAGATTCTTTAGAGGCCACGACCATCAACCAGGCACGCGTATTGGAGGGTTCGGTACGAAATACGGGAATCCACGCTTGTGGTGTAATCATTACCCCAAGTGATATCCGTGAACTGGTTCCTGTAGCACGAGCCAAGGATAGCGAAATGTGGTGTACCCAATTCGACAACTCGGTGGTAGAGGATGCGGGATTACTCAAGATGGATTTCTTGGGACTCCGTACATTGACCATCATAAAAGAGGCTTGTAGACTGGTGAAACAGCGACATGGGGTAGAATTGGACCCGGATAGCTTCCCCCTTGACGATACAAAAACTTATGAGCTCTTCCAGCGCGGAGAAACTGTAGGGATATTCCAGTATGAAAGTGCGGGGATGCAGAAGTACTTGAAAGAGTTGAAGCCTACTGAGTTCGCGGATTTGATTGCCATGAACGCGCTATATCGCCCAGGACCGCTGGAATACATCCCGGAATTCATCGATCGGAAGCATGGCCGAAAAGAGATCAAATACGATCTCGATGCCATGGAAGGCAAGCTCAAAGAGACCTACGGAATTACCGTATACCAGGAGCAAGTAATGCTGCTTTCTCAAGAGTTGGCGGGGTTTACCAAAGGCCAAGCGGATATGCTCCGAAAGGGGATGGGTAAGAAGAAAAAGGACATTATTGATATGCTCAAGCCCATGTTCTTAGACGGTGGTGAAGAGCGTGGACACAATAGAGACATACTTGAAAAGGTTTGGAAAGATTGGGAGGCCTTTGCTTCGTATGCCTTTAACAAATCACATTCTACCTGTTATGCTTGGGTGGCATATCAAACAGCCTACCTCAAGGCTCACTATCCAGCTGAATTCATGGCGTCTGTGCTTTCGAACAACATGTCGGATTTGAAGGCAGTTACCTTCTTCATGGAGG
>CAJXTR010000008.1 GCA_913060465.1 uncultured Cryomorphaceae bacterium | reverse complement strand
CTGATTTTCAGATAGAGCCACGAAATGTTCTTTCAGTGCTTGTGGCGCTAGGAATTGGCCATTCTCAAGAACCTCTGTCAAAGGCATATTGATTGCACCAGGAATATGACCTGCAACGACATCACAGAATACAGCGGATCCATGCAAGGCTGCAGCCGATGCTGCTGAAATAACGGTCCCCATTATCGGTAGATTTTACGCGAATCTAAATACTGCGTCCAACGACGTTGGTTTATTAAATGGCCTGCGTAATTGCGTGCGAAGGCATGGTAGCCAAGGTTATCTGGATTAGCACACATAAATAAATAATCATGCTTAGGCGCCTCTAAAACCGCTAGCAACGCTGCTTTTTCAGGAACACAAATGGGGCCGGGTGGCAAACCCTTGATCATATAGGTATTGTACGGATGATCCAGCTTTAAGTCCTTTGTAAGCACTCGACGAACCGGTTCGTCTGGATTGATGTCTTTTAGCGCAAAGATCACCGTCGGATCCGCTTGTAGCTTCATGCCTTTTTGAAGCCTATTCAAATATAATCGGGCCACCATCGGCCGATCACTAGCCTTACTGCTTTCCTTCATAACGATACTGGCCAAGGTACTTACCTCACCCGGCGTCAATTTCAGTGCCTCCGCCTGTTTAATGCGCGTCGGCGTCCAGAAAGCAATGGTGTTTTGGTACAGCTTCATGGCAATAGATTTTGCCGAAGCATTCCAATACACTTCATACGTATCGGGTAGAAACGCCCCCATGGCCAATGGACCTTCCCAGCCATCCATCGGTTGTTTCAATGCTTTGTATAGATCTGCGCTGTCCGCAAGCAACTGCTTTCCGAGCTTACCGGCCAAATCTTCAAGGTCAGCGGCGCTATTGAAGGTAATACGAATGGGCTGCTGCAGACCTGCTTTTAATGAATTGATCAAGGTATTGTTACTCATACCTTCCTCAATGATGTAATGTCCCGATTTCACCTTAGCCAAACCTTTGTTTTTGGCCAATAGTAAGAACCCTTGCGGATCGAGCAATACCTCGTCTTCGAGCAGTGTAGCAAATAGTTTTTCCGCCGTAGTTCCCTCATTGACATACAAAGCATACGGCACCTTATCTGGATTGACATTCGGTTCAAAGATCACATTGTAGCCGGTATAAGCTACATAGATCAATGCCGCAGGGACCAAAAGTCCAAAGAGTACTACGAGCGCTTTTTTCATCCTAAAATCTTTTGGAAAAGGCGCACATCGTCGTGATTTCCATGCATCCAAATCCAATTTTTCAGGTCGCCAACGATAGTATAATCGGCCCCCGTAAATAAGGCTAGGCTTGGTTCATTGTGTAACGGCACATGCGCATAGAGGTTCTGGATATTTAGAACCTTACTACAATAATTTTCAAATGCAGCCAACATCAGTTTACTCCATCCTTTGCCGCGGTGTTTCATTTCTAAGATGATGCCCACCCCGGCTTTATTCACTGTAGGATCATAATCAAAGACATCTACAGCCCCAACAGGGTCGCCATCTACTTCAAAGACTAGTCGCAACTGCTGATCCGTCACAACACTCTGGTGTCTAGCTAAATACGACTGCATCGTTAAAGTAGAAAACGGTTCCTTCGTCGTGGCGACATACCACAAGGTCATATCATTCTCAAGATGCATTAACCATTTGAGGTCCGATTGTTCTGGGGCTCTCAAAAAGCCAATTTCTCCAACTGGTATCATAGGTTTATAGTTTGATAGTTCCTTCAAATACTTTTACTGCAGGTCCGGTCAATACAACATCTGTGTAGGGTCCTTCTCCTTTAAAATCGACCTCCAAGACCCCACCTTGGGCATATAGTTTCACCGGTGCGGCGGAGACCCATTGCTTCGCCACAGCCACTATGGCCGCACCCGTAGCACCTGTTCCACATGCCAAGGTCTCACCCTCTACCCCACGTTCATAGGTACGGATGGACATTTCATCATTACAGGCCTGGACAAAGTTTATATTACACCCTGATTCGCCGTAGGCATTGCGCAAATTTTGTGCAGTTGTATGAAAATCAGGCCCTGCTTGGCGCAACTCCACATGATGCGGCGATCCTGTATCGATAAAAAAGCCGCCATTGCGCTCCGTAATAGGGCTGGCATCTACCATGCCTAAACGTACGCGACCTTCTTCAATCTCTGCCCAATGTGGGCCATCTATGGCTGTGAATAACGCACGGTTTTCAACAATACCAAGATCGTGTGCGAACAGCGAAATACATCTCCCCCCATTACCACACATGGTGCTTTCATTGCCATCAGAGTTGTAGTAGACCATGTGGAAATGATCACCATCGCGTTGGGGTTTTTCAAGAAGCATCAAACCGTCCGCTCCAATGCCAAAGTGACGGTGACAGAGGGCTGCCACTTGTTCAGTAGATAGCGAAATGTCTCCCAGCCTATTATCGAATAGGATGAAATCATTACCTGCGCCGTGATATTTATAAAAGGTTGTGGCCATTCTGTGTTAAAAGCCGTTAAAGTTATGTGTTTCGCTCCGACTCCTACGTTGATTTGGTGTACAATTTGAAGATACCATAAAGAACCTTCAACTAAAAATCACATTCCTATGAAAGTGCTAAACAAGAATTCTTACACCTTACTTGTTACCGCCATTACTGGAGCAGCTATCGCTTTAGGTGGAGCATATGCATTGGGCTTAGGTTCGAAAACAGTAGTTGTAGAACAAAAGGAACAAGCCCCTATTCAACGTGCAAGTTTCACGGCCGCGGCGGCCGCTATGCCGAACGATTTTGTCGAAGCGGCAGAAAAAACGGTGGAGGCCGTGGTCCACGTTAAAACCACAGCAGAGCGCGTCCAAAACTATTACAACCCGTTTAACGACCTATTTTTCGGTCGACCATCAACGCCACAGCGTTATGAAGTCCAAGGATCGGGTTCGGGGGTTATACTGACCTCTGATGGATACATAGTAACGAATAACCACGTCATAGATGGCGCGAAGGAGATTGTAGTGGCTACCGCAAACAATGACGAATACACCGCAACCCTTGTGGGCACTGACCCTACAACAGATATTGCGCTATTAAAGATCGATGCTAAAGATCTGGCTACCGTTAATGTGGCAAATTCTGATGAAGTCCGATTAGGCCAATGGGTGCTCGCAGTGGGCAATCCATTCAACCTTACCAGCACCGTGACCGCAGGAATAATTTCTGCCAAGGGTCGGGATATTAATATTATTGATGAGCAGAGTGCTATCGAAAGCTTCCTGCAAACTGATGCCGCCGTTAATCCAGGAAACTCTGGCGGTGCATTAGTGAATACCGCTGGGGATCTAGTGGGCATCAACACCGCCATATCTAGTCGAAGTGGCTCTTTTGAAGGATATAGCTTCGCTGTGCCGGCAAATCTTATGATGAAAGTAGTCAAAGACTTGCGTGATTTCGGTAGAGTACAGCGAGCCTTTATGGGCATCAACTACAATGAAGTTACTCCTGCCCTAGCTGCCGAGCTGGATCTTAATATTAATGCCGGGGTCTATGTTGCAAACGTAATTAAAGGCGGATCCGCAGACGACGCAGGCATCGAAATGGGCGATGTTATCGTCAATGTGGCTGGTAAAGTGGTAAAAAGCGGGGCTGATTTAACAGAGGCCTTAGGCCAACACCGCCCTGGCGAACGCCTAGAAATAGTGGTAAACCGCAAAGGTCAAAACAAGAAATTTGAGTTGCTATTGAAGAATAAATTGGGCACCACTGAAATGTTGACCAAGGAAGAAGAGCTATTGCGCAGCTTTGGAGCAGAGTTGGAAGATCTCAGTTCGGCAGAAAAACGTAAAATGGGCTTGCGTTACGGTGTACGGGTGACCAAAGTTGTTGGTGGCCGATTCGAAAAAGCCGGAATCCCAGAAGACTTCATCATCATCAAACTCAACAATATTTACATTGACGAAGTTGAAAAATTTGAAAACCTCGCACGGCAATTCAATCCCGGCGATGGTGTCCTCATTCAAGGATTTGAACCCAATGGAAAGGCAAATTACTACGCGTTTGAATGGTAATTTCTGAGCGCGAGCCCTTGGGCTCGCGCTCTTTTTTTAGGCAAGAACTTTCTTCTAAGTGTCCAAAATACACACTTTAAAAACTCCATAAACCGCTCATTTACAGAAAGATAAAAAGCATTTTTATTCTATGCCGAACCCAAGGTGGTCAGTAACTTTGTCCCATAGAACCACCAATTATTCTTTCACATATGATTGCTCAAAATGAGTACTCTCAAAAAGTAGGACTTCGTATTCACAACGAACGTCTTGCAGTGGACATCAGTGCCTGTGTCCATGAATTATTCTACAACCGAGGAGTTGAGATTGTCCTTTTCAGAAACCAATTGCGCGATAAGAGCTCAAGCCAAATCTTAGAGCTCCATCAATACGCGAACGATTTCGTTGGAAAGGCGATCAGTATTGATAATACACTCGAAATGCTACAAGCGTTAAAACTCACTGCCATCGAAAATGCCAAAATAGACATTGGCAAACTCACACATGAATGGCGTCAAAGTGAAGACACCGCAGATGCATTTATCATCAACAACCTCAGTGATTTATTCCGTCCCTCTACCCTAGAACCTAGAGATGTTGTATTGTTTGGTTTTGGCCGAATAGGTCGCTTGCTTGCCCGAGAGCTTATTGTTCAAGAAGGCAGTGGGAACCAATTGCGCTTGCGCGCCGTCGCCGTACGTAGCATCAATACAGCAAGTCTTCACAAGCGTGCTTCACTACTGAAAATTGATTCAGTACACGGCGATTTCCCAGGCACAGTGCTCGTGGATGAAGAAAACATGGCACTTGTTGTAAATGGTCGCCCTGTCTACTTCATTCCAACCCCGGACCCAACCCAAGCGGATTACACCAGCTATGGTATTAACAATGCGCTGTTGATCGACAACTCTGGAGCCTTCCGCGACGATGTCGCCTTGAGCAAACATCTCGAAGGCAAAGGCATTGACAAAGTACTCCTTACCGCTCCAGGAAAAGGCATTCCGAATGTCGTTCATGGTGTAAACCAACAATCGGTAGGTAAAAAAGAGCGCATCATCTCCGCAGCGAGTTGTACGACCAATGCCATCTCACCAGTGCTTAAGGTCATGAACGAAACCTATGGTATAAGCAAAGGCCATTTAGAAACCATTCATGCCTACACCAACGATCAGAACTTGGTGGACAACATGCACAGCAAATACCGCAGAGGACGCGCTGCTGCCATGAATATGGTTATTACTGAAACTGGTGCCGGACAGGCAGTAGATAAGTGTATTCCTGGATTAGGATCAAAACTTACCTCAAATGCCATTCGTGTACCGGTGCCTAATGGTTCACTTGCGATCCTGAACCTTCAACTTGAAAAACCGACAACCTTAGAGCATTTGCTTGCAACCGTAAAGGAAGCAGCACTAAACGGCCCCCTAGTGGAGCAAATTCATTACAACACCTCAAATGAATTGGTTTCAAGTGATATCGTAGGAAATGCTGCACCTAGCATCTTCGACGTACACGCCACCCAAGTCACCGAAGATGGCATGACCGCCATCCTTTATGTGTGGTATGATAATGAATACGGCTACAGCCGTCAAGTTATTCGTCTCGCCAAGCATTTCACTGGCGTACGTAGACCTGCCTACTATTAAGTAGCGCGCGAAGCGCGCAAATCAAACCAAAAAGAAACCCCCGCGAGGCTGCGCCTCGCGGGGGTTCTTGTTTCTATAATTTTTCTCGAAATTATTTCTCGTCTATGATCAACTGAAGCAACCCTGCATTTGAATTGATACTCTCTTCCAAACTGATCATACTCTCTGTATTCTCTACACCTTCGATATCATTGATTCTAAAAATCACATCTTTCGCATGGGAAGCATCGCGACAACGAATCTTACAGAAGATTCCATATTTACCGGTTGCTAAGTGTGCAACAGTAACTTCCGGCACTTCCTTCAAGAGTTCGATAATATTTGGAGAGGATAACGAACGCTTGGTATACAAACCTACATAGGCAATAAAGCCAAAGCCGAGCTTCTCGTAATCCACACTAATGGACGTGCTTTTAATGACGCCTAATTGCTCCATCTTCTTTACACGAACGTGGATGGTTCCCGGGCTGACTAATAAATCTTTCGCTATTTCCGTGAAGGGTTTTCTAGCATCCTTGACCAGGTATTCTAGAATTTGTTTGTCTAGCTTATCAATTTTCATAGGTCTGTATAGATTCTGCCGTAAAAGTACATCATTTCATCATTAGTAGTATTTCTCTGTCTAATTGTACAGAAATCACAAAAAATCCAATTGTATTATTCCCTATTCAAGAAAAGTACGCTATTTTTGCTTTAGAATTAATAATAAGCGAGTTTTATTACTCCATAAAGAAAGTTTTAGCACATGACTGAGTTTAACACAACATCCAACGCCAACCAACCTTTGTATACCATCAATAATCCAGAAAGTGTCATTGAGGTTTACTTGGATGCTGAGGCGGGAGTTGTACGCGAACTTAAGTGCTTGAACTACAACAGATGCAAGGAATACACTTACGCTGTTGACGAATATTTAGAACGATACAGCCACCACCCTGCAGGACAAGCAATCCTAGCAGAATTAGAGTTGGCTAACGCATAAACGTCTTTCCGTTCACTCTGTTTGTATTTGGGTTAAGGTAGCGCTGAGGAAAGCAGCGCTACTTTTTTTTGCTCCAAAAAAAAGCGCCCTTACAAGGGCGCTCTTAACATCTTACTTCTTCACAAAGGGCAGTTTAACTACCTGTGCTTTGATTAACTTCTCTCGAATCACAACCGCGAATTCGCTGCCTTCCTCGGCAAGAGCAACCGGAACGTAGCCCATACCGATGTTCTTACCGGTGGTTGGACTGTTGGTACCGGAGGTTACTCGGCCGATCACGTTTCCTTCTAAATCTGCGATATCGTAACCGTGACGTGGGATACCACGTTCAACCATTTCGAAACCAACGAGCTTCTTCGAAACGCCAGCTTCTTTTTGAGCCGCAAAGGTTTCTGAAGAAATGAAGTCTTTGGTGAATTTTGTAATCCAACCAAGACCAGCCTCCAATGGGCTTGTAGTATCGTCAATATCGTTGCCATATAGGCACATTCCCATTTCTAAACGCAATGTATCGCGTGCACCCAATCCTGCTGGCAATAGTCCATGTGGTTCACCGGCGGCTAAAACAGCATCCCACAGCTTCTTGGCGTCCTGATTATAGGCATAGAGTTCAAAACCACCTGCACCCGTGTAGCCTGTCGCTGAAATGATCACATCTGAAATACCGGCAATCTCGCCAATGACGAAATGGTAGTATTTAATCTCACTCAAGTTCTCACCGGTAAGAGTCTGAAGGATTTCTGTGGCTTTAGGACCTTGAACCGCAAGTAATGAGTAAGCATCACTATCATTGCGTAATTGGACATCAAAACCTTCGGTGTACTTCATCAAATGGTTCCAATCTTTGTCCATGTTCGACGCATTTACTACCAAAAGGAAATGCTCGTTAGAAAAGCAGTAAACCAAAAGATCATCAACAATACCGCCTTGCTCGTTGGGCATGCAGCTGTATTGAATCTTACCTGGAAGTAATTTACTTACATCGTTCGAGGTGACTTTCTGTAAAAAATTCAACGCATCAGGTCCAGTGACGAAGAACTCGCCCATGTGACTAACATCAAACATCCCAGCGCGCTCACGTACGGCTTGGTGCTCAAGTTTCAACCCACTGTACTGAACGGGCATGTTGTACCCCGCGAAAGGAACCATCTTAGCCCCCATTTCGATATGCACAGCTTCTAGTGCGGTTGATTTCAATTCTGTATTCATGATTTCTCTGTTAATAGGTTCTTATCCGTGGATACGTTCGCTTGTACCCAATTTTGCCATGACTTCAGCCTCAAACTGAAGCAGACCCTCCCACATTTCATCCACTTTAGCACGGTCGTAGTACTTACGTGCAAGGGTGATGAACATGGTGTAATGATTGGCCTCTGAGACCATTAAAGTATTGTAAAAGGAGGCCAATTCCTGGTCCTCAATATTTTCACTTAAGACCTTAAAACGCTCACATGAACGCGCCTCTATCAACGCACATATAAGCAACTTTTGAGCGAGTCTTTTGTCGCGGTGCCCGTCTTTTGGGAAATAAGACTGTAATTCATGCACATATTCATCACGACGCTCACGACCTAGGGTAAGTCCGCGTTGCATGATTCTGTTATGAACCATTTGGAAATGGCCCATTTCTTCACGTGCCAAGGCGGTCATTTTATCGACCAATTCTGATTTTTCGGGATAACCAATGATTAGACTGATGGCAGTAGAAGCGGCCTTTTGCTCACAATAAGCGTGATCCGTTAGAATCTCTTCAATATTCTTCTCTGCAACATTTGCCCATCGCGGATCCGTAGGCAACTTCAATCCCAACATGCTCATCTATGCTTTGTTTGTCGATGTGTTGAACGCAAAATTAACCATGAAAACCTAGAAAAACACCTAGTTGCATGCTCTTTATGCCTGCGCGGTTGTATTCAATAACTCAGTGAGCTCTTGACCGTAGTCTATGAACTCGATGGTCTCGTCAGTGCGGGCCAACTTAAGCTTGTTGAAAATCAGTAATGCCTCGCCATTGCTTTCGATATGTGAGATCTGATGGTCCTCGAAGAATTGGACCACCTCAGGAGTGAAGAACGACTGCAACTCCTCCTCGTTATTCCCCATGATCATTAGTTTTTTGGAGAATTTCGAGAACAACTGGAACTCTAAATCACGATAGCCTGTAAAAGCAATGACACGATCGAACAACTTCTCATAAGCACGCTCTTTCTCCATAGTAAAGATGGGAAGTGAGCGGTTTAGCTTGAGCACCATCACTGTACTGTTGATCGTTTCCGCCGTAAATGCTTGTCCCTCGTTGAAGCAAACATCCGATATTTCCCACGACACATCTAAATTTCTATACTCGCCTACAAGACAGTTGTATTTGCGTTCAATGGGTCGGATTTCAAAGAAGTGGAATTGCTTGAGGTAGCTTGTATTCCAATTCACCTCTCGTGAATAGCTATATCCACGCTCTGTGGCCAAATTGCGCAAACGCTTTTGGCGGTGATTGAGCTTTACACTCTCGCCAGTCACCATAAACTTCAAGGCTTTGTTGTAGGTTGAAGAAGAAATATGGCCGTCGAGACCTGTGATAAATACCTTACCTCCCGAGGCGCGTTGTTTGTTCAGAAACTCAACGAGATAATCCATGTAGGACATATCAACCAAGCGTGTTTCAGAAAGATCAATGTTGACGTCCGCATCTGCAGGAACCTTCGAAATCAGCTTATCCACCTTGATGATGCACAAGAAGTTTGCTATCCCACGAACCTTGAGAATGTAGCTCCCGTCTGGCAGCGAAATTAATCGGGTCCTATTCGAATAAACCAACCTAAAAAACTGCGGTACGGGAATACGCGCCAATAAGATGTGCGTTACCAAAACCAAGATAGAACCTCCTAATAAGCCCACCAAAAGGTTAGTATAGAGGGTCATAATCATGGTAGCCATGAAAAAGACCAACTGCTCTATCCCCTGATTGTACACTTGTTTGAATACCGCAGGAGAAGCCAACTTAAACCCGGTGTGCACCAAAAGGATGGCGAAAGCACAGAGCGGTACTTGACGCATTACTGGGCTCAAGACTACAATAAACAGTAACAAGAGTAATCCTTGGTACATGTTAGACCATTTCGTTTTCGCCCCGTTATGAATGTTCACCGTGCTGCGAATGATCACAGAAATAATAGGCAAACCTCCGATCAACCCTGCAACCATGGTGCTAATTCCAATACCCGTGAGGTCCTTGTTTAAGTCTGTTTTGCGCTGATATGGATCAATCTTATCGACCGCCTTTGCAATCGCCAAATGTTCGATACTGGTGATAATGAGTAAGGAGAATACAATGGACCAAAATTCAAGCGTGCCTATTTTCCCAAAGTTCGGATGCATAATGGAATCCGCTATTGAATCTGGAATATCCAACAATAGCTCTGGCCCTACCGTAAAGCTGGCACCTAATAAGGGGATCTCATGGTGCTCAAAAAAATTGAATATGTAGACAAAAGGCAATGAAAGCACTATAACCCACATGGGCACCGGCAAGAAGTGAAAAAATCTATTGGTGATTTTTGAGTTGAACAGAATCATTAATAATCCTGCAAGCGAAATCATTACGACGAAAGGATTTGCCTCGGGTATCATGCGCACGGCATCCACAAGGTTATCTACAATATTGGAACTGTCTGAATGCGTACCAAGGGCCACATGGATCTGTTTTGCAAAAATGATAATCCCGATGGCCGCTAATAATCCTTGAATGACTGAACCATGGAATATGTCGGCAATACGGCCCAACTTAAAAATTCCAAGAAGTGTTTGCAAAGCACCGGAAACGACGATGGCCGCGAGGACATAGTTGAATGCTTGTCCGGTGCCATCATCCATAAGGACTATTCCCAATAGGATGACACCGATGACTCCCTTTGCAGGGCCGTTGACTGAAATATGCCCGCCGCGGTAGAATGTAGTTACTACCCCACCAACGACCGCCGAGAATATCCCCGCCATCGCAGGAGCACCGGCGGCCAATGCAATACCGAGAGAAAGCGGCAATGCAATAAGTGCAACACTTACGGCAGCGATTAAATCACTTTTCCAGTTTTGAATCAGTCCTTTGAATCCTGTGCTTGGGGTTCCCTCCATCTACTTACTTTCTATTTTTTAATTCGCTCATCAAAGCGTCCAATTCTGCTTTTGTTCCTGTAAAAATTCTGCCTACCCTGCCCTTAGGACCTGAGCAGAACACATATTTACCGCTGTACGCAAGTGAGTGCATTGCAGTGGTATCTACAACGTGAAGCGCACTATCTAAATAACGAACGCCCGTAGTTCCTGTAAAATATACGTATTCACCATCGCCACTGACATCCGAAGTGTAGGGCAAGCCAGCAAGTTGTTTCATGGTTTCTTTATCGTCCTGACCAGTAGCAAGATCTGCCACCAAGATGGTTCCCGTGGTATCCGTATCCGCCATATAATCACCTCCCACGATGAATAGCTTTTCCTGATCCCAATAGTGGGCAAAGGCCCCTTGAGACGGTAAACCCTGGGCCATTTCGATATATGAAGCTTCCCATCCAGTTCCATCGCGCAAGTCCATGGTAAGGTGTAACCTACTTACCGTTCCTCCGGTGACTATAGACATGAAGTTGTTGCCCACAGTAATTGCAGATCCGCTTGCAGCAAAGCTTGCTTCGCCATCAATAGCCTCGGGACCTTCAATTTCATTCCAGGACATTCCGCCATCTGCGGTTCGCAGAAGTTTGAACCTTCCATTGATAGGATCACCGTAGATGAATCCGATACTGTCATTGACGAAGACGATGCCGTCTAAAAAAGTGCTTTGTGCGGTATCGGTAAATACTCGTGTCCATTGATGGCCGCGATCTTCGGTTACATAGATGTAGGAAGGTGCACCCGCACTTACTGCCACGAATTTAGAATCATCATGTGCCCAAACACTCCGGAATTGGCTTTTGCCGGCGCCGGGAATTTTTTGAAAGATCCAATGTATTCCGGCATCGAGGCTGAATCCAAAGACACCATCACTTCCGCCAACCACAACCACTGAATCTTGGGTCGCGTGAAGCCCACGGAAACTCCAATCGGGCTCGCCTTCAAACAGGGCTACTTGTACGGGTCCTATGTATTCATCGGAGGACGAGTAACTCTTCCAAAATGCAAGTGCTAGAATGAGGACAGAAAACGCTCCTGCCCAATAAATACGCTTCGACATGTTCGTGATGTGTTTGCGTTAAGATACGCAAGGACACTTAGAACGCAAAGTAAATAAAGGGCTGTACCTCAGCACTAAGGATTTGGTAAATGACCATGATGCTTAGTAGGGCGAGCAGGAACAGCACGTATACTGAAGAATGCGCGACACTCTGGCGCAATCGTTCCTTGTAAGCTCCAGGTATCCAATGGATGAGGTAGCCACCAATCAAGACCAGATAGAACTTCCAATTACTCGTCAACACCGCCCCTACAGTCGACCAGCCAAAGTCTTCGGGGATCTTGGCGAGAATGGCGATGGCTCCATCCCAAGTTGGAGAACGGAACCAAGCGCGAGTAAAGGTGATGAAGGTGAGGGTTAGTGCCAGGCCTATGGCTTTGTTCCACCATTTCGATCGGTCGGACCATGGTGAGATTTTCTTCCAGTTTTTATAAACGACCAACCCGACACCATTAAGAGTCCCCCATGTAACAAAATTCCAAGAAGACCCGTGCCATAGACCGCCGAGCACCATGGTCAGCATAAGGTTAATGTTCGTGTTTACCCAGCGCTCTGTTTTTGGACTAACACGCATAAGCACGAAGCCTAAGGTGAATAGACCTCCAAGGGCGAGCGTGAGGTAGCCATCGCCTACTATGAGGGCAATCATTAAGAAGAATAAGAACACGATGGTATAAGAAGCAATGGAGCCGGTTCTATTCCCCCCCAACGGAATGTAGAGGTAGTCGCGTAGCCATGTGGACAAGGACAGGTGCCAACGGCGCCAAAAATCGGCCACACTCGTTGCCTTGTAAGGGCTGTTAAAGTTCTTTGGCAACGTAAAGCCCATAAGCATCGCAATCCCGATGGCCACGTCGGTATAGCCTGAGAAATCTGCATAGACCTGCATGGAATACCCGAAGAGCGCACTCATGGTTTCGAAACCGCTATAGAGTTGGGGGTTATCAAAGACGCGATCGATGAATTGGACCGCGAGGTAATCCGCTAAAAACAGTTTTTTAAGCAATCCATTTAAGATCCAGAAAACCGCGAGACCGGCGCGCTCTTTAGAGAGTTGATACGGCTGATATAGTTGTGGAATGAATTCTGATGCACGCACAATGGGACCGGCGACAAGCTGCGGAAAAAAGCTAACGTAGAACCCAAAGTCCAAGATGCTTTTAACCGGTTTGATATGGCCACGGTATATGTCTACACTATAGGAAATGGTCTGGAACGTGAAGAAAGAAATCCCAACTGGAAGCAGAATCTTCTCAAACACAAAGTTGGTCCCTATGGCATTGTTCGTCCACAGGGCAAAATGGTTCATTACCTCGAGCTGTATACCGGTGAGGTCGTGGATAAAATCGGCAACGAAATAGGCATATTTAAAATAGCCCAAGACAAAGAGGTTTACTACAACGCTGAGAGCAACAAGACTTTGCCGCTGCCATTTGACTTTGTTCCGGTAAATGGCTCCTCCTATTAGGAAATCTGCGAGGGTAGAAAACAGTAAAATAATAAAGTAGAATCCGCTGGTCTTGTAATAAAAGAACAGGGATACCAAGAACAGGTAGGTGTTACGGCGAGCCGTATGCTTATGCACCAAACTATACCCTCCCATAACTAGTGCGAAGAATATCCAGAAGTACTTCTGGGTGAAGAGCAATGGCTCGTCAACGCTATAGGTGAACCAATTCGCTATGTCCCACTGTTCAAAGATCACGGTGCTAAGGACTTTAAATGGCGTTCATAATCTTCCCAAATTGCCCAGAACAACAAGGTTGCATTGAGTCGGTATCCTGCATTGGTAAAATGAATCTTGTCAGACTTTGCTAACCCTTTTTCCTCCCAGATTGCGATACTGTTGAGGCCACCCATGACTTGAAATAAATCCCAATAGGCGGCATTATGCTCTTTACTGAGCTGCTGCATCACCTCTTGTACGTCTATGGCGTGTTCGTTCGGTGTACGACGCTTATAGTAGCTATCGTTGTTCGTCATGAAGATGAATTGGCAATCCGGGTTAATCGCTCTAAACCACGTAACAAGTGTATCGTAGCGCTGCTTGTATTCCTCTGGATGCCACTCACTATCCGGCTTGTACGCATCGTTAATGCCAAGGCCAAAAATGACCAGGTCTGCCCCCACATATTTACCCTGTTCCACGAAATTTTCGCTGCGCAAAAAGCTCTTTGTTGCTGCACCATTTACTCCTAATGCGTGGTAAATGAGCCCAGACTCTTCACGGACCATTTGAACACCCTGCAAAGTATATTGAGGCGCTTCATCCCCTATTTGCTCAAAAGAAATGGCAATGCTATCAATCATTTGATCAAAAAACCAACTACGAACACCTGCTACCGTGTCTACGTGGATGGAATCAGGCACAGGACTCCCAACGGGCACCATAGTATTGCTTGACATGTGCTCAAAAAGTCTTAGCTCAGTAAACCTGTAGGCTTTACCGGCCTCCTTAAAACTTTGCAATTCAAATCCTGCTGAAGCATCACGCGTAATGGCATCGATACCACTAAAACCCCAAGGGCAATTATTACGAGGTATGCTGTTACGACACCCTTCCCATGTACCTATTTTCTTCACATAGATATTTCCTGGCATGTTAGTATTTGCCAAACGGTGCGGAAAGAAAAAGCCGCGTTCCACATTTAAATCAGGTGCTAGCAACCCAAGTTGTGAACGTAGTGTGTGACTCAAGGTTCCGCCTTGAACATGCGAACCTCCCATATGAACCACGTTGATTTTACCATCTTGCTCGAACAATACGCGGTCCAGTTTCTCGTATAGGGCATCCATACCCTTCCGGTTACCATAAAACGTTAAATGATTGGCACTGGTATCTAGGAACGGATACTTCAAAGCAATGGCACCCATTTCATCTTGTGCGTATGCACTGAAACTCATTATAGATAGGATTGCTATTGCGAAAAGTATTCTCATGGATTAATGGTATCTACTGCATTTGAATCAACCTCAACGACTAAGCTTGCGACCCATGCGTTAATAGAATCTTTTTTACGTTTGGCCTCCATGGATTGACGTTCCAATTCAGCTGTGTAAGCATCACTTGCTGCTGTAAGTTGAGCAGCAAGTGCATTCCCCACCCACTGCGCACCTTTTGGGGTAAAGTGAATGTAATCTTTCACCGCTAAGGCAGGCTCGCTGTCTACCCAGCGTACCATTGAACCTGTACCTCCCATAACATCATAAAGATCCCAATAGACAGCACCTCTTGAGAGGACCTCAGCACGCAAAGCAGTTTTAAAGGGTTGGATTAGGGGATAGCTTTCCATCTTGAGGCCATTCTTACGCGCCATATCCGAAGGACCTATGTATATCATAGCTACGCCAGGATACAATCGCTTTATGTGATCTATCTGACGTGCCGCAGATCGTGCGAATCGTCGTGCATGCGCCTCATCTTTTAGGTACGGTACCGCATTGCCTCCATATTGTAAAATGATAAGCTTGTAGTCCTCTTCGTTGAGTTGCTTTTGGAATTGGTCTGGGTCCAATTTTGAAAAGACCATACCAGATGCACCGCGCATGGCTACGTTATCGACGTGCACTCCAGTGCCGCTCTCAAAACTAATTCCATAAATACGCGGACTCGCATCCGATTGTAAGGCCAAAGTGAATTCACCATCCTCTGGAACCTCCAAGACCATGGTGCCTTCGCTATTCTCAGGAAAAGTCTGCGTGGAATAAATGGTATCGGCCACCCAAATTTGAGCAATGGTCATCGCGGTCGTACCAAGACTCATCTTTACTTTGGTGAAGTCCCTCGCCATTGAATACCCCCAGTTGCGCTTGGCAAAGGTCACATACCCGGAATATCCCGAACTACCATCGTTTTCTTCGAGCATGGTAAAGGAGGCTAAATGACCGTAAGCCATATCCTTTATCGCCGTATCACGTCGACCGAAGGCAGTCTTGCGCAACATGCCTTGGGATTCCACAAAATCCAATGAGGCCGGCTCTACTAGCGGCTCAAGCGCCACATATCCAAATCCCCGACCACCGTATTGCTTTTGTAAAGCGTTCCTTAACTGCATCGTTATCCGATCACCTTCGAGCTGGCTATCCCCGTAATGAATAATACGAACGGTACTGCGCTTTCCTACTTTCAAATCCGCTAAGGCATCGAACAAGGGCGCAAGAGCATCCCAACTAGCCATTTGCAAGGTTGTATCTAATGCAGGGACTTCTTTAACGATCTCAACGACTTCCGCAGGTAAACTATCGAGGTCTAGGGAATCAAGAAGGCCCACAGTCCCTAATGTATCGACCGACTCCTCTTCCCACTGCAGCCCTAAAAGGTCTTGTGGCTGATAGAAACTCAGTTCAATAGGACCCAGTTTCAATGGACTTTTAGGTGATAAAAAGCTTAGCCCCAAAACGAAGAAGCCTAATACCAACAAAAAGAGAAAGATGTGCCCTGGCTTTTGCATACCCTAAAGCGTACTCGGGTATTTATCAGGTGAGTAATCTGAGATAGTTTGCGTTTGAATCTTAAGCTTTTCTCCAGCCTTAATTAATTCATCCACCTTATTCCATGACTTAATATTGTCGGCGCTCACCCCTGGAAACTTATTGGCGATTCCCCACAAGGTATCCCCTGGTTTTACTTCATAGGTGATGTATTTAGCATCCGATTCCACTTCTTGAGCACTGGCCAATACTTTTTCTTCTTTTTCAGCCGGTTTCTCCTTTGGTGCTACGACGGCTACAGAAGTCGTTTCAACTTCTCTACCCTTTGGAACCCAAACATTGAGCTTTTGCCCCGCGTAAATGGTATTCCCACGAATTCTATTCCACTTGCGAATATCATCGACTTTTGCGCCCGTGTTTGCGCTAATCTTACCGAGATAATCTCCAGAGCGCACCGTATAGGTAATCAACTTATGCGTATTGGGGTCAGGCATGAACGATAGAATCTGTTTTCTGCGTCGCTCATATTGCTCCTCCAGCCCCTTTTGATAGTTCAACTGAGATTCTGATAACTCGGCCAACTGATCATCACCGAGATAAACGAGGGTTTCATACAAGCGAACACCTGCAGGCAACACATCTCGTCTTAAATGCGGGTTTGCGTTTTCAATTTTTCGAAGCGGAACATTCGCCTCATCAGCTAGGTCCGCCAACAATAAAGAACCGCCTTTGTAGGTAAAGGCCGGCGCCTCGAGCAATAAAGTTTCCCCGTAATAGGCCGCAGCGGCTTTTTTCCCTTTCACTGGGTCAAAGCGTTCGTCCACGAACTCATCAATAGTAAGTCCCATACGAATGGCCTGAGCGCGGGTTAAGGCCAAGAGATCTTCTGTCGACCATCCTGCCGGTTCAAAGGCCCCAGGGATTCCTGAAAGCGACCAAAGTGTCGGCCTTACTTCCAGCGTGTCCACAGCCGGCAAATGCAATGCTGACCCTAGAGAAACCAGGGGTGTAAGAAGCAATGAAATGCCTAAAAGAATGCTGTTTTTTGTGCCCATTTACACAAAGATAACGCTTCTAATAGGAGTGTTCGTCTAATTTTACCTTGCCTCTAAAGGATCTATAAACAATAAATGTGTACAACCCCACTAAAGGCGCACCAATGCTGGCCATGAGAAGCATTATACCCAAGGTTTTTTCAGATGCAGCACTATTATATACGGTGATATTGTAGGCCGGATCGATGGTACTTTGAAGGAAGGTTGGATAGAGTCCGATCGCCACCAAAACAAAGAGCATACTCACGGTGATAGAACTGAACACAAAGGCCAGGGTAAAGTTTCGTTTTTCAGCGAGGCGGGGAATGTTCGCAATGCTCAGCATAGCTACTACAGGTACTAGGAGGAGTATTGGATATTCTTTTAATCGGACCACCATATGTTCAACAAATAGCATTGTATAACCAGAGGTCATCAGGAACATGATGATGAAGAAAATAATGGAGCGGCGCACCCAAAGTGTGACAAACTCATACATAGCTCCTTGCGTTTTCAAGGCCAGGTAAATGGCGCCATGCATCATAAAGAGGGCCCAAGTAGTCAAGCCCACCAACACCGCATATGGACTTAAAAAATCCCAACCGTTACCGACATAATCACCATTAGCATTAATTGGCAAACCCTCTAATACATTCGCCATCACAGCACCTAAAGCAATAGACAAACCGGAAGAACTAACCATGTAAACGGTGTCCCAGGTCTTGCGCCACCATGCCATAGGTTCCTTCGAACGAAACTCTATGCTCACGGCACGGAAAATCAGGAGTGCAACAAAGAGCATGAACGGCACATACAAGCCGCTAAACAAGGTTGCATACATGTTGGGAAAGCCTGCAAACAGGGCACCTCCACCGATGACCAACCAAACTTCATTTCCATCCCATACGGGGCCTACCGCATTTAATGCAACGCGACGGTTTTCTTCCTTTTTAAAGAATAGATGCAAACTTCCCGCACCTAAATCAAAACCATCGAGAATAGCATATCCGGAGAATACTCCGCCTACTACTAAGAACCATAAGGTAGGGTAATCCAATCCAAAGATGGTCGCTGTATATATTGTACTGTAATCCATGGCTTATGATTTATAGACGTCCGCAGTAGCCGCCTGTTTAGGTCGATAATCGCGTAAGGTGAAATCCTCTGGTCCATGCACAATCTTCTTATTGAGCAGGTAAATGAACAGCGCAAATAAAAGGCTGTAAATCACCGCGAATAGGATGAGAGAGAAGATGAGTTGCTGGGCACTTACGGCCAAAGAAAAGGCCTCAGAGGTTCTAAGCAATCCATATACTACCCAAGGTTGACGCCCCATTTCCGCTGCAAACCAACCGAACTGATTGGCCAATTGCGGCAACAAAGCACTCCAAACCAAGGCTTGTAAAAACCATCGCTTATCCCACAAGGTACCGCGCCACAGAAAGAATACACCCAACAAGGAAAGGCCAATAAGGGTCATACCAATGGCCACCATTAAATGATAAAATTGGAAAATGGCATTGACCTGTCTCGGTCGATCCTCCTCAGCAAAGGCGTTCAGACCTACCACAGGATGCTCAAAATCGTAATCCAACAAGAAACTCAGTCCCCCGGGAATCTTCAACCCATAAACCTTTTGTTGCTCTTGGTCTACCCAACCCATTATATACATATCTGCCGCAGCCGTGTCCGGGTAATGCCCTTCGAGCGCGGCCAATTTTGCCGGCTGGTTCTCTGCCACTCCCTCAGCGCTGTGATGCCCAGTGAGTAATTGGCCCAAAGAAACCACAGCTACAAATGGGATGGCAATACGCAATGCCGTTTTAGAAATCTCAACATGCTTGTTTTTGAGGAGGTACCAGGCGTGAACACTGATGATCAGAAATCCACCAGCTAAGAATGCGCCGATCCACGTGTGTGTCAAGCGATCCACTGAACTTGGATTAAAAACCATCGCCCAGAAATCCGTGACTTCTGCACGAACCTTAAGCCCTTCTCCCACGAGGTGGTATCCGGATGGGGTTTGCTGCCAGGAGTTGGCCACCACAATCCAAACAGCACTAAACATAGAACCCAGCCACACCCCCAACGTAGCGATGAAGTGCATACGTGGACTTACACGGTTCCAACCGAAGAGCAATATCCCGAGAAAACCAGATTCTAGGGCAAAAGCAAAAAGTCCTTCCGCGGCGAGCGCTGACCCAAAAATATCTCCAACAAAACGTGAGTAAGCGGCCCAATTCGTCCCAAATTCAAACTCCATCACGATTCCAGTAGCCACGCCTATACCAAAGGTCAAGGCGAAAATCTTGGTCCAGAATCGGGACAACGTGTGGTAAATAACTTTTCCTGTGCGGAGGTAAGTGCCTTCGAAAATGACCATCAACAGCCCTAAACCGATAGATAAGGGCGGATAGATGTAATGAAAGGCTACGGTAAAGGCGAACTGTATTCGCGCTAGGATTTCAACACTCATGCGGCAGAGATTGCGGTTTCAAGGCAAAATTGCGCCAAAGTCGCCATCCCTTATGTGATATATGCTACGGCCTGACTTAAATCACCCGACCGATCAGGTCGTAGTCGTGAGCTTCCTCTACTTCAACCTGGCAGAAATCACCAATTTTCAAATAGATATCCTCGGCTGGAATGAGCACTTCATTATCCACATCTGGACTATCAAATTCCGTGCGCCCGATGAAATAGCCTCCCTCCTTGCGGTCGATGAGTACCTTAAAGATTTGTCCCACTTTTTTCTGGTTCAACTCACGGCTAATCTCCATCTGAAGCGCCATCACCTCATCAACACGCTGCTGCTTCACTTCTGCAGGAACATCATCTTCTAGGTTATAGGCATGTGTGTTCTCTTCGTGGCTGTAGGCAAAAACTCCAAGTCGGTCAAAGCGTTGCTCACGGATCCAATCCAACACTACCTGATGGTCTTCTTCTGTCTCACCAGGATAGCCTGCAATCAACGTGGTTCGAATAGTAATGCCTGGAACCTTCTCACGCATTTGCGCTAAGAGTGCATCCGTTTTAGCCTTCGTGGTCCCACGGCGCATGCTCTTCAGCACTGGATCTGCAATATGCTGCAACGGAATATCGATGTAATTACACACCTTCGGCTCTTCACGAATGATGTCTAAAACATCCTGAGGGAATCCAGAAGGGAATAAATAGTGCAACCTGATCCACTCAATACCTTCAACCTTAACTAGTTCCTTTAACAAAGCACCCAATCTGCGTTCCTTGTATAGATCGAGGCCATAGTACGTCAAATCTTGTGCGATAAGAATCAATTCCTTAACGCCTTTAGCGGCCAATTTCTCCGCCTCAGTGACCAAATCCTCAATAGGTGTAGACTTATGTCCACCGCGCATCAATGGAATGGCACAGAAACTACACGGACGGTCACAACCCTCTGCAATCTTCAAATAGGCGAAGTGCTTTGGCGTAGTGGTCATGCGCTCCCCCACTAACTCGTGCTTGTAATCCGCACCCAAAGTCTTGAGCAGTAAAGGCATATCGCGAGTTCCGAAGTAGGCATCTACATCTGGAATCTCTTGTTCTAAATCCGGTTTATAGCGCTCGGACAAACAGCCCGTCACATAAACATGATCTACCTCACCACGCTCCTTTTTATCGGCGTAATGGAGAATGGTATCAATGCTTTCTTGCTTCGCATTATCAATAAAGCCACAAGTATTGATAACAACGATATTACCTTCTTCCTCCTCAGGAGCTTCGTGGGTGACCTCCTTGCCATTGGCTTTGAGCTGTCCCATCAAAACCTCTGAGTCATAGATGTTCTTTGAACACCCCAAGGTCACAACGTTGATCTTGTTCTTTTTTGGGCTTTTTGTACGCATGGATTACTTATTGAATAAGCTTGAGGCAAATGCCTGTGGATTAAATAGTTGAAGATCCTCCATTCCCTCACCGACACCGATGAATTTCACTGGAATATTGAGTTGATCTGAAATACCGATGACCACACCTCCTTTTGCCGTACCGTCCAATTTCGTCACGGCCAACGAAGTGATTTGTGTCGCCTCCGCAAAAGCTTTGGCTTGCAGCAAAGCATTCTGTCCTGTAGAACCGTCTAATACGAGCAACACTTCATGAGGTGCTCCTGGAATAACCTTATCCATCACACGTCGAACTTTCGAAAGCTCCTGCATGAGGTTGGTTTTATTATGTAATCGACCGGCAGTATCAATGATGGCGAGGTCAGCTCCCTTACTCACGGCATGCTGCAAGGTATCGTAAGCCACAGAGGCAGGGTCTGAACCCATTTGTTGTTTTACCACTGGAACGCCTGTGCGTTCGCCCCAAACGACCAATTGGTCAATAGCGGCCGCACGGAACGTATCCGCAGCACCCAAGACGAGGTTATATCCTTTCTGCTTGAACTGATGCGCTAGCTTACCAATAGTCGTGGTCTTCCCTACACCGTTCACACCTACTACCATCAGAACATAGGGGCCTTCGGTTTTTGGCAATTCAAAATCTTCCCAAAGACCACCCTCATGTTTCATCAATCCTGAGATGATCTCATAAAGCATGTCCATGAGCTCCTGCTGGCCCATAACCTTGTCGCGAGCGACCCGCTCCTCTAATGCTTCAATGATTTTCACCGTGGTATCTAGTCCGACATCTGAAGTAATCAATGCTTCTTCGATCTCATCCAGAACCTCATCATCGACGGTGCTCTTTCCAGCAACGGCACGGGTAATCTTTTCGAAAACGCTACTACGGGTTTTCTCGAGGCCTTGGTCCAAGGTCTCTTTCTTGTCTCGCGTAAAGAATTTTGAAAAGAAGCTCATACTAGTATAATTGGGTAGATATAAAAAAACCACTCCGGAGAGTGGTTCAAATATCGGTATTAAGAAGGACTCTTACTTCAAGAAGTCGCTAGCCATGTCCTTAGACACAACGCGCTCTTCAAAAGAGTATGACCCCTTAGCATTTTTAACAGCTTTAATCACCTTAGTGAACTGCTTTGCATCTGCGCTTTTAAGCGTTGCTACTACTTTCTTTGCCATCTTACTTAATCTCTTTGTGAACAGTCATACGCTTCAAGATCGGGTTGTATTTCTTCAACTCCATACGATCTGGCGTATTTTTCTTGTTCTTAGTTGTGATATAACGAGAAGTACCTGGCATACCTGACTCTTTGTGCTCGGTACACTCTAGGATTACTTGAACGCGGTTACCTTTCTTCGCCATGTCCTAAATTATTTAACAATGTATCCGTTAGCTTCAGCTTCTTTAAGCACAGCAGAGATACCTTTTTTATTGATCGTTTTCAATGTAGAAGCAGCAACTTTCAACGTTACCCAACGGTCTTCCTCAGGAATGTAGAACTTCTTAGTGAACAAGTTCGCATTGAACTTGCGCTTGTTCTTCTTATTCGAGAAAGATACGTGGTTTCCGGTCATTGCCTTCTTACCTGTCAAATCACAAACACGTGACATAATCTTTTAATCTTATGGGTTGTACCAAAATGGTTTGCAAAATTAAGTCAATAAAACTTATTGACCAACTATTTAAGCACTGTAATCTTCAACTTCTTTTAGCAACATATTCAATGCCGCAAAAATCGTCTTTTGGATGTTGCGGTCACGGACCTTACCAAAGGTAAATTTCTCAGTAACCGTACGGGTTGGACCGGCTACTGCAATCCAACTTGTCCCTACCGGTTTATCCGGTGTTCCTCCCCCTGGACCAGCGATTCCACTCACGGCAACGGCAAAATCTACATTTAATCTTGCGCGGGCACCCTCTGACATCTGAATAACGACCTCTTCACTAACCGCGCCTTTCGTCACAATGGTATCATGATCCACACCGAGCATTGTTTCTTTAATATCGTAACTGTACGCCACGATACTGCCTTGGAAATACGCCGAACTTCCTGCCACACTAACTAAAGCCGCGCCTATACCCCCTCCAGTACAGCTCTCTGCTGCACCAACGGTAAGTCCACGCTTGGTCAACACTTCTCCTAGGTATTCTTCAATAGCCTTGTTCGAACCGTCCATGAGATCATCTCCAACGGCCTTGCGTAGGGTCAGTACTGCGCGGTCGATATCACTTTTCAAATCGTCATCGCGCTTTCCACGGGCAGTTAATCTTAAACGCACGAGCCCTGGCTTTGGGAGGTAGGCCAATTTTATACTCGGCGCAAACTCTTCTTCCAACGGTTCGATGCGATCGGCCAATACGCTCTCAGGAACACCCACCACAAACAAGGTGTGGTGCAGGATTTGGTAATCAATCTCATCGCGCAATAACGGCAAAAGGCCATCTTGAACGATGTGCTTCATTTCGTACGGTACTCCCGGCATGCTAATGATGCGACGGCCTTCATGACGAAACAGCATTCCTGGTGCTGTTCCTTTATGGTTAAAAATCACCTCACACACCTCAGGAACCAATGCCTGCTGCTTGTTGCGCTCCACCGGTGTGCGCCCAAAACCTTTAAAAAGTTGAACGATGTGCTCCCAAACATCTTCGCGAAAGACCATCTCACTCCCAAAGTAAGAAGCAAGGGTTTGCTTGGTCAAATCATCCTTAGTGGGACCTAAGCCACCGGTCATCAGGACCAATTGCGTTTCAGGGTATAATCCTTCAATGGCCCCAATAATAGCTTCTGGAGTATCAGAAATACTATTGATGCGCGTTACTTCAATACCTTCTTCACCAAGCACCTGTCCCAACCAAGCACTGTTGGTATCGACAATCTGCCCAATTAAAATTTCATCGCCAATGGTGATAATCTCTGCTTTCACTTCCTTTACTTTTGAGGGAACAAACTTACACTGCTATGTCGTATTCCGCATCTGAACTCATCTTAAACCCAGACGGGACCGTATACCACTTAGGATTGCGTGGCGAAGATATCCCGAACCTGGTATTCACGGTAGGTGATCCAGATCGCGTTGCTAACATCACCGCCCACTTCGAATCTATTGATTGGACCAAAACCCGACGTGAGTTCACCATGGTGCGAGGCACCCTAAATGGGCACGACGTTTTGGCGCTTTCTACGGGAATGGGAACAGACAACATCGATATTGTCATGAATGAGTTGGACGCAGCGGTTAACATAGACCCTGTAACACGCGAAGACCGTGCATCGTTCAGAAAATTAACCATTATTCGAATCGGCACCTCCGGCGCTATCGATCCTAACCTGCCTCTAGGCACCCATTTGTGTAGTACAGGCGCGTTGAGCTTTGATGGACTGCTTCCCTTCTACAAACATGATTTCGCGACCGTTCAAATCGCAGGTGCACCTTTTGATCCCTATTACATACCTGCACCTTTTGACCGCGCTTCTATTGAACACATGAAGGAGGTCGCCACGGGCATCACAGCAACCCTGCCCGGTTTTTATGCACCACAGGGGCGCACTATACGTACGACGAGCGTCTTCGCGGACGCGATGGATGCATTGTACACACAAGAAGTGGCGGGCGAGAACATTACCAACTTCGAAATGGAAACTGCCGGCATCTACGCTATGGCCCACCTGCTGGGTCATGAAGCCTACAGTTTCTCTGCACTATTAGCCAACCGCAGTCTCGGCACGTTCCACGAGGATCCTGCCAGTGCGGTGGAGTCGCTAATTGAAAAGGTGCTGGACTGGGCGGTGGAACTAGAATTGAGTTGAGGGGAATAGATCCATTGCGCACCCGAAAAAAATTCCTGTAAAACCAAGATTAAAATTGAAACTCTTAGGATAAACCGCATCAAGCCACTCAAATCGCAAACCAAACGTGTAACCATATATCGGTCCTTCCTGGCCAACCATTAATTCACCACGAAAGAAGGTCGAAAGATCCACGTCCAAATCAGCACTCCACCGTGGTAGAGGGGTCTGCATATAGCACGTTGGTGTGATTCCAAAAGCAGGACTAAAAAAGTCAGGTCCGTACTCACCTAGAGGATCGTCATTTGGAAATACCATGTAAGTCATAGGTATGGTTAACGCTCCAAAAGACCCATTTCTAAATAAAGACTTAGAACTAAATTTAGGACCTGTTGAAATTGAGTATAGATTTAAACCAGAAGGATCGTTATACCAGTTTTGACTGCCCATTGAAGCTAATGTTGACCAATTAATGTTATCCGCAATTCCAATACTATGGAAAGCAGCAACCCCATAAGAGAATGGGTCCATCCTTTGTTCTTGCGCATCTGGTAAGCCACCAACAAAGGCACCCATTGCTAAGCGCTGTTCTCCCTGCTCCAAAGGCTCAGCACGTTCAAATTCTGGTAAATAGGCAGAACATGAAGAAAACGAAATTAAAACGATTACCGTAGTTATGAGCTTGAACATGATTGCATTGACTAAATGATTGTACCTAAGGTAGACATATATAAACAAAAACCCCGGCGCTGCAGAGCAGCGCCGGGGAACCAATAAACCTAGGAGCTTTTCCTAGAATCTGTATCCGAAGTTTAATCCACTTATGAACTCGGCAGCGTCCCATGAGTCATCGATTTCTTCATAAATGATGCGTCCCATTCCCAAAAAGGCTTCGACGGTAATCTTATCGTTGTAGACGTATTTGTATCCACCAGTAAAACCTAGAGATAAATAGTCGTCACTCTTGTTTGAACCTTCTTCAGGGATCCAATTCCAATTGGCATCGTAATAGCCCGTCGAATAGTAGCTATTCATGATGTATCGCGAGGTTAGTCCCAAGAACATTCCCTTATCCTCAAACTTGTCGAAGTATTGACGGTAGCCAAGTGATAGCCCGCCATCGCGATCGGTCCACGTAAATTCCTGAAAATCTTCTGTGTTATACCATGCGCTAAAAAGTACTGAGCGGTTCTGGTACTCCGAAAGCACCATCTCACCGGTGATGTTGTAAGCGCCGGCAGCCATTCCAAAAGGATTGGTCTTAATCTCGAAGTTTTGTGCCTTAGCGGTAGTTCCAACTACTATCAAGGCGAATAGTGCAATAATCTTTTTCATTTTGTTTTGTTTTTGGTTTTTAATGAATTCGATAGTGCTAAAGTCCAATTCCCTCAGGCGGTGCTGAAACGAAAAAATCTCTATATGTGTCGATAAACAGATGTATTTGCGTCCAATCAAGGCGTGATTATCATAAATACGGTTCATTTATGAAACAATTGAATCGTAAACTCACGAGCGCGACGACCGCAGGCAAAAAAAAAGCGCCCCGACGGGGCGCTTTTTAAGTCTTTAAAAGGTTCAAATTTTACTTCGCAACATTCACAGAACGCAATTCGCGAATAACCGTCACCTTAACTTGACCTGGGTAGGTCATTTCGTTTTGAATCTTTTGAGAGATGTCGAAAGAGATTTGGCTAGCCATAGCATCCGTTACTTTCTCACTTTCAACCATTACGCGGAGTTCGCGACCCGCTTGAATAGCGTAAGCTTTGGTAACTCCATCAAAGTCGTATGCCAAATTCTCAAGGTCTTTCAAACGCTGGATGTAGCTATCTGCGATCATGCGACGTGCTCCTGGGCGTGCGCCTGAGATAGCATCACATACTTGAACAATAGGCGAAATCAGTGAAGTCATTTCAATCTCATCGTGGTGCGCACCAATGGCATTGCATACCTCTGGCTTCTCACCGTACTTCTCTGCCCACTGCATACCTAAGATGGCGTGTGGTAGATCTGTTTCTTCGTGCGGCACCTTACCGATATCGTGCAATAGACCAGCACGTTTAGCAAGTTTCGGGTTCAAGCCGAGCTCCGAGGCCATGATTGCACAAAGATTAGCCACCTCACGGCTGTGCTGCAATAGATTCTGTCCATACGACGAGCGGTACTTCATGCGACCTACCGTTTTGATGAGTTCAGGGTGCAACCCATGAATACCCAAATCAATTGCCGTACGCTTACCTATTTGTACAATCTCCTCTTCAATCTGACGCGTGGTCTTGGCCACTACCTCTTCAATACGCGCCGGGTGGATACGGCCATCGCTAACGAGTTTGTGCATCGACAAACGTGCGATCTCGCGACGTACTGGATCAAAACAGCTCAGAAGAATTGCCTCAGGGGTATCGTCTACGATGATCTCCACACCCGTAGCTGCCTCTATGGCACGAATATTACGTCCCTCGCGGCCAATGATTTTACCCTTAATATCGTCGTTCTCAATGTTGAATACCGAAACCGCATTTTCGATGGCGTTTTCCGTAGCCACACGCTGAATACTCTGAATAACGACCTTCTTCGCTTCTTGCGAGGCCGTAAGTTTCGCTTCTTCAATAGTTGTTTGGATGTAGGCTTGGGCATCGAGTTTTGCCTTGTCTTTCAAAGCCGTCATCATTTGCTCTTTTGCCTCTTCCTCGGTCATACCGGTTAGGGCTTCGAGTTGTGCAATCTGCTTGTCGCGCAACTTTTCAACCTCAGCGGTTTTTGCTTCTAATGCTTCGCGTTTTTTCGCCAAGACTTCTTTTTCTTTCTGAACCGAACGTTCTTCTTTCTTAAAGTCCTGAATGCTTTGGCGGAGTCGCTCGTCCTTCTCGCGGAAGGAGTTTTGGCGTTCGGCCAATTTTTGATCGCGCTTTTGTACCGCACGCTCGTGCTCTTCTTTAAGGTTCAGGAATTTCTCCTTCGCCTCTAGGATTCTATCCTTTTTAATTTGCTCTGCTTCCTTAGCTGCTTCGGACAGCATCAGTGCGGTTTTCTTCTTCATCGCACTCTGCCAGAGGACATAGCCTCCACCCAAACCAACCAATAGGCCTACAACTGCAAAAATGATTTCTGTTGTCATACCACTTAGGGTTAGTGTTTTTTAAAAATCCCGCACCTGCTAGCATGTTGTCTAAACTCCTTCATATCAGGATCTGTTGCTGCCACTTCGTCTTGACCTTCCGCTGGAGCGAGCTCTTCCCGAGGGAATGGCGGCCTGCTCGTAACGCTGCGAGTCAGCAACATAACAACGTGCTCGTTGAGTTTAGCACAAAAATAGCAAGTGCGGGAAACGTTATTCTCCTTGTAAAGCTGTGTTTAAGACAGCTTCAACTTCAGCCAATGCATCATTGGCCTGGGATTGAACGGCTTGAGATTGTTTCAGTGCAATTTCCGTTTTCGAGGCGAGCTGGAGGGCACACATGCTAAGGACATCTTGCTTGTCCTGAACAGCGTAGCGGCTCTCGAAGCGCGATACAGCATCATTAATAGTTTTAACCGCGGCCCTGATCTGCTCCTCCTCTTCCACTTTCACGGTCAAGGGATACACTCTATTGGCTATGGTTACTTTTATTTTTAATGTCTCACTCACGGAGATTAGGCACTTAATAATTTCATGCAACGGTCAATTTCCCGCACCAACTCCGCAATCTTTTCTTCGCTGTACGTGTCCCTTGCGGGCGAACCACTCTGGACAGTGAGCGCTAGATCGCGTTGTTGTAACTGACTTTGGAAGTCCGCATGCTCCGCTTGAAGGGCCTCTAAGGTCTCTTGCAAGTGGTCCACTTGTTCTTCTAGTTCACTGATTTTCTGGCGCAATTCAGTATTCACCTCAGCCAATCGTTGGGCTTTATGGGAAATACGGCGAACTGAATCAGAAAATTCGTTTGACATGCAAATCAGTTTCCATCAAAGATACCATAATTGTAGCTTTGTACTATGCAGAAATTTATCCTCTTATTAGGGATTTTCTTAACGCCCCTCGTTTCGAACGCCCAAACCTTTGAACCTCAGTCCCCATTGGACATCCCGCTTGTTTTAAGCGGCACTTTTGCTGAATTACGAAGCAATCACTTCCACGGCGGCATTGATATTAAGACCCAAGGACGTAGTGGCTTGAAGGTCTATTCCGTTGCGGATGGGTATGTGAGTAGAATTGCCGTGAGTCCATACGGATATGGGAACGCATTGTACATCCGTCATCCGGAGGGCTACACCACGGTTTATGGGCATTTGAACGCTTTTTCTCCGGCTATTGAGGAGTGGGTGGAGGACCAATTACGCGACCGCAGTAAAAACGACGGCAACCTATACCCCACTGCGGACCAATTCCCAGTAGCCAAAGGCGAATTCGTTGCTTTCTCAGGGAATACGGGAGGATCTATGGGCCCCCACTTGCACTTTGAAATCAGAGATACAAGAACTGAGGAACCATTGAATCCATTGGAGTTTGGGTTGAAGGTGAAGGATACTCGGAAACCAGATGTTCGTGGGTTGATGTGGACCAGCGCGGATTTTGGCGATGTAGGCGTGTTTAATGCGGGGGATACCATTGCCATGCCACACAGCAAGGGGTTTGATTTATTTACCACGGATAAGCAAGATGGGGCAAACAACAATAATGGGGTGTATGCGATCGAGGCCAGTGCCGATGGGCAGGTTTTCTTCACTGCAAACTACCGACGAATAAATTTCAGCACCTCGCGATTCATTAACGCCCACGTGAACTTTGAGCGCTACTACAGTCAAGGAGTTCGGTATACGAGATTGTATGAATTGGACAATAATCCTTTGGAGGTGACCAACACTTGGGAGCTTACGACTCCGGCTTTTCGAGCAACCAAAGGCTGGTTCACCGTGGCTCAGGACAGCGTGGTGACCATTGAGGTTTCCGTGCTGGATTACGAGGGAAATCAAAGCGCGTTTAGTTTTTATTTGAAGGGGACGGCGGCTTTGGCGGAGGTGCCTAAGCCCGAACAAATCCGTTGGAACGCAGATAATGTATTGGAAAACGGGGCGGTTCATGTGTTCATCCCGAGCGGGGCGTTATACCATGATGCGGTTTTTGATTTGGTCCAATTGGCCAATGAAAACTACATCATAGGCGAAGGAAATGCCTTGCAAAAACATATGACCATTACGTGGGACCTCGACAGCGTTCAGCGAACTAAGGTGGGCTGGTTCCTTTGGGAGGTTGGCCGCAAAGGCAGTAAGGACGCTATTACCGGAACGCGTGAAGGCGACCAATTGGTCTTCGAAACGCGGAGCACAGGCAAGTATTACCTCGACCAAGATCTTAAGAAGCCTACAATCAGTATCGTGAGTCGTACGCCATCCGCTCGACCGAACAGCAACTTCCGACAACTTCTCGTTCGCGCTGCAGACGACAAAACTGGTGTAGACCGTTATAGTGCTCGGATCGATGGGGAATTCGCCCGCATTGATTTCGATTATAAACAGGATTTGTTAAAAGTGATTGTTCCCAAGGATATCCCCGCCGGAAACCATAATTTGCGCATAGTTGTTATTGACGGTGTTGGAAACACGACCGTTGAAGAATACGACATCGTTTTATGAGAAAATTAGTACTCCTTTTTGGATTCCTTTTAGCCGCAATCACTACTCAGGCGCAGGGCCACGAGCCCATTCAACTGCACGGTGTAGTGGTGAGTAATGATAGTTTGGTCCAATTACTCCCTAACGTTCAAATCCTCGTCAAAAGCCGCGGACAGATGAACGTGAGCGACCGCGATGGCTTCTTTTCCCTGGTAGTCATGCCGGGAGATACGGTATTGTTTCAGCACATAGGCTTCAAACTAACGCGATTCTGGGTCCCGGATACCTTGCAGGGAGATAACTTCTTGGCACGCATCATCCTGGAATGGGATACCGAAGTTTTGGATCCTGTTATCGTCTACCCTTGGCCATCCAAAGAGAACTTCAAAGAGGAATTCTTGGCGATGGAAATTCAAACCACAGAATTGGACATTGCACAGCGCAACCTAGCGCTTGACGAACTGCGCGCGCGTGCACAAGCCATGGGCTATGATGCCGCGGAGATGCAAGATTACTTAATCACCATGCAGAACCAACAGCTCTACAATCAGGGGCGCTACTACGGCGGCTCCGGGGCTTCGGCTATTTTGGGTGCTCTATCCAACCCATTCGCTTGGACCGAACTATTCCAAAGCTTGAAACGCAAGTAACTTGAAAAAATTCCTTCTCATCCTTGGGCTATTGCCATGGGCCGTCTCCGCGCAGGTCATGGACTCCACCCTCTTGGATGAAGTCGAGGTACAGAGCGAACGCACAGCCGAAAAAGGCACGACAGTTTTAGGCAAGGACATCAGGTTTACCACGGGCGCCGAGGGCGGCGTGGAAGGTGTTGTTAAGACCTTTGCCGGGGTAAGTTCTCGAAACGAGATGAGCTCGCAATACAATGTGCGCGGTGGGAATTTCGACGAGAACCTCGTCTACATCAATGGCTTCGAAGTCTTTCGTCCTTTCTTGGCGCGGGCCGGTCAGCAAGAAGGGATGAGCATCATTCATCCCCACCTCGTTACTAGCATAAACTTCAGCGCCGGCGGCTTTGGCGCCTTGTACGGCGACAAGCTCAGTTCGGTTTTAGATGTGAACTACTCCTACCCCCGAGGACCCGGTTTCCGTGAAATGACCGCGGAAACATCACTCACAGGTGCGAGCTGGGCCTTGAAGCAGAATTCAGGTCCATGGACAGTGGCAACCGGGCTGCGCTACCGCAACAATGCCTTGCTACTCAATGCCACAGACGTGCAAAGCGACTACTTCCCGGTTAATGCAGATGGACAGATTATGTTGAGTCGCATGTACGGGAACGAAGAAGGCGATTACGGCCATGCAAGGTTGGAGTTCTTCGCTCATTTTGCGCACAACAGAATGAACCAAATTCCGCAAAACCGCCAAACCAACTTTGGGTCTTTGCAGGAGGCCTTGCGCCTCAATGTGTATTTCGACGGGAAAGAGCAATTCGGATACGACACCCAATTCCTCGCTACCAAATACACCACCATCACCAGCATTGCAGGCGGCGGAGTACGCACCTTCTCTGCTACCGGCTTCCACACTACGGAGGTGGAGATTACGGATGTTATCGGCTACTACCGCTTGAACGAACTGAACAACGACCTCGGCTCTGACGATTTCGGTGAGATCTCCCTCGTTCGTGGCGTGGGCGCCTTCCAAGATTTTAGACGCAACTTCCTCGACGCATACATCGGCAACATCAAATACGACGAGTCTATAGGCTTCAACAACTTTGACTTGACCTTTGGCGCCTTGGTTCAAGGTGAGAACATCTACGACCGTTACAAAGAATGGGAACGCATTGATAGCGCGGGCTATAGCCTACCCTATGAAGGAAGCACCCTCGACAGTGTGGTCGGCGGAAGACTGTACAGCACGCCTGCGGAAGGCTTGGAGCTGTATAGCCATGTTGCTGCCACACAAACCCTAATTAATGCTAGAGCCAAGGCCTGGGTGAATTTCAGTGGAAATAAGGTGATCGACAAAGGAACATGGCGTTACAATATTGGGGCACGAATGCAGTGGGCCCAATTATCCAACGAAGTCCGCATCAGCCCCCGTGCGAATTTTAAATTTACCCCTGAAGGCGGCATACTGGCCGATTACCGCTGGACCTTCAGCGCTGGTCTATACGACCAATACCCGTTCTATCGTGAAATGCGCCTCAAAGACGGCACGCTCAACACCGGTGTGAAGAGTCAGCAGGCCTTGCACCTAATCGCACGCCAAGACCGCTACTTCAACCTGTGGAACCGCCCCTTCGTTTGGAGCCTTGAGACGTACTACAAAGGGTTGCAACGCGTGAACCTGTTCGATGTGGAGAACGTTCGCATTCGCTACCAGGGCAATAACGACGGGCTCGCCCGAGTATATGGGATAGATTCCCGCATCAACGGAGAATTCGTGAAGGGAACTGACAGCTGGTTCACCTTTAGTTTATTCCGCGCCCAGGAGCGCAGCACCACGAGCTTCATTCAGGATTGGCACGCCCGCCCGACCGATACGCGTTTTAATTTCGCAGTGTATTTCCAAGATTACTTACCGAACGACCCTTCTACCCGATTGTCTCTGACCTTGATGGTCGGCGGTGGTTTTCCTTTTGGTCCCGATGGCATAGGCAATGAGATTGCGCAGCCGGAAGATAGATTCTTCCGCAGCCCACCATACCGCCGCGCGGACATAGGATTTATAAAGGTGCTTAAAGGAAATTGGACCGAACAATTTGAAGAGGTATGGATCAGTGCCGAAATCTTCAATCTCTTGCAAGCGCGCAATACGGTGAGCTACCTTTGGGTTAAGGACATTAGCGCTGCCGGGCAGTATGCCGTGCCGAACTACATGACGAACCGATTGTTGAACTTTAAAGTCCATGTGGATTTCTAGCCATGCGAATAGTTGAATCTTGGAGTACCAAACAGTTTAAAACGACCATCTACGCGATGGAGCGCTGGCACGTCGTGGAATTTGAGGCAGGGCCAATGAAGCAGGCCTATAAGTTTATGAAGGATAGTCACCCTACCCCTGCTGCCGTTAAGGAGGCGCTGTCGGAAGACTTTCTTAACGGGGTGTACAAGAACTTCGAGCAGATGTATATTAATTTCAAAGAGAACGGACTGAAATAAGCTGTTCCTAAGTTTTCTTTATTCACCTTTCTTTAATCTTCGGCAATTTCAATTGACCTTAAATAGTCAGGACACAAAAGTTGTCCGTACGGATAATTTTATTGTATTTTTGATGAAAGATTACCGAAGCATTGTAGTTTTTGGAAACCACTTTGAGGCGTTCTATGTAACCCTCCCACCTAAAGAACAGGATAAGCTTTTGTGGACACTTAGAGCTATTAGGACACTCAAGATTGTGCCGAGTTCTTACTTAAAGATGATAACGAATTCTAGCGGACTGTATGAAATACGAAGTCAGCTAGGCACCAATATTTGCAGGGTCTTCTGCTTTTACTCAAATACTACGACCTTGATCCTATGCAATGGTTTCAAAAAGAAGAATCAGAAAACACCGAGAAAAGAAATAGAAAAGGCTGAACGAATAA
>CAJXTR010000007.1 GCA_913060465.1 uncultured Cryomorphaceae bacterium | reverse complement strand
GCCCCTGAACAAACCGTTCCGGGAAGGATGGAGTTTCCTGATATGATCATTGATCCTGAGCGCTACCATGTCGAAATGAATGGTGATGTTGTCGAGTTGCCACGTAAAGAGTTTGAATTACTCAGTTTGCTTGCCTCAAAACCAGGTAAGGTCTTTACACGCGAAGAGATAATGGATCGCATTTGGGGAACTGTGGTAATCGTCGGTGGAAGAACTATTGATGTGCACATTCGAAAACTGCGCGAAAAAATTGGCGACGAGAGAATTAAAACAGTTAAAGGAGTTGGTTACAAGTTCGAATTGAACGATTGATGCGCCTTAACCGCATCCTCATATTAACTATTGTTCTAGGTCTTTGGGTGACCTTGCTGGCGTTTTTTGCGAGTTGGCTCTTTACGCATGAAACGGTTAGCGAGCTTCCAGAATGGATGCTGTGGTTGGCCTTTTTAATAGTGGTCATGATTTCGTTCTACTATGGGGCTTACTATATTCTCATTGGTCGAATTCGTAAAATTCAACAGAAAATACAGCAAGAAGGTCTGGTGGGTGAAGCCCTAAAAGCGACGGCGCCACTGAGCCTAACTGAATTAGAATCAAGACTGGAGCAATGGAGTGAACAGCAGATTGCTCTGGTGGAAGAAATGAAAGGTCGCGAGCAGTTTCGAAGAGAATACATTGGAAATGTTAGTCACGAGCTTAAAACGCCCATTTTCAATATTCAAGGGTATATCTACACCTTGCTTGATGGGGCAATAAAGGATGAGAAGGTCGCAAAGAAGTTTCTCAAAAGGGCTGCTAAATCTGTCGAGCGAATGACACAATTGGTCAAGGACATGGATGTCTTGACAAAGGTTGAAAGTGGCGAGTATGATGTTCAGTTAAGACCCGTTCGCGTCAGAAACTTATTGGACGATGCGATGGAGGAGATTGAGAATCTCGCATCAAAGCGCAAGGCAAAGATTAAGCTCAACTTCTTCGCAGATGATGCTGTTCAAGTACTCTGTGATGCAGCCAGGATTGAGCAAGTGCTGGATAATTTATTGGTGAACGCCATCAAGTATAGCGAAGAAGGATCCCTTGTAGTGGTTACTGTTTCTGGCGAAAGAGAGAAGGTAGAATTTCGAATTAAAGATCACGGTTTTGGTATATCAGAGACCGATCTGCCGCACATCTTTGAGCGCTTCTATCGCGTAGATAAAGCGCGTTCCAGAGATGCGGGTGGTACAGGTTTGGGGCTGTCCATTGTGAAGCACATCATCGACCGTCATGGCGAGAGTATTCGAGTTCAATCTAAGGAAGGTGTTGGAACGGAATTCATCTTCACTTTGAAGCGTGTATAAAGCGTAAAAAATCGTTTAAAACTTCTAGCTAAAATCCCGCTCCGTTGGCCTCAATGGCTAACTTTGGATGAAACCTATTATACCATGGAGTGGAGTCCCGAAATGATGGAAAAATTGGCCGCGCTGCGTGAGAAGATTGAAAGCACAGGCCAAGATTTCGAAACCTACGTAAACGGATGGCAACGTGCCTCTTTTCAAAATTATTGGGATTATGTCCAATTGGACACGCTCCTCAGCCTTCAGCGCCCTGTTACTGACGTTGCTGATGAGCCGATTTTCATTATTTACCATCAAATCACGGAGCTATACTTTAAACTGGCTCGCATTGAAATAGATGCCATCGCCGCAGGCGATTTAAGTGTTGAGGATTTTACAGAACGTGTACATCGAATCAACAGGTATTTCGGCGCGTTGAGAGGCAGCTTTGGTGTGATGGAAAAAGGAATGAAGAAAGATGAATTTCTTGCATTTCGCGATGCACTTGCGCCGGCATCAGGGTTTCAAAGTGTGCAATATCGCATTATAGAATTGGGCTGTGCGCCTTTGATTAATATCGTCGCTGAAACCAAGCGTGAAGAAGTCCGTGATTCTTCAATAGAAGAACAGATGGAGTTCATTTATTGGAAGGATGGGGCAAAGATCGAGGATACAGGTAAGCCGGCTTATACGGCCGTTCAATTCATAGAAAAATACTGGGACGACCTCTTATTCGCTGCCGATTCGTATGAACACTGTAATATTTGGGAGCGTTATCAAGAACTTTTGCAGAGTGGAGTAAGTCCGGAGGAGCAATTGCAGTTGGAAAATGCGCTTCGTTTGTTGGATTTAAATGTCAACGTGAATTGGCCCTTACAACATTATAAAACCGCCGTTCGTTATTTGAGCAGAAAGCCCTCAGATATTGCTGCTACAGGAGGGACGAATTGGCAGAAGTACTTGCCGCCTAGATTCCAGCGTCGCATTTTCTATCCAGAACTTTGGACAGATGAGCAACGCGCGCAGTGGGGTAAGAGCTGGGTGGATGAGGTCCTCAAGGAAATAGAGCAAGGCTCATGAAATTAAAGAAATACGCGTGGCTGTTTGTCGCAGCCATTTTTGTCATATTAATCATTGGTGCACTTCGTTCAGAAGGAAATACCACAATCGTATTGGAGGATGATGTTGAGGAGGTGGCGCCGGAGCCAAAGTTCTTCCTAACCCTACCTGCAGATACCCTCCGCTTCGAGGACCATACCATTGCCTCAGGAGAAAGTTTTGGTGCCTTGCTGGGTAAGCGAGGAATTTCTACTGCACAGATTTATCAAATCGCAGCGGCTGTCGAGCCTGTGTTTAATGTTCGTAAAATCCGTGCGGGAGTTACAGTGAAATTTGCAACCGGGGACAGCTCGTTATTCCCTTCGTATTTCATTTACCCCGAAAGTACCTATGAATACTACATCGTTTCCCTACGGTCCGATTCCATTTACGCGAAAAAGGTAGAAAAAGAACGCAGCACTCGTCGAAAAGAAATTGCGGGTACCATAGAAGATGCCTTATACTTGAGTGTTAATGGCGCAGGCGGGACCAACGCGCTGGCTATGTCTTTGGTTGAGGTTTACGCGTGGACAATCGACTTCTTTCGACTTCAAAAAGGCGATTCCTTCAAGGTCATTTATGAGGAGGAATACGTTGATGATACGACTTACGTTGGTTTGAAGCGAATCATCGCAGCCAACCTGAACCATATGGGGAATGATTTCTATGCCTTTCCTTACGAGAATGAATTAGGTTTTAATGATTACTACGACGAGGAAGGACGGAGCCTACGAAAAACCTTCCTGCGTGCACCTTTGAACTTTACGCGTATCTCATCTAGGTACAGTGGCCGCAGATTTCACCCGGTACAAAAGCGGTGGAAAGCCCATCTGGGAACAGATTATGCAGCGCCCACCGGAACTCCAATCATGACTACGGCAGATGGGGTGATCATCGCAGCAACCTACACCTCAGCCAATGGTAATTATGTTAAGGTGCGCCACAACAGTACCTACACTACGCAATACTTGCACATGAGTAAGATAAAGCCGGGCATCAAGGACGGGGTCCGAGTGAAGCAAGGCGATGTGATCGGCTATGTAGGATCCACCGGTCTAGCTACGGGACCGCATGTGTGTTACCGCTTCTGGGTGAATGGTAAGCAAGTGGATCCCTATCAACAAAAATTGCCAGATGCGAAGCCGTTAGAAGCTGATCGCATGGATGCTTACCGAGCTTATATGATGGAGCTGAAGAAAAAATTAGACCAACTCTAACCAAAAAAGGCGCCCGCAGGGCGCCTTTTTTATGCAATTAAAATGGGTTTCGCCTGCGGCGCTTAGCCGATAACGATGTTGATGATGCGGCCAGGCACAACAATCATCTTGCGCACCTGTTTGTCGCCGATCTGTTCGGCGGTGCGTGGATCTGCCATAGCGGCCTTTTCAATATCCTCTTTGCTCATATCTGCTGGTAGTTCGAGCTGGAAGCGTACTTTACCGTTGAACGAAACGGGATAGTTTTTACTGCTCTCGACAAGGTAGCTTTCGTTGTGCTCAGGGTAAGCTGCATGCGTAACAGAACCTTCGCCGCCAAGTTGCTCCCACAATTCTTCTGCCAAATGCGGTGCAAACGGCGAAATGAGACGTACGAGTGGCTCGAGTACCTCGCGGTTGTTGGCCTTCAAATCTGTTAATTCATTCGTTGCAATCATAAAGGCACTAACCGAGGTATTGAAACTGAAGTTTTCAATGTCTTCGTTCACTTTTTTAATGCACGTATGAACAGCCTTTAGTGCTTTTTTATCTGCGGGGGCATCGCTAACGTTGAACGAACCTCCTTGATGGAAGAGTTTCCAGAACTTGCGCTGGAAGCCGGCTACTCCGGAGAGTCCTTGTGTATTCCACGGTTTGCTTTGTTCAATTGGACCCAGGAACATCTCGTACATACGAAGCACATCAGCGCCATATTTCTCAACGATATCGTCTGGATTGGTCACATTGAATTTCGACTTCGACATCTTCTCTACCTCGCGGCTACAGATGTACTTCCCGTCTTCGAGGATGAATTCTGCATCCTTGTATTCTTCGCGCCAATTCTTGAAGCCCTCAATATCCAACTCGTCGCCTTGGAGCAAACTTACATCCGCATGAATGGCCTGAGTCTCGTGCTGGTCTTTCAATCCAGCGCTCACGAACGTATTGGTGCCATTAATCCTGTGAACGAAGGCGCTAATGCCTTGAATCATTCCTTGATTGATCAACTTTTTGAACGGCTCATCAAAGCTGATGAATCCCATGTCGAATAGGAATTTCGTCCAGAAACGCGAGTACAAGAGGTGCCCGGTGGCATGCTCAGAACCGCCTACATATAAATCCACCTGATTCCAGTATTCAGTGGTGGCTTTACCAGCGAATTCGGCCTCATTGTGTGCGTCCATGTAGCGCAGGAAATACCAAGATGAACCAGCCCAACCTGGCATGGTGGTCGTCTCCAACGGATGGCCATTGTAAGTCCAGTCTTTTGCGCGGGCCAGTGGCGGTTCACCATCTTCCGTCGGTAAATAAGCATCCACGGCCGGTAAGGTTAGCGGCAATTCTTCAAGAGGAAGTGTTTTTGGAATATTGTTTTCGAAATAGACTGGAATGGGTTCTCCCCAGTAGCGCTGACGGCCGAAGATGGCATCGCGCAGCTTGAATTGGGTTGCGCCTTTTCCGTAGCCAATTTCTTCAAGATGCTCAATCATTTTAGCCTTGGCATCCATGCATTCCATGCCATTGAGGAAATCGGAATTTACCATCTTTCCTTCTTTCGCCTCAAAGGCTTCTACGCTGAGGTCACCACCAGCAACCACCTCGACGATTTCGAGACCGAAGTGTTTTGCGAATGCATAATCACGACTATCGTGTCCCGGCACAGCCATTACAGCTCCCGTTCCGTAGCTTGCTAAAACATAATCACCGATCCAGATAGGCACTTTTGCGCCGCTGATAGGATGGATTGCATAGCCGCCGGTAAAGCAACCGCTGATGGTTTTGGTGTCGGCCATACGGTCGCGCTCACTACGCGCTGCCGCTTGGGCTTGGTAGGCTGCTACGGCCTCGCGCTGCTCGGCCGTGGTAATGGCACTTACTAACTCGTGCTCGGGCGCGAGGGTAACGAAAGTCGCTCCGAAAAGTGTATCTGGGCGTGTAGAGAATACCTCAATCTGTCCGTCGTGTCCGTCAATATCAAAAAATATCGCCGCACCTACAGATTTTCCAATCCAGTTGCGTTGTGTTTCCTTTAGTGAGGTGCTCCAGTCGATGCGGTCGAGCCCTTCGAGCAATCGGTCCGCGAATGCAGTAATGCGCATAGACCATTGCATCATTTTCTTTTGGACTACAGGGTGTCCGCCACGCTCGCTCAATCCGTCTTTGACCTCGTCATTCGCAAGCACGGTTCCTAGAGCGGGACACCAGTTTACGTTACTCTCGCTGCGGTAAGCCAAGCGGTAATTCAGCAACACATCAGACTTCTCTTGTTCATTCATGCCGTTCCATTGATCGGCAGAAAAAGATAGCTCTTCAGTTTGTGCAGCATTCAAATCCGCTGTACCCTTCGATTCGAAGTGAGCAATCAAGGTGTCTATATGGCGGCTCTTTCCTTCGCTGTGGTCATACCAGGCGTCGAAAAGTTGAATGAAAATCCATTGGGTCCATTTGTAGTACGACGGATCTGTGGTCTTAAATTCTCTCGACCAATCAAGTCCAAAACCAATGTTATCTAATTGCTTGCGGTAACGCGCCGTGTTTATTTCAGTGGTTTTCTCTGGGTGCTGCCCAGTTTGAATGGCGTATTGCTCTGCAGGAAGCCCAAAGGCATCGTAGCCCATTGGATGAAGCACATTAAAGCCCTTTTGCTTCTTGTAACGCCCATAGATATCCGAGGCAATGTAGCCTAGTGGGTGCCCCACGTGTAGACCTGCGCCCGACGGATAGGGGAACATGTCCAACACATAAAATTTAGGTTGGTCACTAGAATTACTAGCAGCATAGGTGCCTTCGGCAGCCCATTTTGCTTGCCATTTCTTATCTATTTCGTTGTGGTTGTACTCCATAGCGTTAAAGAAGTGTTGAACACGCGCGAAATTAGTGAATGCGCCGCTAGATTTACTATTTTCGCTGCAATGAGTTCCAAAGAACAAAAATTCACAACATCACGGGTACGCAGTTCGTACTTGTCGGTAGTTATCTCCATGACCCTCGTCCTCTTCGTGGTTGGGGTTTTGGGGCATTTGGTCCTAAGTGCAAAGGACTTAGGTAAGGCGGTACGCGAAAACTTCACCTTCACGCTCGTTTTGGATGAAAACGTTCCTGAGGAAGAGTTGAAAACATTGTTGAAGGCACAACAATTGGCCAATTATTCTAAAAGCGCCACCCTCATCACTAAAGAAGATGCCGCGATCCAATTACAGGAAGATCTTGGCGAAGATTTTGTAGACTTCCTAGGATACAACCCGCTTTCAAATACCATCGACATCAATCTCAATGCGGACTTCGTAGCGACCGGCGATTTAGAGGAGCTCAAATCCTCCTTATTAGAAGATGATTACATCGATGACGTTTTGTACGACCCAGACCTCATCGGATTGGTCAATGAAAACATTGAAAAAATCACCCTTTTACTCGTCGGTGCGTCAATAGTTCTGTTGATTGTCGCACTCGCCTTGATCAACAGCAGCATCCGCTTAACCATTTATTCGAAGAGATTTTTACTAAAAACCATGCAGCTTGTGGGAGCGACCTCTTCCTTCATTCGTCGTCCTTACATCTGGACAAGCATTGCGCTTGGTTTGATTTCAGCGGTGTTGAGTACCCTGCTACTGTATGGCTTGGGTGTTGGGATGGAATCATATTTCCCATCCATTTCAGCCTTATTCTCGATGCAGACCACTACTTTCGTTTTAGCGGCCGTAGTAGTCCTAAGTATACTTGTGCCAGGCGTATCCACGGCATTTGCCATCCGCCGTTATTTAAAATTGAGAACAAACGAATTATACTATTGATTATGGAAACCAAAGACACGTTCCTTTTTGACCGTCGCAAATATTTAGTCTTGATTGCAGGCCTAGTGATGCTCGCTATCGGATTTGCACTTATGCTTGGCGGTGGGGCCGATTCTCCGAACGAATTCAACCCAGAAATCTTTGGCACCCAGCGTATCGGCATCGCGCCATGGTTCATCTTTATTGGACTGGTTCTGCCTATTGTTGCCATTATGATGAAACGTAAGGAAAGCTAAAACTCCCTATGACACCTATCCAAGCCGTAATCCTAGGGATTCTTCAGGGAATCACTGAATTTCTGCCTGTAAGTAGCTCAGGCCACCTCGAAATAGGAAAAGCCCTTTTTGGACTAAATATGACCGGTGATGAGAGTCTCACCTTTGATGTGGTGGTCCATGCCGGTACCGCCCTATCTACCATAGTGGTATTCCGAAGAGATATTGGTCGAATTTTAGCCGGTCTGCTCGAGTTTAGATGGAACAAGGAGACAAAGTTTGCCTTTTACATCCTTATCTCAATGATTCCTGCGGCCTTCATAGGCTTGGTCTTCGAAGATCAGATCGCTGCTTTGTTTGATGGCCAATTATTGTTGGTTGGCGCCATGCTCACCTTGACAGGTATCTTGTTGTTTTTAGCTGATCGTGCTCGTGAAACCTCAAAATCAGTTCATGGCCTAGACGCCATCGTTATTGGTTTAGCACAAGCGATCGCTATTCTTCCCGGGGTCAGCAGAAGTGGTGCAACCATCTCTACTTCGGTACTCTTAGGGGTAGACCGCGAGAAGGCGGCTCGCTTTTCTTTTTTGATGGTTCTGCCTATCATTCTTGGAAAGACAATGCTGGATACCAAAGACATCATCGCTGGCCAAGCCATGGGAATAGAAGTAGATGTAACCTCATTGCTTTTAGGTCTGGTTGCTGCTTTTATCAGTGGCGTCTTTGCGTGTAATTGGATGATAAGTTTAGTTCGTCGCGCTGAGCTGAAGTATTTCTCATATTACTGCTTCGCGGTAGCCTTTATTGTCTTGGTGAGCCAAGTACTCGGCTTTTGACCCCTCAGGAGATTATAGACGGTCAGGTTCTATTGGTCGATAAACCACTGGAATGGACGAGCTTCCAAGCGGTGGCTAAGATTCGTTATACCTTACAAAAGCTCACGGGTAAGAAGAAACTCAAAGTTGGGCATGCCGGCACCTTAGATCCTTTAGCCAGTGGGCTACTAATCATCTGTGTTGGAAAGAAAACAAAGGACATCAGCTCATTCATGGGCATGGAGAAGGAATACATTGCCGGTATTAAACTTGGTGCAACCACACCATCATATGACCTTGAAAGTGCCATTGATGCCACCTTTCCTACGGACCACATTACCCTTGAACTCATAGAGAGTGTCCTTCAAGAATTTCAAGGCGATATCGCACAAGTACCGCCAATTTTTTCTGCCATAAAGAAGGATGGCATCCGAGCCTATGAGAAGGCAAGGGCAGGAGAAGAGGTGAAGATGGAGCCTCGTGAGGTCAATATTCGTGAATTAGAAATTTTGAGCTTTAAAGAAAATGTCCTTGAACTTAGAATTGCGTGCAGTAAAGGCACCTACATTCGTTCATTGGCACATGATATAGGCAAAGCGCTCAATAGTGGTGGTCACCTAATAGCTTTACGCCGCACTAAAATTGGACCCTATGAACCTGAGAAAGGAAAAGGGCCCAACGAATGGGCCCAGTATTTTCAAGAAGTTGTGGTTCAATAGTTAGTCGAGGAATCGGCTCTTCCAAAGATTTACACTGAAGTTCTTCATTCGGCTCATCCCATAGAGCGCTGTCATTGCGCTTGTGGCAAAGACCATCCAGAAGAAGAATATTACTCGGATGTGCATGATGGTTCCAGTGTCCTTTGGGCTGCGCATCACGCTTTCTGGGAAGAGTAGGGCGACTAACGCAGAGAAGATTAATACAGTTTGCATGATCGTCTCGAAACTTCTGAAGGGGTACACTAAAACTTTGCGCATGAAGTGCAAGTCATTGCCCCATTGTGCGAGTAAGTAGTAATAGTTGTTACCCATGGGAACCATCAGCAATGGATCCTTGTCTTTCTCAGCGAGTTTGAACATGCCCGCAGGAGCAATCATTTTAAATCCTTTGATTTCTCGTCCCTGAGCGGCTTCAAAATTCTTGACCGCATCCAATGCTTCTGATGGGAAGGTTCCATTGAATAATGAAGAGTCTAAAAAGCGCAGTCTGTAGGTGATACACAAGGATTTAATCTGGTCGATATGATAAATTCTATCTGCGTCCAAAGCATCAAAATCCAACAGTTCTTCCTTTCCTTCGGAGGTAAAAAGATTTTTAAGGATGCGCTCGCCATCCGTTGGCTGTTCCAGCAAGGCTTTGAATCCTTTCAGGACATCTTCGTGGCGCTCAGCGCCTTCTTTGGTGCGAATTTCTTTGAGTGCTTTGGAAAGATTAACCCCCATTGGAATGATTAAATTTTAATTGGTACCTCAAATTTAAAACCTATATCAATCTAACACAACCACTCTTTTGATTGTTCACAGAACATTCCTTTGCTGTTTACTTGACAAGGGGGGTGCCGAAATCGTACTTTTGCATCTTTCTAATTATAATTTCAAAGCCCGTAAGCTATGAAAATGAAACTCTCTCACTTTGAGTATGATCTACCCAAAGAATTGATCGCTCAAGAACCTACCATCCACCGTGATGATAGCCGCCTAATGGTCGTTCACAAAGACACCGGCGAAATCGAACACAAGCATTTCCACAACGTCATTGATTACTTCGAAGATGGTGATGTAATGGTGTTAAATAATACTAAAGTCTTCCCAGCTCGCATGTGGGGGAATAAAGAAAAGACTGGTGCGCGCATCGAAGTTTTCTTGCTCCGCGAATTGAACGCTGAAAGCAGATTGTGGGACGTGTTGGTTGACCCTGCGCGTAAGATTAGAATAGGTAACAAACTTTACTTCGGTGAAGATGATTCATTGGTTGCTGAGGTTATTGATAACACCACCTCAAGAGGCCGTACACTTAGATTCCTTTTTGACGGTAGCTATGAAGAGTTTCGTGCTAAGTTGAAGGAAATGGGCGAGACTCCATTGCCAAAGTACATTAACCGTGAGCCGACCGAAGAAGATGGCGAGCGTTACCAGACCATTTTCGCCAAAGAAGAGGGTGCTGTAGCTGCTCCCGTAGCTGGCCTACATTTTTCTAAGCACTTGTTGAAGCGCTTGGAAATTAAAGGTGTTCACTTGCCAGAGCTTACCCACCATGTTGGTCTTGGAACCTTCCGCCCTGTTGAGGTAGAGGATTTGAGCAAGCATAAAATGGACAGCGAACAATACTTCTTACCACAAAGTACTGCCGATATGGTCAATGATGCCCTATCGAACAAAAAGCGCATCTGCGCCGTGGGTACGACGACTGTTCGTACGTTGGAGAGTTCATTAACTACCGGAGGTCGTATTACTGGAAATGCGGGTTGGACAAACAAATTCATCTTCCCGCCTTATGAAATCCAAATTCCGGATTCCATGATTACGAACTTCCATCCTCCTGGTTCTACTTTGTTGATGATGAATAGTGCGATGATGGGTCATGATTTGGCTATGCATGCTATCAATGAAGCCATTAAGGAGAAATATAGATTCTTAGCTTTTGGTGATGCGATGTTGATCATCTAATCGAAAAAGCCAATAAACATGAGCCCTACAGCGAAAGTTGTGGGGCTTTTTTATTGGATTTCGGCAAAGGCTGCCAGGTATTGATCTGCAATGAGTGGCCAATTAAAGTGCGTCTGAATACGCTCCTTAGAAATAGCCGCCTGCTCCGATCGAATGGCATCGCTCGGTCGCTGAACCAGCAGCTGCTTGAGCGCATCTTCATCTTCCCATAAAGCACCTAATCCTCCTAATACACTCGCGTTAAAAGGGTTGTCGTGTGCTAATACCATTGCGCCACACCCCATAGCTTCAAGCAACGCGGGGTTCGTTCCACCAACACTATGTCCATGCAGGTAAAAAGTGCATTGGGATCGCAACGCATTCAAAACCTCCTTGTCGTAAATGGTCCCTGGGAACAGTATGTTTTGACAATCGAACTGCGACTTAAGCTTTTTACCGTATTTGGTGGTGTAGTCGCCTATGGCTACCAACGTTTCTCCAGTTTCCTTCGCAGCTTCTAAGATTTCTGCAACATGGTTGTCGGGTTGAATTCTTCCGATGTGCACGTGGAAGTTATCCGAAGGCAGCCCTGCTTCTTTGAGCAGGTTAGATGCATTCTTCGGTGCGTTTATGACGTTTGACCCATAGGCAATGGTCCTTATGGGCCAATTATATTTGCTCAAATACCTCGCTATTTCCGGATTGTCAGCAATTAAAAGTTTTGAACGCTTCACCGCTCTGCGCTCACTCCATTTTAGAAATACAGATAGCAGCCCCGCATATTTTGCGCGCTGGTGTTCGAGCCCATCCATGTTGGTAATGGTCTTTTTCTTAGGCCATAAAAAGGACCAAATTCCGCTTGTTGTATAGCCTAGCTGCAGGATAACGTCAAAATTTTGGCGACGTGCATCTAGAATACAAAGCAAGTCGTAAACGAATTGGCCTGCTAGCCCCAACGATTTTTCGGGATTGTAAATATGCTTGATACGAACCCCTTCATAACTTTTTTGAGGATCGGGATGATCGCTGGTGGTATAAACAACTACCTCATGACCCGCTGCCACCCACAGGGGTGCGGTTTGAGCGGCCATTTCTTCAAAGCCACCATATCGGTTTGGAATACCACGCGATCCTAATACTGCAATCTTCACGCCCTAAAAGTAGGATATTTCTTTGGTCCGTTTTAGTTTGAATAGGAACCCCTTACCTAAACATATGATCATGGAAAAACAATCCTTTTATGAGGCCTCTCGTCAATGGTCGAACGCCAAGCTGCTTAGTTTCGTGCTCAACGCTGGAACGAAGTACCAAAGTGTTGACGAATTAGAATCGGCCCTAAACGACCACTTCTTAGATTTTAACAGCATCTTACAGGTAGATGAAGATGCGCTGCGCGAGATTAAAGGAATTGGCCCCGTGAAAGCCAAACAAATCATGGCCGTGCTTGCCTTACACCAAGCGTGGAGCATCCCAAAACCAATCGAAACGACCATTCGAAAAAGCCAAGATGCCTATGCTCATTTTAAGCATCTTCAATTTCCTGCTCACGAAGAGTTTCATGTGCTGTATTTAAATCGTGCTCATGCACCATTAGCTTGTCATCAGCTTTTTCGAGGCGGCTTGACAGGAACGGTGACCGATGTTCGTTTGATTTTGAAAAAAGCATTGCATTGGAATGCTACCGCCATAATTGTCGCCCATAACCATCCAAGCGGAGCCTTGGTTCCAAGTGAAAATGACAAGCGGATGACGCGAAAACTTAGCGCGGCTGCAGATACTTTAGATATCAAGCTGCTAGACCACTTGATTGTGGCGCGTAGTGGCTACTTTAGCTTTTCAGATCAAGGATTGCTGTAATGGGAGTAATGGCCTATGCCCAAAGGTGGGGCAGTTTTTTGGGGAGGTATGATCACTGGCGCTACATGTTCGCCGAGTGGAATAAATTAGTCTACTTAAAATCCTACCGTAAATACCATAACCAAGGCGATCTTGAGCGCAGTCTTCACCATGGCATACGCTGGTTAATTCACAGTATCGAGCAGGGTAATGATGCCGGTTCAGGAACCTATTACCATCATAAAGGTTGGACGAGCGCATACCCGGAAACTACCGGTTATATCATTCCATCCTTATTGCGGTACAGCAAAAGAAAGTCCGCACCCTGGTCAGAGGAAGCTGAAAAAAGCGCACTAGCCGCAGGTCAATGGCTGCTGTCTATCCAGCACGGTGATGGTGGATGGCCTGGCGGTTATGTACATCAAAACCGACCTTCTGTGGTCTTCAATACTGGTCAAATTCTCCGAGGGCTTTTAGCACTCTATGACCACAGCGGATCTTCAGCATACAAGGAAGCTGCTGGGCGCGCTATACACTGGATTTGGAATCAGTTGGATGAAGAGGGTAAGTTTTCAAAGAATGATTTTATGGGCGCAGTACGCGTTTATGGTACCTATGTAGTTGCCCCCATTCTTGAATGGCTGCCCCATTTTCCTGAGCATAAGGTAAGTTGGGAATCCCATGCGACTAGGCACTTGGATTGGGTGCTTACACAGCAAAGTGAAAATTTCTGGTTCGCCAACTGCGACAATACATTGCATAAAAATCATGCGCCGATCATTCACACCATCGCCTATACCATTGATGGACTTTTGGATAGTGGGGTAATGCTACAAAACGAAAACTACATCAATGCAGCTCAAAACGCAGCTGAGGTATTGGCTAAAACTTTCTTAGAAAATGGATTGCTTCATGGGCGGTATGATTCGAATTGGAAGGGTTCAGAGGCCTTTATCCCCACTGGAGGTGCCCAATTGGCCATAGTTTGGCATAAACTTATATCGCAAGGTCAAACTTCTTGGGCCCAAGCCGCTCGTGATGAGATGAATACGTTGTTATCTGTTATCGCCACAAATGGTGCGCGTGCTCATGTCGATGTGGCAGGAGCTCTACAAGGTTCGTTCCCTATGTGGGGAAGGTATGAGACTTTTGGATTGCCGAACTGGGCGACGAAATACATGGTCGATAGCCTCATGAATGGTTTAAATTGGGACAATGAGTAGTAGAGATATAATCAGATCACTGGTACCTGGATTCATTCTAGAATGGAACCGCCGCCGAAAGAAGAATAAAGTGCGCAAGCAGCTTGAGTCCAAAAGGGCTTCAGGTAAGGTCTGGAATACAGCTAGTCTTCTTCAGTCCTTGCAAGATGCTGGTGTGGATTATGGCAAGGACTTGCTCGTACACAGTGCAATGAGTAAAATAGGCTACATAGAAGGAGGTCCAGCTGCGGTGGTCGATGCACTGCTACAAGCCATAGGTCCTCAAGCGCATCTGTTGATGCCTTCGAGCCCGGTTGTAACTCTACAAGCGGAACATGAGCTTTCAACTTTTGAAGTCGAATCAACGCCTTCAAAAATGGGTGCGATCACAGAATATTTTAGAAGTAGCGTGGCTGATGCACGCAGTGCACATCCATTGGAGCCGGTTGCTGTCAAGGGGCCTGAGGCACAGTGGTATGTGCGAGGTCACCATACCGACGGCACTTCCTATGGACCATCAAGCCCTTGGCAAAAGCACCTCGAACGAGGAGGTCAACTCCTATACATTGGCACAACGCTGATCAACAGCGGAACAAGTCTACATGCGATTGAAGATTTGATTGGATGGAAAAACTTTTCGTTCGAAGTGTATTTGCCACAAAGCAAAACGTATAACGTACAATTGGCGGGTGGAAGAAACGTTAGTGTTGTATCCAAGGTGCATAATCCAGCAACGAGCGCTCTTAGAAAGTGCGATGGTTTGATTCCATTGTTGGAAGAACAAGGGGCACTCAAGCATGTTACCATTGGAGAAGCACCAAGCCTCTTGGTGGATGGTGAAAAATTTAAATCGGTACTTTTAGAAGCGTACTATAAAAATGGGGTAACCATGTATACCCCGGAAGGCAAATCATGAATCTACTATTGACCGGCGCAGGCGGGGGAATTTCGAAGGCTATCTTACCGGAGCTACAAGCTTTGGGCTATACCCTTTTGCTCACCACTCGTGCCGCTGATGCTTTGAAAGCACATTGCGAAGCACAAGGAATTCCAGCAAAAGTTTTTCCGGCTGATTTAACTAAGGAGGAAGATGTTCATGCGCTTTTTGAATGGGTTGCTGCGCAAGGTGGTGTGGATGTATTAGTCAATAACGCGGGCGTGGCACATGCTGCTGCGGCGTGGAAATTGGACGCAGCGGAAATGCAAAAAGTAATGGATACAAACTTCTTAAGTGCGGTGAGATGTACCCAGCTTGCCTTACCGGCTATGCGTACTCAGTCCTTCGGAAGGATTATCAGTATAAGTTCAGTAGTGGCCCATAAACCTTCCTTTGGGACTAGTGCTTATTCAGCTTCAAAAAGTGCTTTGGAAGGCTATATGCGTGGCGTGGCAATCGATGTGTCTACAAAGGGAATTACAGCCAATACCATCGCCTATGGATACATGAATGCGGGAATGTTGCATGATGTGCCAGAACCTTTACTTGAAGAGGTTAAGCGCGGTATTCCTATGGACCATTTTGGACGTCCTGAGCAAATTGCTGCTGCCATTGACTATTTGGTGAAAAGTGAATACACTTCAGGGCAAACTATACACATTAACGGCGCGCAATGGATGCCTTAATCTCCATATATACCCAGCAACAAAGTCCAAGATTTCGATGGGCTGCCAAGGTGTTGTTTCAACACGCAATGGGAATTGAGTTCAACGTATTCACGGACTTGGAGGCCTTTCAATTGGCCCCTGGCTTCAAGATAAATTACTCACCTGCCACAGTCGATGATGCGTTCCAGATTCTTCCGCATAAGCTTATTTGGGAGCAGGATATCGTTGAGCAAGAGTTTTATGTTGGGAATTGGAAGGGTATTCCAACCTTGTGCCAGAGGCAAATAGGCGACCTGCCCTTTGATCCGCTGGCGGCAACGTTTTTCTTGGTTGCGCGCTACGAGGAATACTTGCCGTTCATTGCAGATGCACACGGAAGATTTCCGGCTACTGAAAGTTTTGCCTACCTCAATGGGTTCCTGGATCGGCCAGTAGTGAATGAGTGGGCGGTTACTTTGGGGAAAATTTGGTTTGGAGCGCAGTTCTCCCTTGAAGACCGGTATAACTACCTAACGACGGTTGATATTGATAATCTTTTTGCCTTTAAGGGTAAAGGTGCGTTAAGAACGATCGGAGCTTTGGTGAAAGATGTCTTCGCTTTCGATTTTAAAGCCATGCGCATGCGCTTAGGCGCCCTTTGGAATTGGCGTCGGGATCCATATGATACTTTCAGGAAGCAACGTAATTGGAACAAAACGGTTGGTGTAGAGGCACTTTATTTTATGCTCTTTGCTGACTTTGGTCCGAAGGACAGAAATGTAAGTCCGTACAGTACGGATGCCGCTATTACGCTACGAGAAATTGCAGATTGGGCCCAAATGGGAATTCATCCCAGCTATGCCTCAGATAGCGTGTTAGAGCAGGTAGGCAAGGAGCGAGATATGCTTCAGGAAGTCATTCGTCGTCCAATTTTTCAGAGCCGCCAGCACTATTTGCGGATGCGTACACCCCATACTTACCGCAATCTCATTGAATTAGGGATTAAGGATGAATACAGCATGGGATATACAGAGCAACCTGGTTTTCGGGCGAGTATTGCCAATGCTTATCCGTTCTATGACTTGGAATTGGAACAGGAACTACCACTTACCATACACCCCTTTGTCTTCATGGATGTAACCTACTATGATGCCAATTACCTTGGCATGGACGCGCAAGCTTCGTTAGAGGCCATGGTTCAGTGGGTGCCAAAGGTGAAGGCGGTTGGAGGCACGTTGATTTCTGTATGGCACAATAGGACCTTCTCTGAGTTCGAGCCGCAATGGCAAGGATGGGCAGAAGTATACAAATCATTGATTCATGCCGCTAAACCTTAAATACATTCCGCAGGAATCTATTGATTTTGAACGATGGGATCGTTGCGTTTCCGCGCATCCAAAACCACAGCCTTATGGCTTTAGCTGGTATTTGAATTGGGTATCGGAGCGATGGGATGGTATTGTTTACGGAGATTATGAAGCAGTAATGCCCATATTTCCAAGACGAAAAAACGGCTTGGGCTTCACCACTCGTCCCTATGGAACGCAAGCTCTGGGTCCATTTTCCAGTATATTATTAGACGCCCAGGCAACTGAGGATTTTGTAAAGTTCGCTATGACCAAAGTGCGTTATGGTGAATTTTTTCTCTCGCCAATGGTTCAGATTCCCGAGCATTGGAAATCAAAGAAATTGGCCAACTATGTATTGCCAACCCATGGGTGCTATGAGGAATTGGCCGCCAATTATAGTTCGCAAACAAAACGCAACTTGAAAAAGGCGAACCAAATAAAATTGGCCCCGGGGAGTTGGACAACCGTTCAGGATGCTTTGCGTTTATGGAAGCATTCTACGCAGGAGAAAACGAACATTACGGACGAAAATTTAGCCGGTTTTGAAAAGGTACTTGAGTTCTGTGTGTACCAAAAACGCGCTGAGGTCCTCTCAGTTTTTGACGAAGGAAATACTCTGGTAGCCGCTCAAGTTTGGATTACCTATGGGGCCCGGTCTACACTTTTAGTTAATGCTAGTTCAGAATACGGTAAGAGTATTGGCGCTCCCACTTTACTCATCGATCAAATGGTGCATTCTAAATCAGGCATGGACCACATTCTAGATTTTGAAGGAAGTAGCATTCCAGGATTAGCTCGCTTTTACAGCGGATTCGGTGCGATTAACGAGCCGTTCTTTTTTCACGTTGAGAACCAACTGCCGCTTTGGGCACGTTGGATAAAACCCAAAACCACACGATAATGAAATACAAGCATTTGTTTTTTGATTGGGACCATACCCTTTGGGACTTTGAGAAAAACTCTGAAATGTCGCTGCGCAATCTATTTGCTAACCTTGGCCTCCAAGGATTGGGTTTGCCAAGTTTTGAGCAATTTTTTGAGAAGTACATCACTATAAATGATTTAAAGTGGGACATGTATCGCGCGGGTACTATTGATAAGCAAACTCTGCGTGAGACAAGATTCAAGGAGACGTTTGAGCACTTCGGTGTAGATGCTGCTGAGGTTGCCTGGGAATTGGAACTGAGATACATTAAAGAAACGCCTTACCAAAATCATTTGATCGAAAGCGCTGCTGAGGTTCTTCAAGAACTAAAAGAAGCCGGTTGTGTTTTACACGTAATTACTAATGGCTTTCATGAAAGTCAGAACATAAAATTTAGTGAAAGTGGTTTGGAGCCGCTGTTCGATTTGTTACTATGTAGTGATCAGGTCGGGGTGAACAAACCGGATCCTAAAATTTTTAGAAGAGCATTACAATTAACTGGGGCTGAGCGAAAAGAGAGTTTGATGATCGGCGATAATTTAGTTGCCGATTGTGTTGGCGCACGCGAACAAGGAATCGACCAAGTTTTCTTCAATCCTTCAAAAGCTCGCCATACAGAAAAGGTGACTTACGAAATCAGCCATTTGGAAGAATTGGTACCCATAATTTTAAACGCATAACATGGCCGTTAAAAGAGCAATACAAGCCTACGAAGTAATGATGGGCGAGCATCCACTTAAGCAGCCGCTGCCGACACAGCAAATTCAACAGATCGACCCCTTTTTGCTCATTCATCACCATGCAAATTTTGTGGAGCCAGGCACCGATCGTTGGAATGCGGGCGTAGGGCCTCATCCACACCGCGGATTTTCACCAGTTACCTTCATGTGGGAAGGCGGCGTGCAACACCGCGATAGCCGAGGTAACAACAGCGTCGTGGACGATGGAGGTGTACAGTGGATGGATGTCGGGCTTGGTATCATTCATTCCGAACGTCCACCAGCTGCATTGTGTGAAAATGGCGGAATGCAAGAAATCATTCAGATTTGGATCAACCTCCCAAAGGCGTCTAAGCAAATGGAACCTAAATATATCCCGTTACAAAAGAATGAGATGCCCGAGGTTCCAATGCACCCTGACCTCCGTGTTAGCGCAGGTTCGCCCATTGCTGGAGGTCCCATGGGGCCGTTGAAGAGTGCTTATCCAGTATCGAGTGTCCATGGAACTTCTACGACAGCGGAAGTTGCTTTCGAGGTGAAGGAAGGTGAAAATGGACTTCTTTATTTGCTCAATGGCGGTGGCCGATTAGAAGGGTACGGCATGGTGGAGGAATACTTCTTGTACCATCTAGAACCAGGCGTTCATGTCTTCCATCCATCGGTTGCGACCAAGCTACTTTTTGTATCTGCGAAGCCAATCCAAGAGAAATTGGAAACCTATGGTCCTTTTGTCATGAATAATCAGACCGAAATCATGGAAGCAATGCGCGATTACCAAATGGGCAAAATGGGCTACCTAGTCGAGCGCGATTTACCATAAGGACTTCGCTATCTTTGCCCACATGCAAGACGCCAAGAAAGATATTCGAAGTTTAAGCCAAGAGGCCATGATTCAGTTTTTTGAATCCCATGGTGAAAAGGCCTTTAGAGCGAAACAAGTCTATCAGTGGCTTTGGCAAAAAGCCGCATCGAGCTTTGATGAAATGACAAATTTGAGCAAGTCGACCCGGGCATTGCTGGAAACTCATTTCACCTTCAAATTACTTGAGGTAGATCTGATGCAGCGATCCAAAGATGGAACGATCAAAAACGCTGTAAAGCTTCACGATGGCGCGATGGTGGAGAGTGTCCTTATTCCCACAGAAAAGAGGATCACAGCCTGTGTGAGTTCGCAAGTCGGGTGTAGTCTTGATTGTACTTTTTGTGCTACGGCGAGCCTCAAACGAATGCGTAATCTCGATCCCGATGAAATCTACGACCAAGTGGTAGTCATTGACCGCCAAGGCCGAGAGTATTTCGACCGTCCTTTAACGAACATTGTTTTTATGGGGATGGGGGAGCCGTTATTGAACTATAATAATGTGCTTGCAGCCATTGATAAAATCACCGACCCTAAAGGACTGGGTATGTCACCGCGCAGAATTACGCTCAGTACTATTGGAGTGCCAAAGCTGATTAAGAAGATGGCGGACGATGAAGTGAAGTTCGGTTTGGCCATTTCTCTGCACAGTGCGATCGAGGAGAAACGGGCAAAGTTGATGCCTTTAGCACACCGCAGTACAACGCTTGCGGATCTTCGTGAAAGTTTACAGTATTGGTACGCTAAAACAGGCAAGGGCGTCACTTTTGAATATGTGATTTGGCGTGGAATCAATGACCAAGAAGAAGATGCTATAGCCTTAGCTAAATTCTGTGGGGCCATTCCAACAAAGGTGAACATTATTCAATATAACCCTATCGATAACGGACCTTATACCCAGGCCTCACAAGAAGCGGTTGATATGTATAAGCGTGTTTTGGAGGACCGCCGTATCATTGCGACTGTACGCCATTCCCGTGGCCAAGATATTGATGCAGCCTGTGGCCAATTGGCCAACAAGCAAGGTGAATAACCTTTAGTTTTCCACTTTTCTTTTATTCTTGAATTAGGTGGTCCAATTTATAGGAAAACAAATTTCCTATGCTTGTCACCATTCATTCCGTTCAAACCCATTTTGCCGGAGCCTTGCATGTTCCTATTGAGATAAATATCTCTAGAGGCATTAAATTTCATCTAATCGGTATGCCGCCGAAAAAGGCGAACGAGTGCCGAAACAGGGTATATACAGTACTCAAATCCTTGCGTTGGCACTGGCCCGGACAGCGTATCACCATCAATATCAAACCTGAGATAGTGCCCCACAGTAGCATGGATTGGGATGTGCCTATAGCCATTGGAATTCTAGCTTCATCGGGACAGATTTCAAATAGAGCTTTAGATCAATACCTCTTCGTGGGGACTATGGGGCTAGATGGAGCCATAGCACCTGTAGAGGACCCTTTTAACGCAATTGAGTTGGCCCGCGCTTTGGGTAAAAAGGCCATATTCTTGAACTGTGATAAGGCGTGGGTACCTCATTTAAATTTAAGCAATGCCATAAAAATCATTCGAGTCTCAACATTCGAGGCGCTTGTGGCTATGCTTCAAGGTGAGCGCGCTCTAGTAGCCTTAAAAAAGCGAAAGCACCCAACGGTTGAGAATGGTATCCATCCTTCTGGCTGCTTTTCGGAGGTCGCCGGACAAATGCCATTAAAAAAGGCGCTGGAAGTTGCAGTGGCTGGCGGACATCATTTATGGGTTGAAGGCGCTCCGGGTCAAGGGAAGTCAATCTTACTTAAACGTTTGCCAAGTATCCTGCCGCCTACAAACACCACAAATGAAGCGTTGGTGAAGAAGATGCAATATTCAATGATTAGTAATACTGCAGAACTCAATTTTGAACGTCCTTTTCAATGGGTTGCTCCTCAAGATGGTGGGTCTGAAGTTTTTGGACCGAACCGGGAATTTTCTAGGCTTCTCCAAGAATCTTTTACCAAGGCAGAAGAAATCTCGAAGTTGCCGCTTCATCTTTTGCCTAAAAAGCGCTCTAAGATTCCTAAGGTGGTCAAGGCACTTGGGGGCGTATGTGTGGTAGATGAACTTTTAAAACAGAAGGAAAACGTACGCGTGGGATTGTTAAAGGAATTGGATCATTATCATTTTCAAGTTTTTGCAGCATTAAACCCATGCCCTTGTGGCCACTTTGGAACAAGCACGAATTGCCGATGTTCCGCCATTTTACTGGAAAACCACAGATCAAAAATGACAGGTGCCTTAAATGATCGGTTTGATATAAAAGTTCATAACGCGAGTCTTGGGGATATCGACCCATTACCCGAGCAATCTATCACCATACGGTCGCGTATTGAGTTGGCGTGGCAAAGACAGATGAATCGGCAAGGAAAACAGAATGCCCAACTTCAAGACGAAGAAATCTTGCGTACTGGTTGTTTTTCAATCCCTGTATTGGTGAAAATAAATCGTGAGAGTAGATTGCGTGGATACAGCTATCGGGGACGAAAACAACTGATGTCGATTTGTTTGACTCTCATGGATTTAGAGGGCCAAAATGAGGTGTTAGAATCCACCGTGGACCAAGCATTGCTATTGCGTTGGCAGCAACGCTCGGAACCTCTAAAGTTGAAAAAGACCCAATGGGTGCCGCCGAAGGTTAAGGTTTAACGGCGCCATTTCATGTCTTTCGGATCCGGTGCGTTTTTTGTCCATTCAATAGGACCGTCACAGCCTATTTCAATAACCATGGAATTTGGACCGCCGAATACCCCGAGCATACGACTGCGCCAATCGCGAAATTCATCTACATCAGTAGCGTAGCAACTCAATGTTAGTATCGCTATGTAGTTGTTTTCAATGATGATCAAGGCTGGATCAACATGGTCGACACTACGGTAATCGCGCCCAGGTGTAACGCGCTTACCGCCAATGAAATTCTTGAACCAAAATTTCAAAGCGTACAAAAGTTCATCTTCGTTTTCATAAGCGAAGGTGCTCAAGTTGTAGGTAGGGCGCACTTTGTTGCCTAACTCATTTAACTCTTTTTCGATTTGTTTGAGCTGATAGTGAGTATGTGCCACGTGTTCTGTCTCGATGAGTACACCGTAATCGGGTTCGCTACCGTTTAAGGATTTTACCTTGAACGTAGATTTGACTTCATCTAAGAATAGTGCGGTACGCTGGTTTAACTCTTCCACCTGTGCATGAGTGGTTACTGCGAAAAGGAGGATGGCGAGAAGTGCGTTCAGTTTTTTCATAATTCAAGGTCTGCGACGACAAATGTACTGCCGCCAATGAATATTAAGTCCTTCTCGTTTGCATTGGTTTTTGCAGCGGATAAGGCTTGTTGAACATTTGTGAAGTGGTTACCATAGCGTCCGTGATTTGCTGCACTTTCGGCTAAAACCGCTGAAGAAGCACAGCGAGGGCTGCTAGCGCCGGTCCAATAGAACGTGCTGTTGTCTGTTGGAAGTAGTTGTAAAATACTGCCAAAGTCTTTGTCTCCGGCGCTTCCTAGCACCCAATGTATATGAGCGCCATTGGCGGCTGCCTTAGCTTGTGGTACGAGGTATTGAAAGGCGTCTGCATTATGGCCGGTATCGCATATGGTGAGGGGAGACGTATCTATTTCCATCCAGCGGCCTGCCAATGCTGTGTTTTTTACCACACGGTTTAGCCCGAGTTTCCAAAGTTCCTGATATTCCGGAAATAGCAGCTCTAATGCAGTTGCTGCCCCGTTTCTATTTGCGTTTTGATGAATGCCTTTGAGATCGGTCGGGAGATTGAAATCTTTTGCCCAAATCAGAGGTGCACCAGCCTCGTTTGCAGAGTCTTTAAAAACTGGGCGTGTTTCATTGTCGTTTTGTACGACAACCACAGGAACACCAGGCTTGATGATTCCTGATTTCTCCTTAGCAATCAACGCACGTGTATTGCCTAACCATTGAACGTGATCCAAGCCAATATTCGTGATGATGCATAATTCAGGAGCGCAGATGTTGGTCGCATCTAATCGGCCACCCATTCCGGTTTCAAGGATAATCCAATCTACTTTTTGTGAAGCAAACCATTGGAGGCTCAACATTAACGTTAATTCGAAAAAGCTATAGCCGTGTTGCTCAAAATGAGTTTTGTGTGCAGAGACAAATTCTGCTACGAACATTTCTGGAACCATCGTAGTTCCAATCTTAGCGCGCTCCCGAAAGTTGAATAAGTGGGGTGATGAGAATACACCGACCTTCAAGCCCATTTCCTTCATGCCGGAGGCGAGCATGTGAACAGTAGAACCCTTGCCGTTTGTGCCAGCTACGTGAATGGTGGGGATATCGCGCCCTGGAAAACCGAGGTGTTCCCATAGGGCTTGAGGCCCCTCTAGACCGATTTTATAATTTTTGCTTCCGCCGTCGCGCTGAAAATTGGGCACTGCGCTATACAGCCATTGTACAGCTTCGTTGTAGGTCATTCTAATTCGAATCGGTAAACGATGAATCCGACGCGTCTAAAGTTTCCTGCGTCAGAGCTCCATTTTGAATTTCGAGCGGCAGTTTTTGCCTTGCCCACAAGACAAGTGTTTGAACCGAAGTTTGAACGCGCTAGGCCCTCTGGGATTTGATTTGCAGGCGCCAATTCTGCTTCACGCACAGTACCTGTCTCATCCACCACAATTTTGATAACAACAACGCCTTCGTAATTACAGCCAGTTTCAGGTTCAGGTAGTCGAATAGGTTTCCCCGACATCCAATATTTGCCATTGTTGCCTATGCCCCCATTTCCGGTGCGATTAGGGCTCAAAGGATTTCCATTTGGATCCCCTTGGTCACCGCCACCTTCGGTAACGCCTTCACCTTGGCCGTTTCCTTTGTTCTGGGTGCTAAATAATTGGTTTAATCGATCTTGTTGGCGCTGACGCTCGAGCTCTTCCTCTGTAGGTTGAGGATCTGGTTCCGGTTCCGGGGTTGTTTCTTTTACGGGCTCCGGAGTAGTTTCTTGAACCGGATCAGGCTGCGTTTCTTTAGGTGTTTCCTCTGTCGGTTCCTCAATAGCCGGAGCATCTTCGATATCTTGAGTGGCTACTTGCTCTTGCACCGCTTGTGATTGCACCGGTTGTGACGGTGTTGGCGGAGGCGTAGCTTGAGCAGCTTGAGAGGTAGTCCCAGAGCCACTTTCTTCATATCCGAAATTAATGGCAATACCTTCCTCGGGTGGAGGATCTTGGTAGGTCAATCCATAAAATGCAAACCATAGCAATAGCAAAGTGTGGAACACGATAGTTCCAATTTTTGCCTTGTTGCGGTTTGAATTTTCGTTGAATGCCATATTAGTTCGGATCTGTTGCGATGATCATTCGCATGTTGTTTCGGTATCCTATATCCAAAATCCGTACCGTTTCTCCCGTAGGAATACTTTGGTCGGCACGAAGGACCACTACCGCTTGCTCATCTGCGTTCAGCTTTGAGGCTGCAGCCACCAAGGTATTTTCTACCTGATCGTAGCTCACGATGGTCCCGTTAATATCAAATTCTAAGTCCTCGTTCACCGTTAATGTGATGTTTTTCTTCTTTACGGTTTGCGCACCGCTCTTGGGAAGAATAACATCCAATGCACTCGAGGTGACTAGGGTAGAGGCGAGGATGAAGAAAATAAGCAACAGGAAAACAAGGTCCGTCATGGACGACATGTTCACCTCTGCGCTGACTTTACTTCTGCTTCGTAGATTCATACTGGGTTTAGTTTAAGCAGGTTCGTGTAGGAGATCCAAGAATGCCATTGCACTGTCCTCGAGTTTGTACACAACGCGATCAACACGCGTTACCAAAAAATTGTATCCGAAATAGGCAATGATCCCGACAAGCAAACCGGCAACGGTCGTTGTCATTGCGGTGTAGATACCCTCCGCCATCATGTCGAGTTTAATCTGACCGCCTGCGTTCGCCATTTCTTTGAAGGTTAGAATCATACCAATTACTGTTCCCAAGAATCCAATCATTGGAGCGCCTCCGGAAATGGTAGCGAGCATTGGAAGTCCTTTCTCGAGTCTAGTAACTTCGAGTTTTCCTTGGTTTTCTATGGCTTGGGTAATATCCCCTAGAGGTTTACCAATACGACTAATTCCTTTTTCAATCATGCGAGCCACGGGTGTGCTTTCGGCAGTACAAAGCGCTTGTGCACTCTCGAGTTTGCCGTCCATCACCATGTCCTTAATGTTATTCATGAAGTTAGGATCCACTTTGTTGGCATTGCGGATGGCGCCAAAGCGCTCTAGAAAGATATAGACTGCCATTACGCTCAAAATTCCAAGGAAGGTCATGATGAGGATACCTCCAATGCCTCCGCTGGTCATGAGCTCCAAAATAGACATTGTTTTTTCAGTTGGTTCTTCCGCTAGAACGGCCTCATTGCCGGTAGTGATTTGTAGGAAAAGTGGGTTCATTTTCATTCTGTCATTTACTCAAATATCCGCAAAAAGAAAGCCCCCGTTAGACGGGGGCTTTGGAGATATCAACAAGTTCGAACTGACTTAGAAAAGCATTCGTTCGAGGATGTAAACACCTGCCCCTGCAAAGTATCCAACGAGTGCAAGCAGGGAAATATTTTTCAAATACCAGCCAAATGGTATTTTTTCTAGTCCCATCACGGCAACACCGGCGGCAGAACCTATGATTAGCGCAGAACCACCTGTACCTGCACAATACGCTAAGAATTGCCAGAAAACGCCGTCTGCCATGAACAGACCATCAGCTGTGATTTCATACATACCCATTGCGGCAGCAACCAGCGGTACGTTGTCTACGATTGAAGAAAGCAAACCGATAATGATGCTTACGGCAAATACACCGCCTTCGGTATCGGTACCTATGCTCGCATCCAAGGCTTTTGCTAGATCTCCAAGCTGGCCCATGCTTTGTAGTGAAGCTACAGCCAAAAGGATACCTAAGAAGAAAAGCACTGAAGGGGTATCAATCTTGCGCACAACACCTAAAACGCTAAGCTCGTGACGAACCTCGCTTGGTTTTCTGCGGTGAATGATATCAGTAATCAACCACAATACTCCTAGGGAGAGCATCATTCCCATAAAAGGAGGAAGGTGTGTAATAGTCTTGAAAATTGGAACGAATACCAATCCCGCGACCCCCGCGAAGAATACAAAGTTGCGTTCAAAAGGTGTTGTAGGATCTGTATAGTGGTCTTCGCTTTCCACACGCATTGGTCGTGTTACGTTTCCTTTTAATCGGAAAGAAAGGACTGCCAATGGAGCTAGTAAGGTGAACATCGAAGGAATGATGAGGTCTTTTACTACAGCGCCAGCACTGATTTGACCTTTAATCCAGAGCATCGTTGTAGTAACATCACCGATAGGCGACCAGGCACCCCCAGCATTTGCTGCAACTACAACCATACCCGCAAAGAACCAGCGATCTTTTTGGTCCTCAATGAGCTTACGCAACAAGCTGACCATTACAATGGATGTTGTTAAGTTGTCCAAAGCGGCAGAGAAGAAGAAGCTTAGAATACCGATGATCCACATCAACTTCACCTTGTTGGTAGTCTTAATGCGGTCGGTAATCACAGCGAAACCTTCGTGTGCATCCACGAGTTCCACAATAGTCATAGCGCCTATGAGGAAGAATAAAATGGATGAAATTTCGCTTAAGTGATGCAAGAGGTGCGCTTCTACATGATGAACGTCATGAGCCGTCATGATGTAGAGGGTCCAAGTCACTACACCAGTCACAAGAGCGGCTGCTGCTTTGTCTATTTTTAGTTGGTGTTCGAGTGCGATTGCTGCGTAGCCCAATACAAAGACAACGAGCATTAGTGTATATACCATAATTATATGAGCAGTTTTAGGGCGTTCGTATATGCTTTAAATGTAATACCAGTTTTTTGGTTATCCAGTGTTTTTACGTCAAGAAGTGCAGAATAAATGGTTTTAGAAACGTCTTCAAAAATTGCTTCATCCTTTACGACGGCATCTTCTTGCATTAGGTATCCAAAAACACGTGCCATACCACAGTTCGAAATGAAATCTGGAATTACCGCGCATTTTTGATCGGCCAATTCTGCAATCGGACCGTAGAAAATCTCTTCATCCGCAAAAGGCACATTTGCCCCGGAAGAAATGACCTCCAAACCATTGTCCAATAGTTGTGCCAACTGCATGCGTGTAACCAACCTCGATGCCGCTGCAGGAATGAATACTTCTGCACCCATCGACCAAATCTGTTTGTTCACTTCTTCGAAGGACATAAGGTCCGCTGCGAACAACTCGTTGCCGTTCTTGGTATTGAACAGATGTGTGATTTCATCGAAGGTAAAACCTTCAGGTTTCATCAAGCCACCAACCTTATCTATGATGCCAACAATCTTGGCGCCCATCTGACTTAAGTAATACGCTGCGCCGGAAGCTACATTACCCCATCCTTGAATAATAACACGCTTCTCTCTGAGGTCGCCGCCCCACAAGTCGTAGAAATGTTCCACACTCACAGCAGTTCCATAGCCGGTGATCAGATCACCTACTTTGAAGGTGCCTTCCTTACTAGGAGTGAGTTGAGGTGAATCCACTGTTAAGCTCACGCCATCTTGCAATTGCTTGATTTTTCTTGCTTTTGCAAAATCACCCGGTTGGTAGTGTCCGTTCAATACACCTTCCTGCGGGTGGAGAATACCCAATTCACTGGTAATAGGAATGACTTCAGTTTTTTGGTCCACGTTGAGATCACCTCCCGTACCGTAGTAGTTTTTCAAGAGTGGATAAACGGCTTTATACCAACGCTGCAATACGCCATGTTTACGAGGATCGTTCGGATCAAAATCAATTCCACTTTTCGCGCCGCCAATAGGAGGGCCTGCGATGGTGAATTTAATCTCCATGGTTTTCGCAAGTGATAGTACTTCACCTTCGGTAAGTCCTTTGCGCATGCGGGTGCCACCACCTGCGGCACCGCCACGGAGGCTATTGATAACCACCCAGCCTTTTGCTTCAGTTTCAGAATCGTGCCAATGGAAAACTATCTCTGCGGGGCGCTCTTCGAAAGCGCGCAATTGTTCTTTCATGTTTGCTCTGTTTAAGGGAGCCTAAAGATAAGGTTTCAAGGATAGAAAATGACCCCTGAGCTATGTGCTTTCCCACTGCCTGTAGTATGCCCGAAAACATTGATTCGTCCATGGAATCGTTCCATGCCGAGCAGCGCGAAGATGATGGCTTCTTTGAAGTCTATAAGGGCAGGTTCAGGTAGTATTGCGTGTATTCCATAGTGGGTCATGCGCTGGACGAGGTAGGTGTTTTTGGCCCCTCCTCCGGTGACTAATGTCTTTTTAGAGCCAATTATACTCGCCATATGTTTTGCAATACCTTCAACATAAGTAGCCATCGCATCGGCGCTTTTTATTCCCCTAAGGATCGGCAGCACTTTCTTTTGCATCCACTCATAACCCAGACTGGCTGGGGCCTGACCTAAGCATTTGACCAACAAATCAAGTTTTTCTTTATGAATTTCACCCGTTCGTGCCACGGCGCCATCGGCGTCATACGCTAAACCGAGCTCTCCCGCCAATTCATTCAAAACAGCATTCACCGGACAAAGATCAAAGGCCCTTTCAACGCCAGCATCTAACGTAGGTTGGCCAAAAGAAATGTTCGCAAATCCCCCTAAATTGAGACAGGCCTCATAGTTCCCAAAAAGCTTATGGTCCCCAAAGGGCACCAACGGCGCGCCCTGGCCACCCAACAACACATCTTGCTGCCTAAAATCTGTCACGAGCGGAATGCCACTAGCTTTTGCGATGCTTGGTAAGCATCCTGCTTGGTGCGTGTATTTGCGCTCGGGTTGGTGAAAAATGGTCTGACCGTGGCTACTCAGCAGGTCGATGTGTTCGTTCGGGTAGTTGGTTTGAAAATCTAAAACACATTGGACGGTCCAACCCGCAAAAGCCTCCGAGAATTCTTGGCTTTCACAACCACTTTCATAGGTTTGGTGCGCCAACTTTTGCAAATCTTCTGGGTAGGAGTAAAAGTGGGTTTGTAGGAGTTTCCAATTAGAGGAATTGGATCCCGAAAATCCTACCAGAGCAGCATCCATTCCATCGAGTGATGTGCCGCTCATTAATCCTAAAACATTGAAGCCTGCGTTGTACATTTGTCTAACCCAATATTAAACAGAATAATCGATGAACTTCAACCTATCAGAGGAGCATTTGATGATTCGTGATGCAGCACGTGATTTTACTCAAAGTGAGTTGCTGCCAGGAGTCATAGAACGAGACGACAAGCAGGAATTCCCTGCGCAACAAATCAAACAACTAGGCGAATTAGGCTTCATGGGAATGATGGTCAGCCCGGAATACGGCGGATCAGGCATGGATACCTTAAGCTATGTGCTTGCAATGGAAGAATTTTCCAAAGTAGATGCATCGGCCTCTGTTGTTGTTAGTGTGAATAACAGTTTGGTTTGTTGGGGCTTGGAAACTTTCGGCTCGGAAGAACAAAAAAAGAAGTACTTGCCGCGTTTGGCATCTGGTGAAATTATCGGTGCCTTTTGTTTGAGCGAACCTGAAGCAGGTTCTGATGCTACGTCGCAAGCAACTACAGCTATTGACATGGGAGACCATTACTTGCTGAACGGTACCAAGAACTGGATTACAAACGGTAGTACTTGTGAGGTGGCATTGGTCATCGCACAAACCGACCGTGATAAGGGCCACCGCGGTATTAACGCTTTGATCGTTGAGAAAGGCATGGATGGCTTTATCGTAGGTAAGAAAGAAGATAAACTAGGTATTCGCGGGTCGGATACACACACCTTGTTGTTCAACGACGTGAAGGTTCCTAAGGAGAACAGAATTGGTGAAGATGGATTTGGATTCAAATTCGCCATGAAGACTTTGAGTGGTGGTCGTATTGGTATCGCTGCTCAAGCTTTGGGAATTGCTCAAGGTGCATTAGATCTTGCCTTGGCGTATTCAAAAGAGCGCACAACATTTGGCAAACCTATTCATGATCACCAGGCCATCGCTTTCAAGTTGGCCGATATGGAGATGAAGATTGAGCAGGCTCGTATGTTGGTTTACAAAGCAGCATGGTTGAAGGACCAAGGCATGCCTTATGATAAGGAAAGTGCTATGGCGAAATTGGCCGCTTCAGAAGCAGCGATGTGGGTAACCACTGAAGCTGTTCAAGTGCACGGTGGATACGGTTTCGTTAAGGAATACCACGTTGAGCGTTTGATGCGTGATGCAAAAATCACTCAGATTTACGAGGGAACATCTGAGATTCAGCGAATCGTCATTTCTCGTGATCTGATTAAAAACAGCTAATTACAGCAAGGGGAGAAGGCGCTCTAAAGCAATGCCTCGCGATCCTTTTAATAAGATATAGGCGTCCTTCGGGGCGCCTTTTTCTTTCCAATAATCTTCCAGTGCTGCGACCGATTCAAAATGCAGTCCGTTCCAGGAAGTCGCGCCAAAAAGTTGACCAACCAGCAGGCAGCGTTCCTTCATTCCCGAGGCTTCCACGAGTGCAACCATTTGTTGATGCTCTGCAGCAGCTTCAGCGCCTAGCTCAAACATATCACCCAAGATCATCCATCCTTCCGGATGCCATTTCGCGAAGCTTTCCACGGATAACGCCATGCTTGTAGGGTTCGCATTATAGGCGTCGAGTAATACCTGGTTATGCTGTGTTTTTCGCCATTCCACGCGATTCATGGCCGGGCGGTAGCTTTCCAAGGCATCTACGATATCTTGGGCCTCAACCCCGAGGATCGTACCTAAAGCAGCAGCGGCAGCGAGGTTCGCTTCGTTGAATGCTCCGCTAAGTTGGCTATTCACCTTCCAAACCTTGTTTGAGGATTCAAAGCAAATGCTCGCAAATTCAGTTGTGGATTTTGGCATCCAGATAAAATCGGCATTAGTAGTTCCGAAGCTGTATGTGGCACAACCCGCAGATTTTTCTATTTGAAGTGAATCATCAGCATTCAATAGTACTCGTGTTCCGTCCTTTCCTCTGAGGTAATCGTAGAGTTCGCTTTTGCCTTTAATAATGCCTTCAACTCCGCCAAAGCCCTCGAGATGGGCTTTCCCATAGTTGGTTATGTAACCGATGTTCGGTTCGCAAATAGACGATAACTGGGCAATCTCTTTCTGGTGATTGGCGCCCATTTCCACGATGGCATATTCCGCGTCCTTAGGAATGGATAAAAGGGTTAAGGGTACACCGATATGGTTATTGAAGTTCCCTTTAGTTGCATGGACCTTATACTTCTTTGAAAGAACGGCATGGAACAACTCCTTATTGGTTGTTTTTCCATTACTTCCTGTCAACCCAACTATAGGTATGCCTAAATGCCTGCGGTACTCGCGAGAACAATCTTGAAGTGCTTTGAGCACATCTTCGACGTAAATAAGGCGGTCGTTATTGCCAACGGGCTCGTCAACTATTGCATAGGCAGCGCCCTGGTTGAGCGCTTCGATGGCGAAGTCATTACCGTTGAATCGGGCACCTTTCAACGCAAAGAAAACAGATCCAGGAAGGATGTTTCTCGTGTCGGTGCTAATGGTCCCACAGTCTAAAAATGCTTCAAATACTTTCATGATGTTGCCGTCATTCACAGGGGAAAGTTAGGGTATAAAAAAACCCTGCCGACAGGGCAGGGTTTTTAATTCTTAATAGTCGAATTACATTTTGTAACGCTTGAAGTTGTGACGCTTCACTTTGTTAGGACGCTTGTTGCGAGATTCATCCATGTTCTGGAATCCTACACGGTCCATAGCACAACGGAAACCGATGTAATCTGTACTTTGATCTTCTTCTAGGAAACGACGTGTACCTGGGCTCAACCAGTACGCGCGATCCTTCCAGCTACCACCCTTGTATACACGAGTAGTGTTTCCGATCAATGATTTGTTACCATAATCGTACATAGGTGCTTCACCTTCTTGAGTTGGGTTTGCGTAGTTCTGTGAACTTTCAACATCACCATCGAGGTAATCGCGGAAATCGCCTTTGTTGTAGTTGCGACGCTTAACAGTCTCTTCAACCGTTACGCTGCGCGTTGGCAATTGACCTGGCAAGCGAACAATAACTGTATCGCCATTGCGTACCTCTTTTTGTGGGTCTTGAAGTACTTCCAAAGAACCGATGTCTTGGTAGTTGCCGTCGAAATGTTTGAACTCATTACCACGGAAACCGCGGAAATCAGTTACATCGAAAGAAGTTACAGGGCGGTATACGTCCAATACCCATTCTGCTACGTTACCAGCCATGTCGTACAAACCGAAGTCGTTCGGCGGGTAGAAACGCACTTGCATGGTGATGTCCGCTTGGTCATTCAACCAACCTGATGTACCCATGTTATCACCACGGCCTCTCTTGAAGTTCGCCAAGATATCTCCACGGTCTTGCTTATCCGGGTTACGCGTTCCGTTACCGTTCCAGCTGTATTTGTTCTTATCGGCTACACGGTTGTAGATACGGTGACCACCATCTGCATAAGCAGCATATTCCCATTCTGCCTCAGTTGGGAGACGGTATTTCGGAAGAAGAATACCATCTTCTAAACGTGCTGGACGTCCTTCTTTACCGTAAATACTGTTAGGGTTAAGGTCTTTTAGGCCTTTCTTGTTTTGTGCAACGTATGATCCTTCTTTGTAGAGATATACTTCCGTATTAAAGTGATCAGCATCCATCTGGTCGGTAGACTCGTTTAAGATACCTTCTTTAATAAGGATAGATTCGTTCACGCGGTCCGTTCTCCAAGAACAGTAGCGCTGTGCTTGCAACCAGCTAACACCAACCACTGGATAGTAGTTGTATGCTGGGTGACGTAGGTAGTTTTCTACATAGTTATCATTGTAGGCAAGCTTATCTCTCCAAACTAATGTGTCTGGAAGGGCACTCTTGTAGATCTCTGGGTAGTAGTCGTAATCATAGACGCGACGCAACCAGTACAAGTATTCGCGGTAGTCTAGGTTGGTCACCTCATTCTCATCCATATAAAATGAGCTCACAGTGATACGACGCGGTACGTTGTTCCAGTCTTTGATGAAATCTTCTTCAACTTGTCCCATCATGAAGGTACCACCTTCAACGAAAACAAGTCCAGGTCCGGTTTCTTGGCCTTGGTAACCCAAGTTTGCTTGGAAACCACCGTTCTTTTTGTTGTTAATTGCCCAACCAGTAGTGTTGGATTCAGGGCCGGCACAGCTTGCGAGCAAGGCAACGGCTACAGTGGCAATTGAAAACTTTACGAAGCTATTCATGTAATCTAGTTATTTCGTCAATTTAGAATTTAGGACACTTCAATGGCTTGAGTTTGCTCTTACGTGAGCGACATGGGAATTTATAGCCCAAGCTCACTTCGTGCGCACCGCCAAGTGTGTTGGTCAAATCGCTAATCGTGTAATCATAGCTGTAACCAAATGTCCATGGAAGGTCAGGAGGGGTGATACCGAAAATGAAAATCACGGCATCTGGGTTGAAACTACCTTGTCTGAGTGCAAGACCACCAGCAATTGGACCTCTAGCAAAGCTCAAACCAGCGGTTAGCTGAGAAGCAGGACCTTGTTGTTGGTATACCACATTGGGAACGAGGTAAGATTGTAAACTATTGTGTAAACGCTTGCGGCCCAATGGAATGTTGGCACCCGCATGGGCTGTAAGTTTCAATGGAAGACGACTTTGGCTCAAGAACGCTTCGTTTGGTTCCGTCAAGTGATGACCGACAAC